>DASQTB010000095.1:0-9911 GCA_035642095.1 Actinomycetota bacterium | reverse complement strand
ATCGACAAGGACCTGTACGACCTCCCACCCGAGGAAGCGGCGGGGGTCAAGCAGGTCCCGGGATCGCTGGAGGAGGTCCTAGACGCTCTGGAGAGGGATCACGGCTTCCTCCTGGACGGCGGAGTGTTCACCCAGGACGTCATCGACACCTGGCTGGAGTACAAGCGGAAGAACGAGCTGGACGAGGTCCGCCTCCGCCCCCACCCGCACGAGTTCCAGCTGTACTACGACATCTAGGGTAGAACCAGCCATCCAGACAAGAGAGAAGAAGGGTGATCGCGGAGCGCGGTCGCCCTTTCCTCTCGACCGATTCGGACCTACCGGGCGGTAGGACGAATACTCCCAAGGGCGGGGTGGGTAGGGATGAGTGTGGACCCGCACGGACGTCTACCAGAGGAAGGGAGTGACGACCATGCGGACCCAGATGACGATGGAGCGGATGCAGGACCTCCGCGGGGCCCCGGTCTATTCGAAGGATCGGGACAAGATCGGAACCGTGGAGCACGTGTATTACAACGTGGAGCAGAACGAGCCCGAGTGGCTCGCGGTGGGGGCCGGGATCCTCTCGAGCCGGTACTCCCTCGTGCCGCTGCGAGGGGCCTCGTTCGAGGAGAAGGGCGTGATCGTGCCGTTCACCAAGGACCAGGTGAAGGATTCACCTGACGTGGCACCGGACGCCATCAGCAAGCACCTCGAGAAGGAGCTGTGGTCGTTCTACGGCCAGCACGGTGACTGGGGCCACGAGTACGGTCACGAGTACCGCGACTACGAGCAGCCGGCCAGGCCGGTCCACGATCCGGAGTACGAGCAGAGCCGGATCCGCCGCTGGGAGTGGGAGAACACCCGGCGATAACGGCTGACGGCTGAGAGGAGGAAGGAGCCGGGCGGCGATCAGTCGCCCGGCTCCTTCTCATTCCTCTTCCGGGTAGAACACACGCTCCATGGCCCGACGCGCCCGCCTGGTGACCCGTCGATACTCCTCCAGGAGAGCCGCTCGAGGGAACTCCTCGTACCCCAGTCGCCGAGCCAGGGCGAGTTGCCCCTCGGGAGCGACGGGAAGGGCCTCCGCCGGGAGGCGGCGATCGACCTCCAGAGCGTTCTTCACCTCGTTCAGGAACACCCACCCCTCTCCAAGGGCCAAGGCGGCCCCGTCCTCGATCAGTCGCTCCCGGGCCAGGGCCTCCAGCGCTTCGAGCGTATGGCCTCGTCGCACATCCGGATGAGCGCGACCGTGCCGGAGCTGGCTCAGCTCCACGGCGAACTGGACGTCCGCCAGGCCGCCATGCCCGAGCTTGAAGTGGAACCGCCGAGCGTCGGGAGGCTTCACCCGCTCCTCCTCCAGGCGGACGCGCATCCGCCGAATCTCCGCCACCGTCTGCGCCGGCATGTACTCGGGGTAGGCGAAGTCCTCCGCCGCGAGCACGAACCGCTTCCCCAGCAACTCGTCACCGGCTACCGCTCGAGCCTTGAGGAGCGACTGGAACTCCCACGTCCGGCCCCACCGCTCCCAGTACTCGAGGTACGCGGCCATCGACCGGGCCAGCGGCCCGTTGCGGCCCTCCGGCCGGAGGTCCGGATCCGGGTCGAACCCGCGGCCCCGTATCCCGTCCAGCACCGCCTCGGCGATCCGGCGGGCCTCCTCGAAGGCGCTCGGCCCCTCGCCCTCGTACACGAACACGACGTCGAGGTCCGAGGCGAAATTGAGCTCCTCGGAACCCAGCTTGCCCAGCCCGATCACGGCCACCGCCAGGCCCGGCGCCGAGGCGGCCAGGGCCTCCCCCACCGCCGCGTCGGCGATGCGAGACAACCTCCGGCCGGACTCCGGGACGGGAAGGCGGCCGTCGGCGTGATCAACCGCTGCCCGGACCAGCGCGATCTCGGGAGGGTCCTGGGCAACGGAATCGTCGAGGACGTGGAGGGCGACCTCGGGCCGAGTGGCCAGGAGGTCCGACGTCCAGGATGATCCCGCCACCGCTCGGGCCAGCCGAGCCGCCCGCTCCGGGTCGGATGCCAACACGTCCGCGGCGGGACCAAGACTGGCCAGCCCGTCGGCCACCCGCTCGAATCGGACCAGGGCGCCGTCGGGATCCGCCGCCAGGGCCAAGGCGGGAGCCAGGACAGGGAAGACATGAGCCAGGACCCGTCCCAGCCGTCGCTGATGGTCGACCAGCCGGGCGAATCGTCGGTACGCGCCGTCCGGGTCGGCGAAGCCCAGCCCGGCCAGAAGCTCTCGGGTGGCCGCCGGCTCGGTGCCCGGCATGGGGGACCGGTCGCCGGCATAGGTCTCCAGCAGCGGCCGGTAGAACAGCCGCTCGTGCAGGGATCGGACCGTCTCGGTGTGCCGGGCGTAGGCCGACATGAGGTCCTCCGCCTCGTCGAGGTCCAGGGACCGGGCCAGGGTCCGGAGCGACGCCTGGTCCGAGGGAAGCTCATGGGTCTGGACCTCCCGGACGAGCTGCAACCGGTGCTCCAGTCGCCGGAGGAACCGGTAGGAGCCGGCCAGCTCGTCGGCGTCCCCGGCACCGACGTACCCCCGGTCGGCCAAGGCGGCCAGGGCCCGGAGGGTGTTCGGCTGGCGGAGCGCGGGATCTCGCCGGGCGTGGACCAACTGAAGCAGCTGCACGGCGAACTCGACGTCTCGGATTCCGCCCCGGCCGCGCTTGACCTCGACGGCCTCCTTGCCCCGAGCCCGAACATAGTCTTCGACCCGGACCTTCATCGCCCGAACGTCGTCGATTGCCGACGTGTCGAGGTGCTCGGGGAAGATCGCGGGCTCCAGCGCGGCGAGGACCCGCCTGCCCAGGGCGGGATCGCCCGCCACGGGGCGGGCCTTCAGCCAGGCCTGGCGTTCCCACGTCGCCGCGTGGCGGCCGTAGTACTCGATCATCGCGTCGGCCGAGCGGGATAGGGGTCCGGACCGGCCCTCGGGCCGGAGGCTGGCGTCCACCCGGAGGGCCACCCCGTCGGTGGTCTGCTCCGAGAGAATCCCGATCACCCGGGCGGCCCGGCGGGATGCGTCGCTCTGGGCCTCGGGCCCGGTGCCCTCGTGGAGGAACACGACATCCACGTCGCTGGCGTAGTTGAGCTCCTCCCCGCCGAGCTTCCCCAAGCCGATCACCCCCACCCCCCCGCCGGCAACATCGACCGCGGCCTGGAGGCAGGCCTCGGCCACCCACGTGACCTCGGCGACGACCTCATCCACCGCCGTCCCGGCCAGATCGCGCACGGCGATCCGGGACACGGCCCGGCGGCGGAACCGGCGGACGCCCGCCTCGATCCCAAGGTCGGCGGCGGCGGCCCGAACTTCGGCCAGGAGCGCCGCTCGATCTCGGGGACCGGGATCGAGGAACAGGACGGCCTCCTCCGGGTGGGCCACCAGGAAGTCCGCCGCCGCGGTCGAGAGACCGAGGAGTGGAGCGGCGTGTTCCACGGCACCGGGCTCGGCCAGGATCCGACGGGCCTGGGGAGCCTCCCCCACCCGAGCGAGCGCCACGCGGGCCCGCTCCGGATCCGGGGCGGCCGCCAGGGAGCGGCCGAGGACCTCGGGTCCGATCACAGGATCGGGAACGACCGCTCGGTCTCCCAGCGGGTCACCACCCGCCGGTAGGCCTCCCATTCCTCTCGCTTGTTCCGCAGGAACCACTCGAAGACGTGCTCGCCGAGCGTGTCGGCCACGAGCTCCGACCGCTCCATGGTGTGCACCGCGTCGAGCAGCGTGTCGGGGAGGGAACGGATCCCCGCGGCCCGCCGTTCCTCCTCGGACATCGCCCCCAGGTCGTCGACGGTCTCCTCCGGCGGCTCCAGCTCGCGGCCAACGCCGTCCAGGCCCGCCGCCAGGAGGACGGCGAAGCCCAGGTACGGATTGCACGCCGGGTCCGGAGCCCGGTACTCGATCCGAGCCCCGCGCTCGTCGGTCACCGTCGGCACTCGGACCAGGGCCGACCGGTTCCGCCGAGCCCAGCACACGAACACCGGGGCCTCGAAGCCGGGAACCAGCCGCTTGTAGGAGTTGACCCACTGGTTCGTCACCGCGGTGAGGGCCGGGGCGTGCTCCAGCAGGCCGGCCACGAACGCCCGCCCGACCTTCGACAGCCCCGCATCCGCGGTGGGGTCGAACAACACGTTGCGCTCTCCTTCCAGGAGCGCGACGTGCGTGTGCATCCCCGAGCCCTGGGCCCGGGCATCCGGCTTGGGCATGAACGAGGCGTGCAGCTTCAGCTCCTGGGCGGCCTCCTTCACCGCCAGCCGCACGGTCATCACCGCGTCGGCCACGGTCAGAGCCTCGTCGGGGGCCAGGTCGACTTCATGCTGGCTGGGGGCATCCTCGTGGTGCAGGGCCTCCACCCGGATCCCGAGCTGGTCGAGGGCGTCGACCAATCGGGCCCGCAGCCCATCGGCCACCTCCGCGGTGGTCAGGTCGAAGTAGCCACCCCGGTCGAGGGGTTCGAATGACTCCGAGGACGCCGAGACGAAGTATTCGATCTCCGGCGCCAGGCGAACCGTGAACCCCATTGCCTCGGCCCGCCGCAGGGCTCGCCGGAGGACCTGGCGGGGATCGCCCTCGAAGGGCGCCCCGTCCGGGTGCGTGAGATCGCAGAACATCCGGGCCACCGGCTCGTCCTTCGGCCAGGGCAGCAGCCGGAAGGTGGATGGGTCGGGGTGAGCCAGGACGTCGGCTTCCTCCAGCCGGGCGAACCCCTCGACAGCCGACCCGTCGAACCCGATGCCCTCCCGGAACCCCTTCTCCAACTCCTCGACCGGGATGGCGAAGGACTTCAGGAAGCCGAGGACATCGGTGAACCACAGCCGGACGAGTCGAACCTCCAGCTCCTCCACGTGGCGGAGCACATTCGCCGCTGCGTCGTCCACGTCGGCATCGTACCTCCGTCCGCGAGGGGCAAATTTAACGCCCGTGTAACCGGGGATCCCATCCGGTCCGGTACGCTCGGCCGGCCGATGACGCCCGAAGCCGAGTTCGTACTGCGCACCGTCGAAGAACGCGGGATCAAGTTCATCCGCCTGTGGTTCACGGACGTGCTGGGGTTCCTCAAGTCCTTCGCCATCACGCCGGCCGAGCTCGAGACGGCGTTCGCCGAAGGAATGGGGTTCGACGGCTCATCGATCGAGGGCTTCGCCCGCATCCAGGAGTCCGACATGGTGGCCCGGCCCGATCCCTCGACGTTCCAGATCATCCCGTGGCGCTCCGAAGAGCACGTGGCCCGGATGTTCTGCGACATCGTAGATCCCGACGGCACGGCGTTCCCCGGCGATCCACGATACGTCCTGCAACGTCAGCTCCGCCGAGCCGCCGACCTCGGCTTCACCTTCTACGTCGGCCCCGAGCTCGAGTACTTCTACTTCCGCGATTCCGCCGGGACTGAGTTCCTCGATCAGGGTGGCTACTTCGACCTCACCCCGCTCGACGTCGCCACAGGATACCGCAAGCGAACGGTCGAGTACCTCGAGGCCATGGGGATCCCCGTGGAGTACGTCCACCACGAGGTGGCCCCCAGCCAGCACGAGATCGACCTCCGGTACACCGACGCCCTGACCATGGCCGACAACGTCATGACGTACCGGCTCACGGTGAAGGAGGTGGCTCAGGAGTTCGGGATCTACGCCACCTTCATGCCGAAGCCCGTCCTCGGGGTGAACGGCAGCGGCATGCACACCCACCAGTCCCTGTTCGAGGGAGACCGCAACACCTTCTTCGATCCCACCGACGAGTATCACCTGTCGAAGGTGGCTCGAGGCTACATCGCCGGCATCCTCCGGCACGCTCGAGAGATCACCCTGGTGCTGAACCAGTGGGTGAACTCGTACAAGCGGCTGGTTCCCGGCTACGAGGCCCCGGTGTACGCGTGCTGGGCGCGGCGGAACCGGTCGGCCCTGGTCCGGGTGCCGATGTACAAGCCGGGGAAGGAGCCGGCGGCCCGGATCGAGCTCCGATCGCCGGATCCGGCCTGCAACCCGTACCTGGCGTTCGCGGTCATGCTGGCCGCGGGTCTTCGGGGCGTGGAAGAGGAGTATGAGCTTCCTCCGGAGGCCTCGAACAACATCTACGAGATGAGCGAGGAGGAGCGGCGGCAGGCCGGTATCGAGGCCCTCCCGGAGGACCTGTTCGAGTCGATCCGGATGGCGGAGCGGTCCGAACTGCTCCAGGAGACGTTGGGCGACCACGTATTCGAAGAGCTGATCCGGAACAAGCGGGCGGAGTGGGATTCCTACAAGGCGTACGTCACGCCGTTCGAGCTGGACCGCTACCTGCCCCTCCTGTAGTCTCCCCGGATCCTCGGGCCGACCACCAGAAGTCCCGGGCCGTAAACCGGGTCCCCAGTCCGCCGGTAAGGGTGGAGAGATGTCTGATCCGTCCTCGTCCCCGGACCGACGCCGGTCGTGGAGGTGGCGGGACTGGCCCCTCCGCCGCAAGGGGCTGGCCACGCCGAGGGAGACCGGGCGTTGATCGACACCGCGGACCTGCTTCGGAGCTCGCTTCGCTCTTCCGACCTGGTAGCCCGGCTGGGCGGTGACGAGTTCTGCGCCCTGCTCACCGACTGCGAGCCGTCCACGGCTGGATGGTCATCGAACGGGTTCAAGGAGCCGTCGGGGGTCACAACGACCGCGGCAACCGACCGTACACGCTCTCGGTGTCCATCGGGTTGGCCGCGTACGATCCCGAACGGGACCGTGACATCGACGAGCTGATCGAGCGGGCCGATCGGTCGATGTACCGGGAAAAGGCTGGCCGAACCGGCTCGACTTGACTCAGTGGCGGACCGGCTACATCACGGCCGAGACCACCGCCCCCGAGATCCGGCGAACCTCCGGCCCTCACCGAAGAGGGGTGCCCTCCGACAGCCCGAGGACGTGACGGACATCACTGCCTGCCTTGCCACCACCTCGACGCTGGCCGAGGATGCAGCCGTGCGGTCGATCCCTGGAACGGTCCTGGCAGGCCTGGCCCTGTCGAAATCCGTGCTCGTGGAGGGAGCCGTATCGGCCGCCGACGTGACGGTCCGGGGCTCCCTCAGCGGAGAGCTCACGCCGAAGGCCCGGGCCACGTTCCAGGTCACCGCGGAGGGCTCCAGGCTCACCGGACACCGGCGTCCCGGCGCGTCCGTCAACCACTCGGTCGCTCGAAGGCTGCGGGAGGACGAGCGTCCACTCCCCAGGCCGGCTCGGCCGTGAGCCGGGTCCCGGCGGGAATCTGGGACCGCGTCCGTCGGGGAGCGGCGGACGAGGGAACCGAGCCGTCCGGGCGGCTGTGGAAACGCCTGTCCGAGGAGTTCGACCCGGCCTCGTTCCGGCCCAAGCTCGCCTCCGACGTGGAGATCAAGGAGTTCCGGCTCCGGTGGGGCAACGACTACGCGATGATCGCCAATCCTCGAGACCTCCTTCACTACCGTCTGGAATCGGGAGAGCTGGAGGCCGTCCGGCTCATGGACGGCACCAGGACCGTGAAGGAGCTCGTCGTCGAGCGGTTCCAGGAGTCCGGTGAGCTCGAGCTGGAGGGCGTCGCCGATCTGGTCCGGTCGCTCGAGGACGGCGGGTTCCTCGATCCGCCTTTCGTCGATACCTACGCGGCCGTCCGGAGGTCGATGAAGCCCTCCGTGGCCCGGGCCAAGGTGGGGGAGTTCCTCCGCACGCTCTCGGTCGATTGGACCCGAGCGGACGGCGCCGTGCGATGGATGTACCACCACGGTTTCCGCTTCTTCTTCAAACGCTGGGTGGCCGTGGTCGGTTTGATCATCGGCGTGGTCGGGTTCGTTGCCTTCATCGACGTCGTTCGATCGGGACGGTTCAGCCTGTCGGGGCGATCGGTGGCCATCGAGTTTCTGATCCTCGGCGCCTTGAACTACTTCATCACCTTCACCCACGAGCTGGGCCATGCCCTGGGGGTGATCCACTACGGACGAAGGATCAAGAGCGCGGGGTTCATGATCTACTACGGCTCGCCCGCCTGGTTCATCGAATCGTCGGACGTCCTCATGCTGGAGCCGAGGCAGCGGATCGTCCAATCGTTCGCCGGGCCGGTCGCCGAGATCATGGTCGCCGGGGTGGCCTCGGTGGCCGCCTGGCTCTACCCGGATGCCCTGATCTCGAGCACCCTCTACAAGTTCGCCGTGCTGAACTACTTCATCATCTTCATGAACCTGATTCCGCTTCTGGAGCTGGACGGCTACTACATCCTGTCCGACGCCATCCACGTGCCCGACCTGCGACCTCGATCGCTGTCGTTCATCCGGTACGACCTGTGGCACAAGCTCCGGATCCGAGAGCGATTCAACGCCCAGGAGGCCGGCCTGGCGGGGTACGGGATCCTCGGCGTGGCCTTCGCCATCTTCTCGCTGTACGCCAGCTTCTTCTTCTGGCGGCACCTGTTCGGCAAGCTGATCGTCCGCATGTGGGATGGCGGCGTCCTGACCCGGCTGCTCCTCGTCCTGCTGGCGGTGGTCATCGCCGGCCCGTTGCTCCGGGGGCTCTCCACGCTGGTGCGCTCGGGGCTCCGCCGGGCTCGGGCGTTCTGGAGGCGGGTCCGGTTCCGGCTGGAGCAGGGGTGGCGGATCGAGGCCGCCGAGCTGATCGACGCGTTGCCGCTCTTCGACGACCTTCCGGTCCCCGTGCTCAACGACCTGGCCGGCCGGGTCCGTCTGCGTACGGTGGCCCGGGGACAGCCGGTGGTGCGACAGGGCGAACGGGCCGAGGCGTTCTACGTCGTCCGGCGGGGGACGCTCCACGCGGTGGAGGAAGACCCCGAGGCCGGGGACGAGCGGGTCCTCCGGGTCCTCGGGCGGGGCGAGTCCTTCGGGGAGCTGGGGCTCCTGGAGGCCCGCCCCAGGGCGGCCACGGTCCGGGCGCTGGAGGAAGCCGAGCTGTTCGAGATCGAAAAGGGGACGTTCGATCAGCTCCTGGCCGACATGGCCACGGTCCCGGACTTCGCCCCCACGCTCCAGCAGGTCGCCGAGCTTCGGGCCCTCCCTCCATTCCAGCACCTGGAGCCGGCCCAGCTGTCGGAGCTTGTGGAGCACGGGACGTGGGTCAACTTGGGGCCGGGCGAGGAGGTCATCCGGCAGGGCGACCCCGGCGACGCGTTCTACGGGATCGGATCGGGCCAGGTCGAGGTGGTCCAGGACGGCCGCCGGACCAGCGTGCTGGGCCCCGGAGCATACGTCGGCGAGGTGGCCCTCCTGCTGGACGTCCCCAGAACGGCCACCGTGCGGACCATGACCCCGGTCCGGGCCTACCGGCTGGAGCGGGACGGCTTCGACCGGCTGATCGGCGAGGCCTTCCGCACCGGGACGCTCAACCCCCAGGCCCCCGTGGAACGGACCGGGCTGCACTAGGCTTCCGATCCGTGGACTGCTGGCACTGCCGCCGGACGGCCGTGGCGACCTGCCGGTTCTGCGGCCGGGCGGTGTGCGAGGACCACGTTCAGATCCACCCCTACATCCTGGAGCTGTTCCGGAGCCAGGACCGAACCAAAGCTCTGGTGGTGGAGGACGCGGCCTACTGCGGGGCGTGCACCCCTCGACCGGCTCCGCTGGACCTCCCCGAACTCGACTGAGCGCTCAGACCAGCGTCACGTCCTCTCCTCCGTCTTCCGTGGCCGTGCCGCAGGTGGGACAGAACCACCGGACCTCCGTCGGCGTCCCGCAGACATGATGTGGAGGGCCACCGGGAGCCTGGCCGCCCCACGCCGCCAGGAGCCGGAGGACGCCGGCCAACGCTCGTCCGTCCTCGGTGAGGTCGTAGGCCAGCCGCGGCGGCCGGGTCGAGTACGGAGCCGTGGCCACGACGCCCTCGCGCTCCAACCGACGGAGCCGGTCGGCCAGCACGTTGGGAGCGATGCCGGGGATCGCGTCGTGGAGGTCGCGCCATCGCCTGGGTCCTTCCAGCAGCGCCTGAACCAG
>DASQTB010000094.1:0-8028 GCA_035642095.1 Actinomycetota bacterium | reverse complement strand
CGGCGGCGACCCGAGAGCTCGACCTCGAGCAGGTATCGGTGGCCCGGGCCGGCCCACTGCTCGACGGGCCGGTCGCGGTGGCCGTGGAGGCCCACGGGAGCCGGGCCGGGGGCGTGGCGGTCTCTCCAGGAGACGGGCGGGGCGTGTACATGGCGGTGGAGGGCGAGCTTCCCGCCGACATTCGCCGATGGCTGGCCGACCCCCAGCGGGCCAAGTGGGTGCACGACGCGAAGGAGGTCCAGACGGCGGCCCTCCGGCTGGGCGTCGAGGTTCGGGGAGTGGTCTTCGACACGATGCTCGCCGGGTATCTCCTCGATCCGGCGGAGGCCTCCTATCCCCTTCCCGCGTTGGCGGAGAAGTACCTCGGCGTCGACGTGTTGTCTCGGGCCGTCTCCAGCGCGGTCGAGGAGGGACAGCTCCCCCTGGAGGAGACGTGGAGGACCTTCGCCGCGGAGGCGGCGGCCACGGCGATGCTGGCCCAGGTCATGGCCGAACGGGTCGACCGATCCGGGGTAGGGCCGTTGCTAGGGGACGTGGAGCTGCCTCTGGCCAGGGTCCTGGCCCGGATGCAGGCGGCCGGCGTCGCCCTGGACGTCCCCTATCTCAACGAGCTCTCGGAGACCATGGGCGACCGGATGCGAGCCCTGGAGGCGGAGATCTACGTCCACGCCGGCGAGGAGTTCAACCTGAACTCTCCGCCGCAGCTTCGGGTGATCCTCTACGATCGTCTGGGCCTGCGGCCCACGAAGCGAACCAAGACCGGCTACTCCACGGACGCCGACACGCTGGAGAAGCTCCGCCACGAGCATCCCATCGTCGACGCGCTGCTCCGGTACCGCGAGCTGTCCAAGCTGAAGTCGACGTACCTCGATGCGCTTCCCCCACTGGTTTCCCCGGACGACGGGCGTCTCCACACGACGTTCAACCAGGTCGCCGCGTCCACGGGGCGGCTGTCCTCGGTGAACCCCAACCTTCAGAACATTCCGATCCGCGGCGAGACCGGCCGACAGGTGAGGAAGGCCTTCGTGGCCGCGGCAGGGCACACCCTCGTCGTCGCCGACTACTCGCAGATCGAGCTCCGGGTCCTGGCCCACCTGTCCGGCGATGAGGCCCTGGCCGAGGCGTTTGCCACGGACACGGACATCCACGCCGCCACGGCTGGCAAGGTGTTCGGGCTCCCCCCCGAGCAGGTCGACACCGAGCTGCGCCGTCGGGCCAAGGTGGTCAACTACGGGCTGGCGTACGGCATGAACGCGTATGGCCTGGCCAGCCGGCTGGGCATCGCCCCGGACGAGGCCCAGGAGTTCATCGACGCCTACTTCCAGGGCTTCCCCAAGATCAAGGAGTTCCTGGACCGCCAGGTCGCCCACGCCGCCGCCGATGGGTTCACGGCCACCATCCTGGGGCGGCGGCGGTACCTTCCCGAGCTCCAGTCGCCGAATCCCCGGATCCGCGACCTGGGCAGGCGGATGGCCCTCAACGCTCCCATCCAGGGCTCGGCGGCCGACATCATGAAGCTGGCCATGATCCGGGTCGACGCGGCCATGGAGACCCTGCCGGCCACGATGGTGCTCACCGTGCACGACGAGCTGGTGTTCGAGACCCGACAGGACGCCGTGCCGGAAGTGACCGAGGCGGCCCGGAAGGAGATGGAGTCGGCGTTCGAACTCTCCGTGCCTTTGAGGGTGGACATCGGCTCGGGCCCCGACTGGGGTGCCGCGGCACCCGCGGGTCACTGAACGCGCATTGACGCTGAGGAGTTCAGTCACCTACTATTGCGTTGTCCCGCCAGGCACGTTTCTGCACGGCTCAATCTCCCCGACCGCGCAGCGTCCTCGGCGGCTGGCGGAAAAGGAGCTGATCAGAGATCGAGAGCGAACAGCCGGGCACCGTCGCGGTGCAGGAGGACCTGACGCCGGAGGAACTGCCCGCAGCGATCGAAGCGTCCCTGAAGGACTTCAACGACGGAGACCTGGTCAGCGGAAAGATCGTGCGGATCGACCGCGACGAGGTCCTGCTTGATATCGGCTACAAGTCCGAAGGTGTCATCCCCGCCAAAGAGCTGTCCATCCGGCACGACGTCGATCCTTCGGAGGAGGTCAAGGTCGGCGACGATATCGAGGCCCTGGTCCTTCAGAAGGAGGACAAGGAGGGGCGTCTCATCCTGTCGAAGAAGCGAGCCCAGTACGAGCGGGCGTGGGGCAGGATCGAGAAGATCATGGCCGAGGGAGGGACGATCCGAGGACCGGTGATCGAGGTGGTCAAGGGCGGCCTGATCCTGGACATCGGCCTCCGAGGGTTCCTTCCCGCGTCGTTGGTCGAGCTCCGGCGGGTCCGGGATCTGCACCCCTACGTTGGTCAGGAGCTCGAGTGCAAGATCATCGAGCTCGATCGGAACCGCAATAACGTCGTTCTCTCCCGTCGGGCCTTCCTGGAGGAATCGCAGAGCGAGGGTCGGAAGAAGTTCCTGGAATCCCTGAAGACGGGGGAGCGGCGCAAGGGAACGGTCTCCTCGATCGTCAACTTCGGGGCCTTCGTCGATCTCGGTGGGGTGGACGGGCTGGTCCACGTCTCGGAGCTTTCCTGGCGGCACGTCGAGCATCCCAGCGAGGTGGTCTCCGTGGGCCAGGAGGTCGAGGTGGAGGTGCTGGGCGTGGAGATGGATCGGGAGCGGGTCTCGCTCTCGCTGAAGGCCACCCAGGCCGACCCGTGGAAGGAGTTCGCCGAGAAACACCGCGCCGGCCAGGTCATCGACGGCGAGGTCACCAAGATCGTGCCGTTCGGGGCGTTCGTCCGCGTGGCCGAGGGAATCGAGGGGCTGGTCCATATCTCGAAGCTCTCGGAGGAGCACGTGGAGTCCGCAGATCAGGTGGTGCAGGTCGGCGAGCGGGTTCGGGTCAAGGTCGAAGACGTGGACATCGCCCGCCGGCGGGTTTCCCTGTCGA
Source organism: Actinomycetota bacterium (assembly GCA_035642095.1). GTDB lineage: Bacteria > Actinomycetota > UBA4738 > UBA4738 > CALAEC01 > DASQTB01. The sequence continues at coordinate 5,083 of DASQTB010000094.1, read as the reverse complement.
TGCGCGGCGTCGACACCGCCGCGCCCCAGCCCGAGATCGAGGCCGAGGTCGAACCGGCCGAGGCCCCGGCCCCCCCCGAGCCCGAGGCCGAGATTCCGGAGGCCGGCCCGGCCGAAGCGCCCTCACCGGAGCCCGAGATCGAGCGAGAACCGGAACCCGAGACGGCGGCGAAGTCCTCCGACGAGGACGAGGACATCTCCCTGGAGTCGATCGTCGAGGACCTGAAGCGGCGCGAAGGCCGCGGCTAGGCTTGATCCTGGTCGGCCTGACCGGCGGGATCGGCGCCGGCAAGTCGACGGTGGCCCGGATGCTGGGCGAGCGCGGCGCGGTGATCGTCGACGCGGACCAGCTGGCCGGGCGGGCCCTCGAGCCGGGAACGCCGTCCTATCGTCGGATCCGCGACCTGTTCGGGGACGACGTCGTCGGGACCGACGGACGACTGGACCGGGCAGCCATCGCCGCCCGCGCGTTCGACGAGCCGGAGAAGCGCACCGCGCTGGAGTCGATCGTCCACCCCGAGGTGTTCCGGGGGCTGGCGGCCGTGGTGGAGGAGCATCGCTCGACCCCCGTCGTCATCGTGTTCGACGTGCCGCTGCTCGTGGAGACCGGCTTCCAGGAGGCCGTCGACGTGGTGGTCGTGGTCACGGCCCCGGAGGCCACCCGGATCGATCGGGTGGCCCGGATCCGGAGGATGACTCCGGCCCAGGCTCGGGCCAGGATGGCGGTCCAGGCGGCGCCGGAGGCACAGGAGGCCGCGGCCGACATCATCCTGCGCAACGACGGCGATCTGGCGCGATTGGAGAAGGAGGTCGACGCGCTGTGGGCGGACCTGCGGCGACGAGCCCGGGTGTGATGATCCGGACGGAGGCTATCATCCCGCCCGTGGACCTCCAGGCGGTGTTCTTCGATGCGGGGGAGACGCTGCTCTACCCCCACCCTTCGTTCGCCGAGCTGTTCGCCGAGGTGCTCCGGGATCGGGGTCACCGTGTTGACCCTGCCAGGGTGCACGAGGTGGTCTCGGCGTCCTCGGGGCGGTTCAACGAGATCCTTTCGTCGGAGGAAGCGCGGCTCTGGTCGACCTCACCCGAGCGGTCCCGATCCCTGTGGGACGGGATCTATCGGTCGTTCCTGACCGATCTCGGCGTCGACGATGGGGGGGACGAGCTCGCCGAGGCGCTCCACACACGGTTCACGGATCTGGCGTCCTACCGTCTCCACCCCGACGCCCTCCCCACGCTGGAGCGCCTCCGGACCACCGACCTCACCCTCGGGTTGATCTCGAACTTCGAGGAATGGCTTGAGCGGCTGTTGGACGTCCTGGAGGTGGCCCACTTCTTCGACGTCACCGTGATCTCCGGGGTCGAGGGTGTGGAGAAGCCGGATGCGGGGATCTTTCGACTGGCCCTGGAGCGGGCCGGCGTGGCCGCGGACCGATCGGTCTACGTGGGCGACAACCCGAGGTTCGATATCGAGGCGGCCCGAGCCGTGGGGATGGTGCCGGTGCTAATCGATCGCCGGGGCCGACACGAGGAAACGGACGCCATCCGCATCACGTCGCTGGAGGATCTCCCTCGGGCCCTGGGTGTGGCGGCGTGAGGCTTGCGCGGCGCTCTTCCTGAGTCTTTCATGGGAGCGATGGGAGAGCGGGGGATCGGCCACCTGGATGAGGTCCTGGGCAACCTCGGCGTGTTCCGGGCGATGCCGGACGATCTGGTGGTCCTGTGTCCCTCAGGCTTCCGCCGGGTGCCGATCTCCCAGGGCCGTGAGTTCTACTTCTCGATCCAGGCCCTGGGGCCGGATCAGATCGCGTACGCCCACACCCATCCGGACTCCGAAGAGTGGTCGATCGTCCTCAGAGGAAGCGGCCAGGCCCGGATCCACGGCGCCGTCCCGCTCCAACCCGGCTCCATCCTCGGAAGGGCGGCGGCGTACCCACACGGGTTCCAGGCCGGACCGGGAGGGCTGTGGCTCCTATCGATCCAGGAGCCCCGGCCGGGAGAGAGCAGCACGACCTGGGATGAAGCGGGGTCCACCACCGAGCCGATCGAGTGCCCCGGAGGCGGCCGGTGCCGGCGGTGTCCTCGGTGCGGCGGGCATGGCGCCCAGGTTCGGCTCGGTGTGTTCGAGTGCGAGAACTGCTCGCTGGTGCTCTGAGTTCCGCTCCTTGATCGCGTTTGTCCCCGAAGTCGGGGTGACGCCCCGGTATCCTCCCCCCGATGGAGGAGGCCCGGCACTACACGGTGGACGAGGCGAACGCCGCCCTCCCCGAGCTCCGCATCTCGCTGGTTCGGATCCGTGACGCCCGTCGAACCGTGCTCCGCTCCGCCGGGCGGATCAGCCGGCGGTCTCCGTCCAATGGGGGCGGGATCGATGGAACCGCCCACTGGGAGGCTCTCCGGGTCCTCCGCGAGGAGGTGGAGGGGCTGGCCGGCAGGGGCATCGTCCTCCGGGACGCCGAGACCGGGCTGATCGATTTTCCGGCCCGCCGGGAGGGGCGTCTGGTGTATCTGTGCTGGCGCCCCGACGAGGATCGGGTCACCCACTGGCACGAGGTCGACGCCGGGTTCGGCGGTCGGCGTCCGCTCGAGCCGTGACCGCGCGGTAGCATCGGGATCGATGCCCCCATTCCGCGTTGTCTCCGAGTTCGCCCCTGCCGGCGATCAGCCGAAGGCGGTCGACCAGCTGGCCGAGGGGATCCTGGCTCGTGAGGACTACTCCACCCTCCTGGGCATCACCGGCTCGGGGAAGACGTACACGATCGCCAAAGCCATCGAACGCGTTCAGCAACCGACGCTGGTGATCTCGCCCAACAAGTCGCTGGCGGCCCAGCTGGCGAACGAGTTCCGGGAGTTCTTCCCGGAGAACGCGGTCGAGTACTTCGTGTCCTACTACGACTACTACCAGCCCGAGGCGTACGTGCCCCAGAGCGACCTGTACATCGAGAAGGACGCCACCATCAACGACGAGATCGAACGACTCCGTCACTCGGCCACTGCCGCCCTCCTGACCAGAGAGGACGTGGTCATCGTGGCCTCGGTGTCCTGCATCTACGGCCTGGGCACGCCAGAGGAGTACATGGGGCAGGTCCTGCGGGTGATCAAGGGCGTCCCGCTGGAGCGGGACTTCGCTCTCCAGCGACTCACCGATATCCAGTACCAGCGGACGAACCAGTCCCTGGCTCGAGGGCGGTTCCGCTCGCGGGGAGACACGATCGAGGTCCATCCGGCGTACGAGGAGACGTTCGTTCGGGTGGAGCTGTGGGGCGACGACGTGGAGCGGATCACCCGCATCGACCCGATCACCGGCGAGGTCATCGAAGAGCTGGGGGAGGCGTGGATCTATCCGGCCACCCATTACGTCGCCTCGCACGACCGAATGGAACGGGCCATCAAGGGCATCGAGGCCGAGCTGGCCGACCGGCTCCAGCGCCTAGAGTCCGGCAACCGGCTGTTGGAGGCGCAGCGCCTCCGGATGCGGACGAACCATGACCTGGAGATGCTCCGGGAGCTCGGGTTCTGCTCCGGGATCGAGAACTACTCTCGCCACATCGACGGTCGCCAGCCGGGAGAGCCGCCGTACACGCTGCTCGACTATTTCCCGGAGGACTGGCTGTGCGTGATCGACGAATCGCACGTCACCGTGCCCCAGATCCACGGTATGTACGAAGGAGACATGACCCGGAAGCGGACCCTGGTGGAGTACGGCTTCCGCCTCCCCAGCGCCACGGACAACCGTCCGCTCAAGTTCGAGGAGTTCACCAAGCGGGTCAATCAGGTCGTGTTCATGTCGGCCACGCCCGGACCGTACGAGCTTCAGGTGTCGAAACGGGTCGTCGAGCAGATCGTCCGACCGACCGGGTTGGTCGATCCCGAGGTGGAGGTCCGGCCCACCCGTGGCCAGGTCGACGACCTGATGGAGGAGATCCGGCGGCGGACCGAGAAGGACCAGCGCGTCCTGGTCACCACGCTGACCAAGAAGATGGCCGAGGACCTCACGGACTACCTGATCGAGATGGGCCTCCGGGTCCGGTACCTCCACTCGGAGGTCGACACCATCCAGCGGATCGAGATCCTGCGCGACCTCCGGCTGGGGGAGTTCGACGTTCTGGTGGGGATCAACCTGCTGCGGGAGGGACTCGATCTGCCCGAGGTCTCCCTGGTGGCCATCCTCGACGCCGACAAGGAGGGGTTCCTCCGGAGCGAGACGTCGCTGATCCAGACGATCGGCCGGGCGGCCAGGAACGTCGACGGGACCGTGCTGATGTACGCCGACGAGGTGACGGACTCCATGCGCCGGGCCATCGGTGAGACCCAGCGACGCCGCAGGATCCAGCTCGACCACAACCGGGAGCACCGGATCGATCCCCAGACGATCCGGAAGAAGGTGTCGGACATCCTCCTCGGGCTGGAGGCTCAGAACCTGGGGGCCCCCAGGCCCGAGCGCAGGCGACGGGGGCGGCCGGACCGGCCGGAGCTCCCCCGGGAGGAGCTGGAGCGCCTGATCCAGACGCTCGACGAGGAGATGCACGAGGCGGCCAAGGACCTTCGCTTCGAGTACGCGGCCCGGCTCCGCGATGAGGTCCGGGACCTTCGGAAGGAGCTCGAAGCCCTGCGCGAGGCCGGCGTCGGCTGATGGCGCTTCCCTTGCGTGTCGCCCGGACGGACAGGTAAAGTCCATCCTTTCTGGCCGCTCCGGCGGGAAAGGGTCCGGTGACTCACAACCGTTCGAGGAATGGCTCCATCGTTCGTGTGATCGCCCTGGATCTGTTGATGCGCCGTTCCGGTCTCGCCCGTGACCCGCCCCCCGGACCGGTGTGACCGGTCGATATCCGATCCTTCGGAAGGAGAAAGGAATGCGAAGAACGGCACGGATGCTGGTGCTCGCGGCCTCGATGGCCGGTCTGCTGGCGCTGCCCCAGAGCGCGACCGCGGAGCCGCCGCCGGTGAGCACGTTCGACTACACCCAGAACATGCATCCTCTGGGCTACTCGCCCCGGGTGGTCCCGCTGGAGAACGCGTCTCCGGTGGACGGGATCTTCAACTCGGACCTGGCGTTCTCGGGGAAACGGGTGATCCAAGGCACG
>DASQTB010000093.1:0-4013 GCA_035642095.1 Actinomycetota bacterium | reverse complement strand
TTCGAGAGCCCGATCCGAGCCATTGAGCAACGGATGCGGCTGGAGCAGCAGCGCGCCACCGGCCGCCGCCCCTAGACTCCCTTCTCTTTTGCACACGTAGTCGAGTAGTTGGCCCGCTGGGCGTCCGCGATTTCGGTCGCTACGTTCCTCGGCATCCTGCAGGGTTTGGATAGTTTCGTCGCAGGGTTCGGGTGGAACGGCTCGGGCTCGTCACACTGGCCCATCCTTGTCCGTCCACCGGACCTGTCCACACGGGCGCGGAAGTGTGACACACTGTATGTACATCAAGAATCCCGCCGCGACTCCCAGCAGGACGGCTGCGCCTCAGCGTGAGGTCCGGCGGTCGGCCTCCGCCCCCGACGACCCGGTCCGCACGTACCTCCGAGACATCGGACGGGTTCCTCTCCTGACCGCAGCCCAAGAAGTCGACCTGGCCATGCGGATCGAGAGCGGAGAGATGGCGGCCGCACTGCTGACTACCTCCAACGGGACGGTCCCCATCGACCGACTGCGATTCCTCGAGGTTGTCGAGACCGTCGACAGGGTCCGGGCCCACCAGCTCGACCCGGAGAAGCACCTCCTCCGGGAGGGGATCGGCCGAGAGACCGTCTCCGCCACCTACCGGCCCCGGTCTCGGGCCGACGCCATCTTCTTCCTCAACCGGGTGGCCGCCGACGAGAGCTACGCCCGGAGGAAGCTGATCGAGGCCAACCTCCGCCTGGTGGTCTCCATCGCCAAACGGTTCGTGGGACGGGGCATGCAGTTCCTCGATCTGGCCCAGGAGGGCAACCTTGGCCTGATGCGGGCGGTGGAGAAGTTCGACTACCGGAAGGGCTTCAAGTTCTCCACCTACGCCACGTGGTGGATCCGCCAGGCGGTCACCCGGGCGCTGGCCGACCAGGGTCGGACGATCCGGGTCCCCGTGCACATGACGGAGTACGTGACCAGGATCGCCCGGGTGCGCCAGGAGCTGGTCCAGAGCCTGGGGCGGTACCCGACCCCGGAGGAGATCGGAGCGGGCGTCGGACTGTCCGTCGACCGAGTCGAGCAGGTCCTGGCCATCCGGGACCCGCTCTCCCTGGAGACGCCCGTGGGCGACCAGGACGACTCCACCCTGAGCGACTTCGTCGAGGACCGGGACGTGGAGCCCCTGGCCGACGTCGCGGGCCGGAGGATGCTCCAGGAGCACCTGGAAGCCGTCCTGGACACCCTGGACGAGCGGGAGCGGGGGATCATCCAGATGCGGTTCGGCTTCCTGGGGCAGGAGCCCGGGACGCTCGACGCGGTGGGCAAGACCTACGGGGTCTCCCGGGAGCGGATCCGGCAGATCGAGTCGAAGACCCTATCCAAGCTCCGCCACCCGTCGAGGTCGGAGCAGCTCCGGGGCTACCTCGAGAGCTAGGCTGCCTCAGCTGGACAGCAGGGGGCAGGTCAGGGTCCGGGTGACGCCGGCCACCGCTTGGATCCGACCGACCACCAGCTTCCCCAGCTCGTCCAGGCTGTTCGCTTCGGCCCGGGCGACGATGTCGTACGGACCGGTCACTCCCTCGGCTTCGGTCACGCCCTTGATCCCCGACAGCTCCATGACCACCCGGCCGGTCACGCCGACCTCGGTTTGGATGAGGACGTACGCCGTGGTCATGCCAGCGTTCCCGCCGGCGCCGGGGCCGGGGCGGGGGCTCGTCGCCGCCTCGGCCGGAACTCGAGGATCAGGGCGCCCAGGCCGAACAGGGCGATGATGAGCCCGAGCCATCCGCCCACCACGGGGATCGCGCCCAGCAGCACCACGATCAGGACGCCGAGGATCAGGGCCAGCCACCGTCGCACGGGGGAGATCCCGATCATCAGCCGGCCGACGGCCAGGCCGACCACGGCCTGAGCGACGAAGGCCACCGCCAGGATGAACGCGAACACGATGCCGGTGATGGCCGTGCTGCCCCCGAAGAGGGTCAGCCCGACCAGGTCGTCCAGGCGGATCAGCCCGAGGACGACGGCCAGGAGGATCATCACCAGGAGGATGATCAGGCACAGCACGAAGAGCCCGACGCACCCCAGGACTCCCACCCCCAGGCTGGCCCACGGCCGCCGCCGGAGGGTGTCCGCGGCCCCCTCCACCACGCGAGGGGCGAGCCACAGCAGGAGGGCGCCGATCACCAGGATGGCGATGAACCTCTGCAGGACGTCCAGGATGCGGTCGCCCACGGTGCGTTCCTTGTCGGTGATCGTTACGTCCTCGGTCCCCCCGACCGTTCCCGTCCGCGTGTAATCGCCGGCTGCGCCGAGCACGCTGCCGCCGACATCCCCCTCGAGTGAGGTCTGACCGGTTGCGAAGACGAAGTCCTCCCCGACCTGGCCGGACGACGTGATCGTGGTCTGTCCGGACGCGACGAACAGGTCCTCGCCGAGGGTCCCGGAGATGAGCACCCTTCCCGCCCCAAGGCGAGCGTCCCCGGTGACGTCCCCGGAGATGTCGACGTTGCCCGAGCCGGCCATGACGTCGCCGCCCACCTGGCCGGAAATGTCGACATTCCCCCCCGAGGCGATGAGGTCGCCCTCGACGGTCCCGTCGATCCGGACATTGCCGGCCGAGGCGTAGAGGTCGCCGGATACCGTCTCGCCCTCCGCGACCACCACCTCGCCCCCGGAGCGGAGCTTCCCGCCCAGCCGGCTCTCCTGCTCCTGGGCGAAGGCCGCCGACGAGCCGAAGACGATCGTCAAGGCTCCGAGGACCACCCACACGAACCGGGCGCGGCGGCCGGGCTTCCCTCCCACGTCCCCAGTCTCCGCCCGGCCGACCTCGAACCGCAAGCCCGCTGTTCATTCGTGTCAGACCGTGGCGGTACGGTTGCGGGTGCTCCCCCTCAGGGCAACGCGTCTTGCCGGAGCTGTGTAGTCGGACGACAATGCCGGTGGATGAGGGTTCGAGGCACCAGCTCTACCAGCGGCTCCAAGAGGTTCTGGGAGCGGAGGAGGCGGCCACGTTGATGGAGCACCTCCCGCCCGGAGGAGCGAGCCAGACAGCCACGAAAGCCGACGTCGAGGCGCTGACCCAGGAGCTGGTCACCGAGATCCGCCGCACCGCCCGCACCGTGACCCTGTCGGTGGCCACGATCATGGCCGTCCTGAACGGCATCGTCTTCACCGCGCTGAAGCTGGCCTGAGCCCAGGGGCCTAACCACTCACGCGACCGACCACCACGAGCGGGCCCACGTCAGCGAGGCCAGGACGGCCTGGCCATTCTTGTTGGGATGGAAGTAGTCCAGCTTGCTCACGTGGCCGGGTTCCAGGGGGAAGTTGAAGACCGCGTGCCCGTCGAACCGGCACTGGGCGTACTGAGCGCAGACCTGAGCGAGCACGTCGTTGAAGGCCCGCTCCCGGGTCAGCACTCGCTGTCGCCCCTCCTTCGTTCGGAAGGGGGAGAGCATCGACTGGCACGTCTTGGCCACGTACCAAGCGGTCTGGGCCGCCAGGTTGTAGCGGAAGATCCGCCACAGCCGATGGACGTTCGGGATGCTGCTCACGAAGATCTCGGCGTTCGGGAGACCGGTGCTGAGCGTGGCCATGGCGGTCTGGAAGCTGGTCCGGAAGTCGGCCACCGGCGTCATGGTCGATGGCGAGGAGGTGCACACGTCGTTGGCGCCCATGAGGATCGTCACGTACTGAGCCTGCTGGGCGACGGCTCGAGCGGCCTGGCCGGGGGCGTCGGCCATCCTGGCTCCGCCCCGGGCGTCGTTGTAGTTCCTCCCCGCGATCGCCGGCTGGACCGCGAGGATGCGCTCATAGTGGCTGCGCACCGGGTCGTTCGTGTTCCACCCCGTGCTCCACGAGTGAGCGGGGCGGGCCCCGTACCAGCAGCAGACGTTGACCGCCGTAGTGATGGAGTCCCCGATGGAGGCCATCCGGGTGGGAAGAGCGGTCTGCGCGGCCGCAGGGTTTCCAGCCGCGATGACGGGGCCGAGCAGGAACAGACAGGTGCCGAGGACGACCGATCGAAGCCTCATCCCACCACCGCC
>DASQTB010000092.1:0-14430 GCA_035642095.1 Actinomycetota bacterium | reverse complement strand
CCGCCGATGCGGTGCTCGCCTTCCACAAGGTCCAGGGGATGAACCGGAGTCGGAGCGTCGGCCGGGCCACGTGGCGGCGGCTGTCCGACCCCCGGCTCCCGAGCCCTCGGTCCAGGGCCTCCAACGTGCACGTCGAGATCGATCAGTCGAAGCAGGTGCTGTACGTGGTTCGACAGGGTGAGATCGACGACATCGTCCACACCTCGACGGGAGCTGGCGGCGCCACTCGCGACGGCGTGTTCCACGTCTTCCGCAAGATCGCCGGCTACAGCCCGAACCGCCTGTACTACCCGAGCTACTTCGACGGCGGTCGGGCGGTCCACGGCTGGCCCCAGGTCCCGACGTATCCGGCCAGCCACGGATGCGCCAGGGTGCCGTACTGGGCGGCCAAGTACCTCCACGCGCTCATGGGCTTGGGGATGGAGGTCCGGGTCTACCACTGACCCGGTCGGCCGTCAGGCGGTCAGGGCCTGGCAGAACTCCGTGAAGGCGGCGACGTACAGGTTAATGTCGTTCTCGGAGTGCTGGACCGAGATCGTCCACTGCTCCTCGTCGCCCGGCGTCATGAACACGCCCCGGTTCACCATCCACGGCCACGACGCGGCGAACAGGTCGGCGTTGCACTCCAGGAAGTCGCGGTAGCTCCGGAGCGGCTCCTTCCGGTACGACACGCATCCCTTGGCCCCGAGATCCACGGCGTGGGCGGGGATGTGGTTGTCGTCGATGGCCCGCTGGCATCCCTCGGCCATCAGCGTGCCTAGCTTCCCCAGATACTCGTAGGCGTCGGGGGTCAGCACCTCGGTCAGGGCGGCCAGCCCGGCCGCCGCGGACAGAGGGTTCCCGTTGAACGTCCCCATGTGGGCCACCCCCCGGCCGATCTCGGCCATCAGGTCGCCCCGGCCCCCGAAGGCCGCCAGGGCCGAGCCGCCTCCCACCGCCTTGGCGAAGCAGGCCAGGTCCGGCCGCACGCCGAACCGCTCGCCGGCGCCGCCATACGCCACGGTGGCCCCGGACTTGACCTCGTCGAAGATCAGGACCACGCCGTGGCGGGCGCACAGCTCCCTGACCCGCTCCAGGTAACCCGGCTGGGGAGTGACGATGCCGACGTTCATCATGATCGGCTCCATGATCAGGCAGGCGATCTCGTCGCTCCGTTGATCGAACAGCCGTCCCAGCGCGTCGGCGTCGTTGAACGCCACCACCGCGGTGTGTCCGGCGGTATCGGCGGGGATCCCTCGAGACAGCGGGGTGGACGCCGGCGCATCCCTCCCCCCGATCACGTCGGCGTTGGGTACCACCGAGTACATCACGGCGTCGTGGTGCCCGTGGTACGAGCCCTCGATCTTGAGGATCACGTCGCGACCGGTGGCCGCCCGGGCCAGGCGGATGGCCTCCATCGTGGCCTCGGTCCCAGAGTTGGCGAACCGGACCTGCTCCAGGTCAAACCGGCGGCACAGCTCCTCGGCGAGGGCGATCGTCGTCTCGGTGGTCACCGCGAAGTGCGTCCCGGTCCGGGCCGCGCGCTCGACGGCCTCGACGACCTTCGGATGGGCGTGGCCGACGACCATCGTCCCGAAGCCGCCGTGGAAGTCGACGTACTCGTTGCCGTCGACATCCCACACGCTCGACCCCTTCCCCTCTCGGAGGTAGATCGGGTAGGGGTCACCCGCCTGGAACGAGGACGCCACCCCGAGCGGCATGACCCTGGCCGCCCGGGCGAACAGCCGGGCCGACTCCGGCGTGCGCTCCAGCAGGCCCGTCGCCTCCTCCTCGGCGATCCGCTTGGCCCGCTCCGTGATCGGATCCTCCGTCATCCCGGCTCCTATCCCGCCGCCGCGGACGGCACCCGGGGAGCCAACTCCTCCGGCTGCGCTCCCCGGTAGCTTCGTCGCTGGATGGCCACGCTGCCCACCGCCAGGGCAGCTCCGACCACGAAGATCAGCGTCCCCATCACGTTGACCTCCGCCGGGACTCCGAACCGGGATGCCCCCACCACCCACAGGGGGAAGGTCAGGGTCGCCCCCGCGTTGAACAGCGTGATCACGTAGTCGTCCACGGACAGGGCGAAGGCCAGCACCGCGGCGGCCAGCACGCCGGGGAAGATCAGCGGGAAGGTCACCGTCCGGAACGCCGTCCACGGTGAGGCCCCGAGGTCCTTGGCCGCCTCCTCCCATTCCCGGTTGAAGCCCTGGGTCCGGGCCTTCACGGTGACCACCACGTACGAGATGTTGAACATGATGTGAGCGATGAGGATCGTCACCAACCCACGCCCCACCCCGGCGGTGACGAACAGCGACAGCAGGGAGGCGCCGAGTACCACCTCCGGCGTGGCCATCGGCAGGAAGATGAACATGTTCGTCGATCCCCGGCCCCGGAACCGGTACCGGGTCAGAGCCAGGGCGATCATCGTTCCCACCGTCGTGGCCACGGCCGTGCTGATGGCCGCGATAAGCAGGGAGTTCTTGATGGCCAGGGTCAGTTCGGGGATGGTGAAGACGTTCCGCCAGTGTTCGAGGGTGAACCCCTGCCAGGTGAAGTTGAACCGGCCCCGGATGTCGTTGAACCCGAACAGCATCATCACCGCGATGGGGAAGAACAGGTAGAGGAGCACGATCGTGGTGTAGACGGGCAGCACCCACCCCCGCCGCCTCATCCGGTCAGCTCCTCCGTGCCCAGCGCGCGGGCGTACAAGAACACGCCGACCAGGATGCCGACCATCAGGAGGAAGGACAGGGCCGCCGCCTCAGGGTAGTCGTTGTTCTGGAGGTACTCTCGCTGGATCACGTTGCCGATCATCGTCGTCGACGGGCTGCCCAGCAGCTGGGCGTTGATGAAGTCTCCCACCGCGGGGATGAAGGTCAGGAGGGAGCCGGCGAAGACCCCGGGTAGCGACAGCGGAAAGGTGACCCGGAAGAACGCCGTGACCCGACTCGAATACAGGTCGCCGGCCGCGTCGAGGAGGCTTTTGTCCATCCGCTCGAGGGCCACGTAGAGGGGAAGGGCCATGAACGGCAGGAAGTTGTAGGTCAGTCCCCCGAGCACGGCCACGTTCTCGCCCAGGACGTGGAAGCCCTGGCCTACCCATCCCAGGTCCTTGAGGGTCCCGATCACGAACCCCTCGTCGGACAGGACGAACTTCCACTCCAGGGTCCGGATGATGAAGGAAACGAAGAAGGGCAGGATGACCAGGAAGAGAATGGCGTTCTTCCACCGCCCTCCCCGGAAGGCGATCGTGTAGGCCAGCGGATACGCGATGAGCAGGGTGACCACCGTGGTGATCAGGCCGTACCACAGCGAGCGGAGGATCTGGACGTCGTTCCGGAGGAGGACGTCGGGATAGACACCCAGGTTCCAGGTAAGACGGTACCCCTGTTCCAGCGAGCCCTCCTGCATCGAGATCGACAGCATGGACACGGTGGGAACCACGTAGAACACGATCAGCCATAGACCGCCGGGGATCAGGAGGAGGTACGGCGTGGGGACGCGCCGCCGGCGGCGGGCGGGGGCGGCGGTCGGTGCCGGGGCCGGAGGGGTCCCTATCCCTGCACCACCTGCTGGAACAGATCGTTCCAGGCCTGCTCCTCCTCTTCGTCGAGCCGCTTGTAGGGGATCGTCTGGGCCAGCGTTTCCTCGCTCGGGAACACGAAGCCATCGTTCACCAGGTCTCTACAGAACGGTGCGCAGGACAGGTTCTTGGCGTTCGGACCCTGCATATCCGCGATGATCTGGTCTCGGACGCCGGCCACCGGGGACTCGTACCACACCCACTCCGTGATGTTCGTGGCGATCCGGGGGTCGTACACGTGGTTCATGAACATGTGGGCGTCGAGCGGGTGCTCGGCTCCTGCGGGGATGGCCATGTTGTCGGTCCACCGCATCGCCCCGCCCTCCGGGATCACGAACCGAAGGTTGGGGTTGTCCAGGGACAGCGAGTACACGTCGCCCGACCACGCCATGCTGGCCACCAGGTTGCCCGTGGCCAGCTGGTCGACGTAGTCGTTGCCGTAGAAGCCCCTGATCTTGCTCCGGTTCTCGATCAGCACCTGCTGGGCTTGCTGGACGTCCTCCAGCGTGGCGTCCGGCTCTGGGATCCCCATCGAGGCCAGGGCCAGCCCGAAGGTGTCCCGCATCTCCAGGAACATGCCGACCCTACCGGCGAAGGCGTCGTCGAACAGATCTGTGAAGTTGGTCAGATCGCGGCCGGTGAGCTCCACGTCGTAGCCGATGCCGGTGATCCCCGCGGCCCACGGGACGCTGTGCCCGTTCCCCGGGTCGTACCAGGGGTCCACGAACTTCGGGTCCGCGTTCGCCTCGAAGTTCGGAAGCTCCTCGTGATGAAGCTGTTCCAGGTACCCGAGACGGTTCATCTTGTCGACCATCCAGTCGGTGACCACGATGATGTCCCACCCCGTCGGCTGGCCCTGGGACAGCGGCTCGCGGAGCGTGGCGAAGAACTCCTCGTTGTCGTTGATGACCACCTCGTACCGCATGTTGATGCCGGTGGCCTCCTCGAACGACTTGACGGTCGGGCTGCCGGTGGGGTCCCGGTCGATGTAGATCGGCCAGTTGGCCATGACCAGCTCGCCGGCGGGTTCTCCGGGCAGTCGCTTCCGTCGGTCGCCCGTCCCCTGCTGGGCCTCCACGCCGCAGGCGGCCAGGACCGCAAGGGCTCCCAGGTAGACCGATCCCCGGCCGGCGCGGCGGAGCAGCTCCCGTCGCGACACCGGCTCTCCCATTCCGCGGAACAGCCTGTCCAGCTCACGCATCGCTTCGCCTCCTCTCCTGTGTCGATACGACGAAGGTGTGCTCGGGATGCCACGCCAGGGTGACCGCCTCGCCGGGCCCCGGCGGTCGATCTCCCGATGTGCCCAGGTTCTGGGCGTACACGGTCATGATGTGCCCGTCCTTCGTCTCGACCGTGTACACGTTGCTCACCCCGACGAATGTCGCGTCCCTGATCTTCCCCTCGATCGCGTTGTCTCGGTCGGGTCCACCTCCTGGTGATCCGATCCGGATCTTCTCCGGTCGAACCCCCAGGCGGATCGAGCCTCGGGCGCCGTCCATGGCCGCCGAGGGGACGCGGACCTTCTCGCCGGAGGTCAGCTCGACGGTGTGATGCTCGCCCTCCGCCGGCCCGACGGTGCCGTCGAGGAGGTTCGACGCCCCGAGGAACCCGGCCACGAACTCCGTGGCCGGGCGCTCGTAGACCATCTCCGGGGGCCCGACCTGTTCGACGTGTCCGTCCCGCATCACGGCGATGCGGTCGGACATCGTCATCGCTTCCTCCTGGTCGTGGGTGACGTAGATGAAGGTGATCCCGATCTCGTGCTGGAGTGACTTGAGGAACAGCTGCATCTGCTTCCGGAGCTTGAGGTCCAGCGCGCCCAGCGGCTCGTCCAGGAGAAGGACCTGTGGCTCGTTGACGAGCGCCCGGGCCAGGGCCACTCGCTGCTGCTGCCCACCGGAGAGCTGGCTGACCCGCCGGCCCTCGAACCCGGGAAGGTCGACCAGGCGGAGGATCCGGCTGACCCGGCCGCCGATCTCGTCCTTGGGTACCCTCTTCCGACGCAGCCCATAGGCCACGTTGTCGAACACGCCCAGGTGGGGGAACAGGGCATAGGACTGGAACACGGTGTTGACGTCACGGCGATGCGGAGGAAGGGCGGCGACGTCGGTGCCCCCCAGCTCGATCCGGCCGTCGTCCGGCTGCTCGAAGCCGCCGATCATCCGGAGCGTGGTGGTCTTCCCGCAGCCGGACGGCCCGAGCAGGCTGAAGAACTCGCCCCGGTCGATGTCCACCGAGATCCCGTCGACGGCCAGGACGTTCCCGAAACGCTTGGTCACCCGGACCAGGCGGACGTCCGCGTCCCGCTCCGGCCCCATGGCCCAAGCGTACTTTGGGGTCGCCGGTATCGCACGAGGTCACCGGGAGGAAAGGTTGCCGGCCGTTTGTGCCGCTCTGTATAGTGGAGCTTGTGAAACATTTCACAAAGTCGCGGGACGCCGCGACTGGCCCCACGACCACCCCCCTCGATAGAATCTCGCGGCCCATGGCCGGCCCGGACAACGCGTGGAGCGGGTACGGGACGGCATGGGTGGTGACCGGAACCCTGTTGGCTGGGCTGGCTGCGTGGGGCGGCATCGGCTACCTCATCGATCGGCTGGCCGGGACGTATCCGCTTTTCACACCTATCGGCCTGTTGGTGGGGATCGCCGGCGGGATCTATCTGGTGTACCTGCGGTACGGCCGGGAGGACTCCGATGGACGCGACGATGACTGACCACCCGGCCCCCGAGCGGGCCATGGTCGGTCGGGGCGTTGTCGCCGGGACCATCGCCGCGCCCCTTGCCTTCGCCGCCGGCTCCGTGGCCGGCGGCGTGGACGACGGCTGGTCGGCCCTCCTCGGTGTCGTCGTGGTGGTGGCGAACTTCGCCGTCCACGGCCTGTCGCTGGCCTGGGCCGCGGCGGTCTCGATCGTTCTGCTGCAGGTCGTGGCCGTGACCGGGTTCGTGGCCCGGATGGGGATCATCCTGGGGGTGCTGGTCCTGCTCGACCGGACGGCGTTCTTCTCTCCGGTCGTGTTCGGGATCGCGGCGGTCGCCGCCACGCTCGGGCTCCTCGGCTACGAGACTCGTCTGGTCGCCCGCGGCCTGGGAGGGGGGCTCAGGATCCCGGCCGATCCCGCAGCGGCGGCCGCGGCCGAGGCCCTGCGGGCCCGGGAGGAGGCGGCGGGGTGAGCGCTATCGGCCTCCTGGCCCAGTCCCGGCCTCCGGATCCGTTCGAGGCGCCCGGGCTTGAGATCTTCCGGCCGCCGTGCATCGCCGAGTGGGACGTGGCCGGCGTCCACTTCTGCTTCGATCGGGGCGTCCTGTACATGTTCCTGGCGGCGTTGATCGTGATCGGGGTGTTCGCTCTGGCGGCGTCGCGGGGGGGCCTGATCCCTCGCGGCATCCGGAACCTGGTCGAATCGATCGTGGACTTCGTGCGAGAGGAGATCGCCATCCAGGTGATCGGCCAGGAGGGCCGCCCCTGGGTGCCCTTCCTGACCTCGATGTTCTGCTTCATCCTGGTCGGCAACATCTTCGGGATCATCCCGGCGATCCAGTTCCCCGTGAACGGGCGGATCGCCATCCCGGCGTTCCTGGCCGCCCTGGTGTGGGTGTTGTTCAACGCGGCGGGCATCAAGGCCCAGGGGGTCGGCTACTTCAAGAACGCGCTGTTCCCGCCCGGCGTGCCGAAGGGCATGTACGTCCTGCTCACGCCGATCGAGTTCGTCTCCACGTTCATGCTCCGCCCGTTCACCCTGGCCGTCCGGCTCCTGGCGAACATGATGGCGGGGCACCTGATCCTCTCGATCTTCTTCCTGGGCACCGCGTATCTCCTGGCCCAGCCATCGACGATCCCGTTCGCCGTCCCGGCGTTCGCATTGTCGGTGGCGCTGGTCGGATTCGAGATCCTGGTCGCGGTCCTCCAGGCCTACATCTTCACGATCCTGACCGCCGTGTACATCGCCGGGGCGGTCCACCCCGAGCACTAGGAGGGAATGATGGGAGAGCTCGTATCGCAGATCGGCGGACTCGTCGCCCAGATCGAAGGCGACGTCGGCGCCATCGGCCGGGGCCTCGTGTTCGGCCTGGGCGCGATCGGCCCCGGCATCGGCATCGGCTACCTGGTGGGCAAGGCCGTGGAGGCCATGGCCCGCCAGCCTGAAGCGGCCGGCATGGTTCGGACCACCATGTTCCTGGGCATCGCGTTCACCGAGGCGCTGGCCCTGATCGGGTTCGTCCTGACGTTCATCATCTGAGGTGAGGGAGGCGTGATGGAGCTGGTCGTACGGGGGCTTCCCCAGACGCTCGCCCAGGAGCAGCCCACCGAGGAAGAGGCAGAACCGGGAGCCGAGGAGCACAACCCGATCCTCCCGGAGGCGGATGAGTTGATCTTCGGCTCGCTGGCGTTCCTGCTGGTGTTCGTGGTGCTGGCCAGGTATGCCTTCCCCCGCCTGAACAAGGGTCTCCAGGACCGCCGGGACAAGATCCGGAGCGACCTGGAGAAGGCGGAAGGTGCCCGGAAGGAGGCGGAGTCCTCGCTGGAGCAGTACCGGCGACAGCTCCAGGAGGCCCGGGCCGAGGCGGGAACCATCGTGGAGGACTCCCGGAAGACCGCGGAGCAGATGCGACGTGATCTGCTGGCCAGGGCGGAGGATGAGTCCAGGCAGATCGTGGCCAAGGCCCAGGAGGAGATCCGGGCCGAGCGCGACCGGGCCATGCAGGAGCTTCGCCGGACGCTGGCGGAGGCCAGCGTCGATCTGGCCGCCCGGGTGGTCGGCCAGGAGCTCGACCGGGACCGCCAGGTGAGACTGGTCGACGAGTACATCGACGAGGTGGCCGAGATGGGGACCGGCAACGGGAAGGTCGCCCGCCCGTCGACGGGGCCGCGGACCCCACAGGCCACGGAGGAATAGATAGGTGGCCCGGAAGGAGGCGATACGAGGCTACGCGGAAGCCCTGTTTTCGGTGGCCGAGGCGGAGGATGCCCTCGAGGCCGTGGAGGATGAGCTGTTCCGGTTCGCCCGGGCCCTGGAGGGAGAGCAGCGGCTCCGCGACGCGCTGACCGACCCGGCGCTCCCTCCGGAGCGCAAACGGGCGGTTCTCGCGGATGTCCTGGGCGAACGGGCCAACCCCCACACGGTCAACCTGTTGGGGTTCATCATCGAGCAGGGGCGGGCCCGCGATCTGTCAGCCATCGCCGACGAGCTGGCCGCCCTGGCCGCGGAACGGCGCCAGTCCGCGGTGGCCGAGGTGCGGACGGCGATCCCGCTCGATGCCGAGCGCCGAGCTCGGCTGGCCGACGCCCTGACCCACGCCACCGGCCGGAAGGTCGAGCTCAAGGTGGTGGTCGACCCGTCGGTCGTCGGCGGGGTGGTGGCCCGGGTCGGTGACCAGGTGATCGACGGGTCCGTCCGTCGTCGGCTGGAGCTGGCCCGGCAGCGGCTGAGCGAGGTGTAGCGGAGATGGCGGAACGGGCGGACCAGCTCATCGATCCGACGGTCATCGCCGAGGCGCTCCGGCGCCACGTCGAGTCCTACACCCCGGAGACCGAACGCGAGGAGGTCGGCCGGGTCCTGGAGACCGGGGACGGGATCGCCCGGGTCCTCGGCCTGCCGAGCACGATGGCGAACGAGCTGCTCGAGTTCCCCCACGAGATCTACGGCGTGGCCTTCAACCTGGAGGAGGACGAGATCGGGTGCGTCCTGTTCGGCGATCCGGAAGGGATCGAGGAGGGCTCTCCGGTCAAGCGGACCGGTCGCATCCTGTCGATCCGGGTGGGAGACGCCCTCCTGGGGCGGGTGATCGACCCCCTGGGGCGGCCCATGGACGGGAAGGGAGAGGTTCGGCTCGATGCGGAGCGAGTGCTGGAGGTGCAGGCGCCCTCCGTGGTCATGCGACAGCCCGTGAAGGAGCCGCTCCAGACCGGCATCAAGGCCATCGACGCCATGACCCCGATCGGACGGGGCCAGCGTGAGCTGATCATCGGCGACCGGCAGACCGGCAAGACGGCCATCGCCGTCGATACCATCATCAGCCAGCGCGAGGCCTGGGCCACCGGTGACCGGAAGAAGCAGGTGAAGTGCGTGTACGTGGCCATCGGGCAGAAGGACTCCACGGTCCGCGAGGTCGTCGAGGCCCTGGAAACGAACAGCGCCCTGGAGTACACGGTGATCGTCAACGCGCCGGCTTCCCTGCCGGCCTCGTTCAAGTACATCGCGCCCTACGCCGGCTCGGCCATCGGGCAGCACTGGATGTACAACGGCCAGCACGCCCTGGTCATCTTCGACGACCTGTCGAAGCAGGCGGAGGCGTACCGGGAGGTGTCGCTCCTTCTCCGACGCCCGGCCGGCCGGGAGGCCTATCCGGGCGACGTGTTCTACCTCCACTCCCGGCTGCTGGAGCGGTGCGCCAAGCTGTCCGACGACGACGGGGGTGGGTCGCTGACCGGCCTGCCGATCGTGGAGACGAAGGGCGGGGACGTGTCCGCGTACATCCCGACCAACGTGATCTCGATCACGGACGGTCAGATCTACCTGGAGAGCGACCTGTTCTACGCCGGTGTTCGTCCAGCGATCAACGTCGGGATCTCCGTTTCCCGGGTGGGCGGCAACGCCCAGATCAAGGCCATGAAACAGGTAGCCGGACGGCTCCGCCTCGACCTGGCCCAGTTCCGGGAGTTGGAGGCCTTTGCCGAGTTCGGATCGGAGTTGGACCGGGCGTCCCAGGCTCAGCTGGAGCGGGGCGCTCGGGTGGTCGAGATCCTGAAGCAGCCCCAGTACGACCCGATGCCGGTCGACAAGCAGATCATCTCGATCTACGCGGTGACGAACGGCTACCTCGACGACATCTCGGTCGAGGACGGGAAGCGGTTCGAGGCGGAGCTCCTCCGGTACATGGACAGCCGGCACCCCGACATCGGCCGGCACTTCACGGACCAGGGCGACCTGCCCGAGGAGCTCGAGGCGAAGCTCAAGGACGCCATCGACGACTTCAAGCGTCAGTTCCAACCATCCGAGGAGGCCGTCCCCACCACGGCTGGGGCCGCCGGCGGCCCGGTGGACCAGCGGCGGGAAGACGTCGGATGGGACCGGGTCGGTGAGCCGGAGCCGGGCGAGGACGAGGTCGAGCCGGAGCGGGAGCCGATGACGGAGGAGGAGTACGAGGAGGAGGCCGGGCCGGTCGGGGACACCGACGCCCAGCCGCCCGGCTGAGGCCATGCTCGGAGGGCCACGCTAGATGGGAGCCAGGCTCCGACAGATCCGGCGAAGGATCCGCTCGGTCCAGTCGACCATGAAGATCACCCGGGCCATGGAACAGATCGCCCTGGCCCGGATCGCCAAGGCCCAGCGGAGGGTGGAGCAGATCCGGGCCTACGCCACCCGACTGACCGAGGCCATGGAGGACGTCGCCCGGCAGACCGGCGCGCTGGTCCACCCCCTCCTCGAGGAGCGCCCCAACCCCGAGCGGGCCGCGGTGCTGGTCATGACGTCGGACCGGGGGCTGGCCGGGGCCTACAACGCCAACGTCCTCAGAAGGGCGGAGCGCCTGTTCGATCGGCTGAGGGGCGAGGGGATCCAGCCGGTCCTCTACGTGGCCGGGCGGAAGGGCCAGAGCTACTTCCGGTTCCGTCAGACCGATCTCACCGAGAGGTGGGAGGGGTTCAGTGAGGTGCCGGGCTACGAGAACGCCGAAGCGATCGCGGGGACGCTGATCGAGGCCTTCCTGGAGGGTCGGGTCGACCAGATCCACGCGGTGTACACGGACTTTCGATCGGCGTTCACCCTCCGGCCGGTCGATCGGCGGATGGTACCCATCGCGCCGGAGGAGGTGGCCGGCCAGGAGGCCACCCGAGGGGAGCCCCGCCCCGAGTACATCTTCGAGCCGGCCCCCGCGGCGCTCCTGGACGCGCTGCTGCCTCGATACGTCACCGCGCTGGTGTTCGCGGCGATGCTCGAGTCGGCCGCCTCCGAGAACGCCGCCCGGCGACGGGCCATGAAAGCGGCCACGGAGAACGCGGAGGACCTGATCCGGCGCCTCGTCCGGGAGGCCAACCAGGCCCGGCAGACCGAGATCACCACGGAGCTGATGGAGATCGTGGGCGGGGCGGAGGCGCTCCGCCAGGCATCGGGAGAGTGACGCATGGCTGAGAGGAAGGACGGGAACGAACACGGGCGAGTGGTGCAGGTGATCGGCCCGGTGGTGGACGTCGAGTTCCCGCCGGAGACCCTCCCCGAGATCAACTTCGCCCTCGAGCTGGACCGGACCCTGGACGGCGATACCCAGACGATCGTGTGCGAGGTGGCCCAGCACATCGGAGAGAGCACGGTCCGGGCCATCGCCATGAAACCCACCGACGGCGTCGTCCGGGGCTCGCCGGTCCGCAACACCGGCCGGCCGATCGCCATGCCGGTCGGTCCGAACGTGCTGGGCCACGTGTACAACGTGATCGGCGAGCCGCTCGACACTGACACCGTCGATGCCGAGGACCGGTGGCCGATCCACCGCGACCCTCCCAAGTTCGAGGACCTTGAGGCCCGGACCGAGATGTTCGAGACCGGCATCAAGGTCATCGACCTTCTGGAGCCGTACGTCCAGGGTGGCAAGGTCGGCATGTTCGGCGGGGCCGGGGTGGGCAAGACCGTGATCATCCAGGAGATGATCCATCGGGTCGCCGAGCAGCACGGTGGTGTGTCGGTGTTCGCAGGGGTCGGGGAGCGGACCCGCGAGGGAAACGACCTGATCGGCGAGATGACCGAGACCGGCGTGATCAACAAGACGGCGCTGGTGTTCGGCCAGATGGACGAGCCGCCCGGGGTCCGGCTCCGGGTCGGGCTGGCCGCGCTGACCGTGGCCGAGTACTTCCGGGACGTCCAGCGGCAGGACGTGCTGCTGTTCATCGACAACATCTTCCGGTTCGTCCAAGCGGGATCGGAGGTGTCCACCCTCCTCGGCCGGATGCCGAGCGCCGTGGGGTACCAGCCGACCCTGGCGGACGAGATGGGGGAGCTCCAGGAGCGGATCACCTCCACCAAGGGACGGTCGATCACCTCGCTCCAGGCGATCTACGTGCCCGCCGACGACATCACCGACCCGGCCCCGCACACGACCTTCGCCCACCTCGACGCCACCACGGTGCTCACCCGATCGCTGGTCGAGCAGGGGATCTACCCTGCGGTCGACCCCCTCGACTCAACCTCCCGGATCCTGGATGCCAGGTACATCGGCGAAGAGCACTACGCGGTGGCCGGTCGGGTCCAGGAGATCCTCCAGCGCTACAAGGGTCTCCAGGACATCATCGCCATCCTCGGCGTGGATGAATTGTCGGAAGAGGACAAGCTGGTCGTGGCCCGGGCCCGGAAGATCCAGCGGTTCCTGTCCCAGCCGTTCTTCGTGGCTACGCAGTTCACGGGGATCGAGGGCAAGTACGTGGAGATCGCCGAGACGATCCGAGGCTTCAAGATGATCGCCGAGGGCGAGCTGGACCACCTGCCGGAGCAGGCCTTCTACATGGTCGGTGGCATCGAGGAGGCCATCGAGGCCGGCGAGAAGCTCCAGAAGCAGGGCGAGTAGTGGCCACGCTCCGGGTCTCGGTGGTGTCGCCGGAGCGCGAAGTGTTCACGGGGACCGGCGACATGGTTGTGGCCCGGGGGAGGGAGGGAGACGTGGGCATTCTCCCCCGGCACGCCCCGATGCTGGTGGAGCTCGCCGTGGCCCCCGTGCGGGTCATCGAGGGCCGGTCGGAGCGCAAGATCCTGGTCGACGGAGGCTTCCTTCACGTCACCCCGGGGGAGGAGGAGACCCGGGTCGATGTCCTGGCCGAGCACGCGGCCCTTCCGGAGGAGATCGATGCCGCGGCGGCCCGGGCCCGAGCCGACGAGCTCGACCGAAGGCTCCAGGAGGTGGACCAGGCCGAGCTCCGGGCCGAGCTGGCCAAGGCGCTGATGCGCGCCGAGCACGGGCGCGGCTGACCGAGCCCGTTCTACAGACGCCCTCCCATTCGAAGTTTGCCGTCTCGTCCAGGACTATG
Source organism: Actinomycetota bacterium (assembly GCA_035642095.1). Taxonomy (GTDB): domain Bacteria; phylum Actinomycetota; class UBA4738; order UBA4738; family CALAEC01; genus DASQTB01. The sequence continues at coordinate 854 of DASQTB010000092.1, read as the reverse complement.
GGCCTGATAAGGGAGGGCCATTTTCTCGATCGGGACGGCACGCCCGTCAGGGCGAGGGCGAGACATCGCTGAGTCACGAGGCCGGTGAACGAGGACGGGCCCCCGTTGCCGGGGGCCCGTCCTGGTGAACTGCTATCGTCGTACTAGTCCATCGTCTGCGGGTTCAGGTGGTCCACCAGGTGTGCCCGACCAGGCTTCTGGACGCGCGTCCGGTACACCACCATCCCCTCCGCGATGGCGTTGTTCTCCACGCCGTCCGTCGCGTAGACGGGGATCCCGGGGCCAGTCCGGTACAGCGGCCCCGTGTACGGGTACGCCGACCAGGTGCCCGAGTCCTGCTGCGGGTCGTAGAACGCGACCTCCTGGAGGTTCTCCGCGTCGGTGAAGTCGATCACGTCGGCCCCACCGGTGTACCACGCGTTGACCAGCAGGTCACGGTCGATGCCCATGATGGCCATCCCCATGTGCGCCGAGCAGTACTCGGTCGCCCCTGGGTCGGGCCGCACGTCCCCGACGTGGAACTCGCTGAGGAAGTTTCCCTCCATGTCGGAGAAGAACATCCGACCGGTCTTGTGGTTCCCGCCCGCGGGGTTCCAGGGCCGCGGCTGATAGTTCGTCCTGGTGGGGCAGCCCACCCCGAAGGACTCATCGACCCAGTTCACGACCTCGCCCTCGTTGTCGAACATCACCGAGTGGAAGAAGTCGACCGCTCCTGGGAACTGGCCCGTGCCGCCCGACGTGAGCTCGTCGTCGCCGATCGAGACCGGGTTGGCGGTGTCGGGGATGCCGTTCTCATCGATCTCCCACACCTGGCCCTGCTCGGCGCAGGCGGCTCCGGCCAGATTGTGTTCCAT
>DASQTB010000091.1:0-6159 GCA_035642095.1 Actinomycetota bacterium | reverse complement strand
ATCCCGGCCACGAAGCAGCTCATCGAGGAACAGTGGGGAGCGAAGGCCGGCGACACGGCGGGCATGACCGAGCTCGGCACGATCATGATGTTCGAGTGCGATCGCCAGCCCGGTGGTGCACACATCATCGAGGACCACTACGTCGAGGAGGTCATCGACCCCGAGACCGACCGGCCCGTTCCCTACGGGGAGCAGGGAGAACGGGTGGTGACCAGCTTCGGCCGGGGGTTCATTCCGGTGATCCGGTACCGGACCCGAGACTTCGTGGTTCGCGTGCCGGGGACGACCTGCTCCTGCGGACGCACGTTCGACCTGTACGAGGGGGGCATCCGGGGGCGGGTCGACGACATGAAGCTGGTCCGGGGCACGAACGTGTATCCACGGGCGGTCGAGGCGATCGTCCGGGAGCACGGCGAGATCGACGAGTTCCAGATCCATCTGTACACGGCGGAGGGGATCCGGGATGAGATCGAGGTCTTGGTGGAGATCCCGGACCCGAACGCGGACCCGGACCGGATCGTGCCCGATCTGGGGAAAGAGCTGGCCGAGGCGCACGAGGGGCTTCGGTTCGGGGTGAGGAAGGTGGACGACGGCACCCTGCCCAGGTTCGAGCTGAAGGCGAAGCGCCTCCTGGACGAACGCACGGTCATCGGCACGGAGGGAGAGCGGAGGCAGCAGTCATGAGCATGGAGCTGACCGAGGCGGAGCGAGCACTCGTGGAGTGCTACCGGACGCTGGCCGGTGTGCTGGAGACCCAGCGAGACCAGCTGGCACCCTTCGCGGAGCGGAACGCTACGAAGGCGCTGGCCGCGCTGTGGCAGGTCATGAACGGCCTGGACCAGGATCCCGGGCAGGTGTACGAGCTCGGCGCCTGACCTTCTCTTGCTGGTGATCGTCGGGCTGATGGTGTTCAAGCCGGGCGGCTAGCGGTTTCCTTCTCTCCGTTGCTCCTCCGGCGGCTTTGAACGATGATTCAGGAACCCGATCGGAGGAGCCGAGGATGGCCGGCGAGACCCAGACCACGCTGTACTTTGGCCCCTGGTACCGGAGATCGCCGTTCTTCGAGGCCACGATCCGTCACGGGTGCACGGCCTTCGACATCTACAACCACACCTACCTGCCGGCCTACTACGACGACCCGGTCAAGGAGTACTGGCACCTCCTGAAGCACGTCACGCTGTGGGACGTCGGGGCCGAGCACATCGTGGAGATCTCCGGCCCGGACGCCGCGGGCTTCACCGACCTCCTGACGTGCCGGGATCTGACCCGCTGTGAGGTCGGCCAGTGCAAGTACGCCCCCCTGATCGCCGAAGACGGGGGGATCGTCAACGACCCCGTCCTCCTCCGGATCGAGGAGGACCGTTTCTGGCTGGCCCTGGCCGACAGCGACGCCGGGCTATGGGCACGCGGCGTGGCCTGGCGGAGCGGGACGGGCGTCCGGATCGATGATCCCCCGGTGTTCCCGGTACAGATCCAGGGGCCGAAGGCCAAGGACGTGCTGGGCGACCTGTTCGGCCGGGAGGTCCTCGAGCTCCGGTACTACCGCTGCATGGAATCCTCGCTGGACGGCATCCCGGTGGTGGTCGGGCGGACGGGGTGGACCGGGGAGATCGGTTACGAGGTCTACCTTCGGGATCCGGATCGCGGGGACGACCTGTGGGACCGGATCATGGAGGCCGGTCGCCCCTACGACATCCGTCCGATCGCCCCGTGCGAGCCTCGCCGGATCGAGGCCGGGATCTTCAACTACGGCTCTGACATGGGTCTGGCCAACAACCCCTTCGAGATCACCGGCCTGGAGCGTCTGGTGGAGGAGCAGGAAGGCGACTACATCGGGAAGGCGGCGCTGGAGCGGATCCGTCGGAGAGGCGTGTCGCGGAAGCTGGTCGGCGTGGAGATGGAGGGCGACCCCCTCGAGGGAGAGCCGACCGAGTACTGGCCCGCCTTCCGGGACGGGGATCGGGTGGGGCACGTCACCGACATGGTGTGGTCTCCCCGCCTGGAGCGGAACATCGGCTACGTGTGGGTCCCGATCGAGCTGGCGGAGCCGGGGACGGCGATCGAGGTCGTCCCCGACGAGGGGATCCGTCGTGCCGCTCGGACCGCGGGACTCCCTTTCATCGATCCGAACAAGCGCATCCCGGCGGCGTAGGGTGTCGGGCGTCATTCCCCGGAGCCGGGGGACCTCGTACTGGCTGCGGGAGGCACTGGCTGCCGAGCCGGGGGATCCCTGCCCTCCCCTCCGGGGCGATGCCAGGGCCGACGTGCTCGTGGTCGGCGGAGGGTTCACGGGCTTGTGGACGGCGTGGTTCCTCACGGAGAGGGCTCCGGGCGTCGAGGTCGTCCTCGTGGAGGCGGGGGTGTGCGGGTCGGGGGCCAGCGGGCGGAACGGCGGGTTCATCGGGTCGTGGTGGGACGAGATCGACGGGTGGGCGGCGCGGTACGGGGATCGAGCCGCGCTGGCCGCCGGCCGGCTCTCCGAGGAGTCCCTCGACGCCATCGGGACGTGGACCGCGGCGAACGGGGTGGACGCTTGGTATCGGCCGGCGCGCTACCTGGAGGTGGCCTCGTCGCCGGCCCAGGAGGGGGCGTGGCGGACCGCGGTGGAGGCCTGCCGGCGTCTGGGCGTTCCGAACGCGTACCGGGAGCTCTCCCCGGCCCAGGTCCAGGCGGTGTGTCGCTCACCGGCGTTCGGCAGCGGCGCCGAGATGCGAGGGGCCACCGTGCAGCCGGCCAGGCTGGCCCGCGGGCTCCGCCGGGTGCTGCTGGAGCGGGGCGTTCGGATCCACGAGCACACCCCGGCCACGGCGATCCGTCGGGGACGCCCCGTCGTGGTCGACACGCCGAACGGCCGGGTCCGGGCCGGCCGGGCCGTGGTGGGCACGAACGCCTGGGCGGCCTCGTGGCCGGGCCTCCGTCGCTCGCTCGTCGTTCGAGGGAGCTACATCCTGCTCACCGCCCCGGCCCCCGAGCGACTGGCCGAGCTGGGGTGGGACGGCGGCGAGTGCATCTGCGACCTCCGGACGGCGCTTCACTACTTCCGAACGACGCCCGACGGGAGGATCGCCTTCGGCGGCGTGGGCCGGGCGTTGGGGACCCGAGTCGGCCCGGGCTACGACCACGACGACGTCTCGCTGCGATGGGTGGCCGAGGGCTTCCGCCGCTTGTTCCCGTCGTTCCGCGACGTCCCCATCGAGGAGGGGTGGGGCGGGGCGGTCGACGTATCTCCGACCCGGCATCCGTGGTTCTGGACGGATCCCCGCGGCACCGTGCACCACGGCGCCGGGTACTCGGGCCACGGCGTCGGCCAGGCTCATCTCGGCGGCCGGATCCTCTCGGCCCTGGCGCTAGATCGAGACGACCCGGTCCGGGCGCTCCCCATGGTCGAGCGGAGGCCTCCTCGGTTCCCGCCCCGCCTGCTGACGGTGCCGGGGACGCACCTGGTCCAGGCGGCGATCCTCCGCAAGGACCGACTAGAGGACGCGGGACGCCGTCCGGGATGGCCGACCCGCTTCCTGGCCGGCTTCCCCCGCCGGTTGGGCTACGCCGTCGGTCGTTCCTCCTGATCAGCCGCCAGCGTCTCGCCCTCTGCCCCGTCCGGTCGCCGATCGGCGGTGGCCGGGAGGCGGAGAGCACCGACGTACACGCCCACCAGGACCAGAAGCCCTCCGAACATGAGTCCCACGCTGATCGGCTCGTTGTCCAGCCACGCCGAGAGCACCACGGTGACCAGCGGGATGATGACGAAGGTGTAGGCCGCGCGTGTGGCCGCCCAGTACCGAAGGACGATGAGGTACAGCAGGAACACCACGACCGAGCCCACCGCGACGACGTATCCCAGGGCGACCCACGTCGCGACGCGCCGTGGAAGCTCGACGGACTCGCCCACCAGCGCCGATCCGACGATCAGCAATGCCGCGCCCGCCGCCATGCCCAGGGCGTTCATGGCGACCGGCTCGACCCGCGGGAACCGGCGAACCAGCACGGCGGCCTGGGCGAAGGAGAATGCGCTGCCCACCAGGGCCAGGAGAGAGAGCGGGGACGCCGAGTCCTCGAGCGACGCTCGCGTCATCAGGGCGATGCCGCCGAGCGCGATGACGGCCCCCAGTGCGGCTCCCACGCGGAAGCGCTCCTCCCGCTGAAGGACGGCTAGGAGCAGCGTGGCCAGAGGAACCAGGGCCAGCACGGTCTGGCCCAGGCCTGCATGCACCCGGACCAGTCCGTAGTACGCCAATCCGAAGGCGGCGGCGAAGTTGAACACGCCGTAGAGAAGCGCACCGATCAACGCTCGGCCTCGGGGTATGCCGAGTCTCAGCATCGCCATGAGGGCGAACAGCAGGATGGCGGCCAGCGAGAATCGAAGGCCCGCCCCCCACATCGGATCGAGCTCCCGGTTGCTGAACCGCACGGCGACAGCGTTCCCGCCGGCGAGGAGGGAGCCGGTGACGAAGGCGGCCGTCACCAGGCGGTCGTCGCCCGTCGCTCGGGTCACCTCGGCGTCTCGTCGGCCAGGGCCGTTCCCCGCTTGGCCAGCTGGTCGGCGATGATCGCCCGCTGGATCTCGGAGGTTCCCTCCCAGATCCGGTCCACCCGGAGCTCGCGGAAGAAACGCTCGGCCACGTTCTCCCGCATGTATCCGCGGCCGCCGAAGATCTGCACGGCCCGGTCGGCGACCCGGTTCGCCATCTCGGAGGCGTAGAGCTTGGCCATCGAGCAGTGCGCGTGCTGGAGCTTCACGTCGGCGGCACGATCGATCTCCAGCGCGGTCCGGTAGGTCATCAGCCGGGCCGCCCACAGCTCGGTGATCGAGTCGGCCAGCATGAACCCCACGCCCTGGTGCTCGATGATCCTGGCCCCGAACGCCACCCGCTCCCGGGCGAACGCCGTGGCCTCGTCGATCAGTCGCTCCGCCGCGCCGCAGCACCGGGCGGCGATCATCAGGCGCTCGTAGCGGAACCACTCGTACGCGAACCGCATCCCGTCGCCCTCCGCGCCGACCAGAGTCGCCGCCGGGACCCGGACGTCGTCGAAGGCCACCATGGGATGCTCGTCCGGGTAGGTGTGGGTGTACTCGGGCGTCCGGACGACGCGGATCCCCGGCGTGTCCAGGTCGACGATGAACATGGCCTGGGTCCCGGCGTGCTCGCCGGTAGTCAGCCGGGCCTGGAAGAAAGCGTGATCGGCCACGTTGAACGAGGTCACGTACCACTTCTCCCCGTTCAGGACGTAGTGGTCTCCGTCGCGCGCCGCAGTGGCCCGGAGCGCATCGACGTCCGAGCCCGCGCTCTCCTCGGTGATCGCGTAGCACTCGTGTCGTTCGCCTCGGATCGTGGGCTTCACCCACGTCTCCAGCTGGTGATCGGTGGCCACCTCGGGCAGCCACCCGGCCGGCGTCGTCAACACCCATCCGAGGGCGTTCGTGGCCCGTCCGATCTGCTCCGAGACCAGCCCCTGCTGGAGTGTGGTCAAGCCCCCGCCGCCCAGCTCCTGGGGCATGTTCATGGCCTGGAGGCCGAGGTCCCAGAGCCGAGCCCGCTGCCGGCGGAGCACCTCGTCGGGGAGGCGGCCCCGGTTCATCTCCGCCTCCACCTCGTGAGGGATCAGCTCCTTGTCGACGAAGGCCCGTGCTCGTTCCTGGATCTCGCGATCCTGGTCCGACAGAAGCATCGGCATCAGCCTCGCCCCCGGCGGGCGTCCCGGACGACGATGGAGGCGCAATTCCGGCCGGGCACGGCCATGACCCCGCCGCCCGGGTGGGTTCCCGACCCGCACAGGTACAGCCCGGCCACCGGCGTTCGATGGTCCGCGTAGCCGGGGATGGGTCGCATGGAGAACATCTGATCGGGGCTCATCTCCCCCTGGAATATGTTCCCGCCGAGGAGACCGAACCGCTCCTCGATGTCGGGCGGGGCCAGGACCTCGACGTGCTCCACCGACGAGGCGAAGCCGGGACAGTGCTCATCGAGGAGCCCGACGATCTTCCGGCCGTACGCCTCCCGCTCGGTGTCCCACGACCCGTCGGCCAGCCGGTACGGGCCGAACTGGGTGAAGCACAGGGCCAGGTGCTTCCCCGGGGGGGCGATGCCCGACTCGAACACCGTGGGGAACACCGCTTCCAGGTACGGACGCTCGGAGGTCCGTCCGTACTTGGCGTCGTCC
>DASQTB010000090.1:0-10768 GCA_035642095.1 Actinomycetota bacterium | reverse complement strand
AGCTCCTCCCGACAAATTCTTCGATCATCCCGAGCACGAACGTACGAAGCGCTTCCTCGACCAGATCCTCATCTGACGTGGCCGGCGGCCGCCGGTACGATGGCGGCCGTGAGCGCCCGTGTGATCGACGGGAAGGCCATGGCCGCCCAGATCCGGGGCGAGGTGGCCGACCGCGCGCGAACGCTCATCGGCCGAGGGGTGACGCCGGGGTTGGCCGCGGTGCTGGTCGGCGATGACGAGCCGTCCCGGATCTACGTCGGGGCGAAGCAGAAGGCGTGCGCGGAGGTCGGCATCCACTCCGAGCGTCACGAGCTCCCCGGCGACGTGTCCCAGGACGGCCTCATCGACTTGGTCCGGGAGCTGGGACGGGATCGGTCGGTTCACGGGATCCTGGTCCAGCTCCCCCTCCCGGACCACGTCTCCGTCCTTGCCGTCCACGAAGCCATCTCGCCCGAGAAGGACGTCGATGCTCTGACCCCGGTGAGCGTGGGCCGGCTGGTTCGGGGCGAGGCGCTGTTCCTACCGGCCACCCCGTTCGGCATCGTCGAGCTCCTGGTCCGGAGCGGTATCGAGACGAGCGGTGCCGAGGTGGTCGTGGTGGGCCGGGGGGCGCTGGTCGGGATGCCGCTGTCGATCATGCTGGCTCAGAAGACGGCCCGAGGGAACGCCACGGTGACGCTGTGCCACACGGCCACCCGGGACCTCCCGGCCCACACCCGTCGGGCGGACATCCTGGTCGCCGCGGCGGGACGGCCGGGCACCATCACCGCCGACATGGTGAAGCCGGGGGCGGCGGTGATCGACGTGGCGGTCAACCGTACGGCCGACGGCCTGGTCGGGGACGTGGCCTTCGACCAGGTTCGCGAGGTGGCCGGATGGATCACCCCGGTGCCCGGTGGCGTGGGGCCGCTCACCGTGGCCATGCTGCTGGTCAACACGGTGACCGCTGCGGAGCGGACCGCCGGCCGGCGATGACGCTCCGGGCGGGGAGTGGCCTGGAGCGGGTCCTGCACGAGGACGGGTTCGCCGTCACCGCGGAGGTGGTGCCCCCCCGAAGCGCGGATCCGGCCCTCGTCCGGGCCCAGGCTCGGGCGTTGGTCGGCTACGCAGATGCCGCCAACGTCACGGACAGCCCGGCGGCCTCGGCCCACATGTCACCGGTGGCGGGGAGCGCCCTCGTCGCCGCGGAGGGGGTCGAGCCGACGCTTCAGCTCGCCTGCCGGGACCGCAACCGCCTGGCCATCACGGGGGATCTCCTCGGCGCGTGGGCCCTCGGGGCCCGGAACGTCCTGTGCTTGACGGGGGACAGGATCACCGGGGGCGAAGCCGTGGAGGTCCACGACCTCTCCGTGATCGACCTGGTGCGGTTCGCGGTCCGGCTGCGGGAGGAGCGGACCTCACCCGTCGAGGAGACGCTCGACCCCGCCCCCGGGTACTTCGTCGGTGTGGCGGACCTCCCCCTGGCCCGCCCGTACGATGTCGGGCGGCTCGAGGAGAAGGCCGATGCCGGCGCCGATTTCGTCCAGACCCAGATCGTCTACGACGTCGATGCCCTGGGGGAATGGACCGAGCGACTCCGCCCCCTGGGGTTGTTCGAGCGGATGTTCGTCCTGGTCGGCGTGGCCCCGCCCCGCTCCGCGGCCTCCGCTCGCTTCATGAGGAGCCACCTGTCCGGGGTGATCGTGCCCGACGCCGTGATCGCCCGGCTAGAAGGGTCGGACGATCCGGCGGAGGAGGGCGTGGCCCTGACCGTCGAGGTGGTGAAGCGGCTTCGTGAGATCGACGGCGTGGCCGGCGTCCACGTCATGGGGCTGGGTCGGGAGGAGGCCGTCCGACGGGTGATCGACCGGTCCGGGCTCCTGCCCCGTCCGGGCTGAGGACGCCGGAGTAGAATCCGGCCGTGGCCGGGGGGACGACCGATGGGCCGCTGACCGTGGAGGAGCTCCAGCTGGCCACCCGCAACCGGGGGATGCCTCTGGAGGGGCTCCGTTACGACGTCACTCCGACCGGCATCCACTACCTGCTCACTCACTTCGACATCCCGGACGTGGATCAGTCCTCCTGGCGGCTGGAGATCGGTGGGAACGTCGAGCGGACCCTCCACCTCGACCTCGAGGAGATCCGGGCCCGTCCAGCTAGGACGATGCCCGTCACCATGGAGTGCGCGGGGAACGGTCGGGCCCGTCTGTTCCCCCGTCCGATCAGCAATCCGTGGCTCAACGAGGCGATCGGGACCGCCGAGTGGACGGGCACCCCTCTGGGCGACGTCCTGGCCGAGGCGGGGGTCCGGCCCGACACCGAGGAGTTCGTCTTCACGGGCGCAGACCACGGGACCCAGGGCGACGTGGAGCACGACTATCAGCGCAGTCTGCCCGTGGCCGAAACCCGCCGACCGGAGGTGGTCCTGGCGTACGAGATGAACGGCCGGCCCCTCGAACCGCAGCACGGGGCACCGCTCCGGCTCCTGGTCCCCGGATGGTACGGGATGACCAGCGTCAAGTGGTTGAAGCGGATCGACGCCGTCACCGCGCCCTTCCAGGGCTACCAGCAGGCGGTGGCCTACCGTTACCAGAAGGACGAGGAAGACCCCGGCGTGGGCGTCTCCCGGATCCGGGTCCGGGCCCTCATGATCCCGCCCGGATATCCCGACTTCCTGACCCGCCGGCGGTTCGTCGACGCGGGGTCGACCGAGCTGCGGGGCAGGGCCTGGAGCGGCGCCGGGCCGGTCGTCCGGGTCGAGGTCGGCGTGGACGGCTCCTGGGACGACGCCGAGGTCGAACCGGCGATCGGAGATCACGCCTGGGCCGCGTGGTCCTACGGGTGGGACGCCCGCCCCGGCGAGCACATGCTGTCCTGCCGGGCCACCGACGCTGAAGGGCAGACCCAGCCCCTGGAGCAGCCGTGGAATTACCAGGGCATGGGCAACAACCTGGTCCAGGTCGTGCCGGTGACGGTGCTCGACGGCTCGGCCGACCGCCGCTAGCGTTCCGGCTGCATCGTGTAGACCAGGCACCGGCCGGTCAGCACCTCGGCTCCGTCCTGGTTCCGAGCCACGCACCGGAGCGTCGTGATCGGCTTGTCCGCTCGGGCATCGGTCACCTCGGCTTCGGCGGTGATGGTGTCGCCGACGAAGACCGGGGCGGGATAGTTCCACTCCTGATGGAGGAACACGCTCCCCGATCCGGGGAGCTTCATGGCCACCAACGCGTTGAACAGCCCCGTGACGATCCCTCCCTGGGCCACCAGCCCTCCGAACCTGGTCGTTCGGGCGAATTCCTCGTCGAAGTGGAGCGGATTCCGGTCGCCGGTGATCCGGGCGTACAGCTCGATCTCCTCGGCGGTGACGGTCCGGGTCCACGTTGCCCGGGTCCCGACCTCCGGGGGTCGCCAGGTCACGTCAATCGAGGTCGCCGGCCTCGATCCGCTTCAACCGGCGCTCCCGGGGAAGCGCGCTGCCCTCGATCAGCCGGTGCAGGTCCTCGGGCTCGTTGAGGGCTCCGGCCAGGACGCCGGCCAGGTCTCGCTGGGACACGATGCCGACCAGCCGGCCGCCCTCCAGGACGGGCAGGTGTCGGATCCACCGCTCGGACATGATCCGGGCGGCCTCGCGGAGCGACGCCCCCGGCTCCACGGTGATCAGGCCCTTCGACATCAGCTGGGAGATCGGCGTGTCGAGCGGCGTCTCGGTGGCCACGGCCTTAAGGACGTCCCGCTCCGTGACGATGCCGACCAGCTCCTCGCCGTCGAGGACCAGCAGGGATCCGGTCTGCTGCTCCCGCATCTTGGCGGCGGCTTGGCGCAGGGTGTCGTCGGGGCGATCGGTGACCGCGGCCTCGGTCATGACCTCGGAGATCCTCACGCCCGCTCCTCGATCGGCACGTACGTCTGATTCCGGGGGCCGATGTACTCGGACTCCGGCCGGATCAGACGGTTGTCGGCAAGCTGCTCGCGGACGTGGGCGGACCATCCCGCCACCCGGCTCGCGGCGAACACACACGTCATCAGGTCGGTGGGGATGCCGAGGTAGTGGTAGACGCTGGCCGCGTAGAAGTCGACGTTGGGGAAGAGCCCCTTCTCGTCCATGACGACCTTCTCTATGCGCTCGGAGATGTCGTACCACCGGGTCTCCCCGGACCGCTGCGCAAGCTCCCCCGACAGATCGCGAAGGTGTGTGGCCCGCGGGTCCTCCGTCCGGTAGACGCGGTGGCCGAAACCCATGATCTTCTGCTTCCTGGCCAGCCGGTCCTTGACATACGCCTCGACCTCATCCACGTCCCGGACGTCCTCCAGCATGGCGTGCACCGCCTCGTTGGCGCCGCCGTGAAGGGGTCCCTTGAGCGCAGCGATGGCCGCGGTGATGGCGGAGTGCATATCGGAGAGGGTCGAAGCCACGATCCGGGCCACGAACGTCGAAGCGTTCATGGTGTGGTCGGCGTGAAGGATCATGCAGACATCGAATGCCCGGGCGGAGGCTTCGTCCGGCTCCTGGCCGGTCAGCATGAACAGGAAGTTGGCCGCATGCGGCAACGTCGCGTTCGGTGGCAGCGGGTCCTCCCCGATCCGTTGGCGGTGATAGGTGGCGATCATCGTCGGGAATCGAGCCACCAGGCGAAACGCCTTCCGGAGGTTGGCCTCGGGAGACTGGTCCCACCCGTCGGGATCGTAGGCCGAGGCCGCCGACACTCCCGTCCGTAGCATCGACATCGGCGAGGTGGCCTCGCCGAACGTCGGCATCAGGCCCCGGAGCCAGGGATCGAGGTCGCGCTCCTCGACCAGCCCGGCGATGAGGTCCTCCAGCTCATCGCGTCCGGGCAGGCGGCGGTGATGGAGAAGGTAGACCGTCTCCTCGAAGGTGGCGTAGCGGGCCAGATCGTGGATGTCGTAGCCGACGTACCACAGGCGGCCCAGCTTCCCGTCGATGTCGGACACGGCCGTCTCCGCGGCGACGACGTCAGCCAGCCCCTTTTCGGCCACAGCCCCTCGATCCAAGTCTAACAGCGTCGATTCCGGACCTTTCGGCCAGGGGTGGTGCGGAGCTCCGGAGTGGGTAATCAAATAATGATGCCTTCGCCCGCGTGGTTGATCTCGGACCGCTACGAGATCCAGGAGCCCCTCGGTCGGGGTGGGATGGGCACGGTCCACCGAGGCTGGGACCGTGTTCTGGCCAGACCCGTCGCCGTCAAGGTGCTCCCCTTCGCTCTCTCGGCGGACGAGGCGGCGGCATCTCGTCTTCGGCGGGAGGCCCGGGCTGCGGCCAGGCTGAACCATCCGGGGATCGTCTCGGTGTTCGATGCCGGGGTCGCCGACGGTGCTCCGTACCTGGTCATGGAACACGTGGAGGGCCACACGCTGGCCGAGGAGCTGAGCCGGGGACCCATCACGTCCGACCACGCCGCCTCGATCGCCGCGTCGATCGCCGCAGCGCTGTCCGTGGCTCATGCCGCGGGAGTGGTGCACCGCGATGTCAAGCCGTCCAACGTCCTGCTGACGCCCTCGGGAGAGGTCAAGGTCACCGACTTCGGCATCGCCCGAGCGGTCGACGACGACACGCTCACCCGGCCCTCGGGCATCGTCGGCAGCGCGCCCTACCTCTCCCCGGAGCAGCTCCGAGGCGAGGTGGGTGACGCTCGGTCCGACATCTATGCGCTCGGCGTCGTGCTGTTCCAGATGCTCACCGGCCGGCTGCCATTCGAGGCGGACACTGCCGTGGCCATGGCCTTCAAGCACCTGGAGGAGCAGCCTCGGCAGCCCGCGGAGCTGGAGCCGGGGATCCCCGAGGCGCTCGACGCGGTGGTCCTCCGGGCGCTGGCCAAGGACCCGGCGGACCGGTTCGACTCGGCCGACGAGCTGGTGGCCGCCCTCCTTCCGTTCATGAGGGAGGCCGACGCCTCCGCGGTGGCATCGACCGCGCCACCGATTCGAACGTCGGACGAAGACACCGGAGAGCTCGCCGAGACCGAGGCTGGAGCTCCGGCGAGGCGACCGCGATGGGCGCTGCTGGCCGTGCTGGCCCTCCTGGCGGTCACGACGTGGATGGTCGTGATGGCGATCCGATCCCCGGAGCCAGCTCCGGCCGTCGACGACCCTCGGCCGTCGACACCGAACCGTGCTCAGCGAACCGAGGGATCGACGTCCGGCGGGGGCCCCATCGAGCAGCCATCGCCCGACCGGGAACCGGACGACGCTCCGGGGCCCGACCAGCAGAAGGACGACGCCGGCGAACCCGGATCCTCCGGCTCCACGCCGCCACCCTCGCCGACGGAGCCGCCCTCGCCGGACCCCACCTCGCCCGAGCCCTCGCCGTCGAGTCCGGCCACCCCCGCCTCTCCGCCTCCCTCCCCGGGGACGGAGAGCGCCCTCGTCCAGGGCTGAACCTTCCGGGTGAGCGGCCGGGCCGTGAGTATCATGCCGGGAAACCGTGCGCGAGAAGGAGCGACCGTGGCCCACCGAGTGACGTTCATCCCCGGCGATGGCGTCGGACCCGAGCTCTCAGAGGCGACCCGCCGGGTGATCGAAGCGACCGGCGTCGGCTTCGACTGGGACGTCCAGGAAGCCGGCGCCGACGTCATGGACCGGTACGGGACGCCGCTCCCCGAGCACGTCCTGGCGTCGATCCGGCAGAACGGCGTGGCCATCAAGGGACCGATCACCACGCCGGTGGGGACGGGGTTCCGGAGCGTCAACGTGGCCCTTCGGAAAGAGCTCGACCTGTACTGCTGCCTCCGCCCGTGCAAGACCTATCCCGGTGTCCGGTCCCGCTATGAGAACGTGGACGTGGTGATCTGTCGCGAGAACCACGAGGATCTGTACGCGGGCGTCGAGTTCGAACAGGGCACGGCCGAGGCCAAGCAGCTGATCGAGACGATCGAGCGGCTCGCCGGGAAGCGCATCCGTGACGACTCGGGGATCTCGATCAAACCGATCTCCATCACGGGCACGAAGCGGATCGTCCGGTGGGCCTTCGAGTATGCCAAGCGGGAAGGTCGGAAGAAGGTCACCGCCGTGCACAAGGCCAACATCATGAAGTTCTCCGACGGCCTGTTCCTGGAGACCGCCCGCCAGGTTGCGGCGGAGGAGTATCCAGACGTCGAGTTCGAGGACCGGATCGTCGACAACCTGGCCATGCAGCTCGTGGCCCGGCCGGAGGAATACGACGTCCTGGTGCTGCCGAACCTGTACGGCGACATCATCAGCGATCTGTGCGCGGGGCTGATCGGGGGCCTGGGGGTGGCCCCCGGCGGGAACATCGGCGACGAGGCCGCGGTGTTCGAGGCCACTCACGGCAGCGCCCCGAAGTACAGGGGGATGAACAAGGTGAACCCGATGGCCATGATGTTCTCCGGGGTCCTCATGCTGAAGCATCTCGACGAGCGCGACGCCGCCGATCGGCTGGAGGCCGCGCTGGCCGAGGTGATCCGGGAGGGGAGGAGCGTGACCTACGACATGAAGCCGACCCGGGACGACCCCACGGCCGTGGGCACGTCCCAGGTGGCCGACGCCGTGATCGAGCGGCTGGAGGCGGCCGCCCAGCCCATCTAGTCGAGGGCCCGGGCGACGCGGGCCGGCCGGGAGGGATCCTGCCCCGGACCGGACCGGCCCGCTCCGTCCGTCACCGACCGAGCGAAGGCCAGCGCGGCGACCCGCTCCGACCGGTGGAGGCGGTGGTCGCCCGCCTCCCAGGCTCGGAGGGCCCGAGCCAGCTCCGGTCGGTTCCCCATTTCCCCGGCCCCGTATGTCTCGTGACCCGCCAGGGCCAGCACCTCGGCCACGCCTCGATCGGCGCAGGACGCCACGACATACGCGGATCCGGGCCGGATGTGCGCGGTCCGAGCCACCACGTAGGACGTCTCGACGGGCACCGCCGCGACCAGGCGGAGATGGCGGGACATAGGCGACATGGTCTCCGATCGGGACGGATCGGTCCATAGCACGGGGGAGCCATCTTCGGCCCACCCGTCGGGGCCATGCGCCGAATGGCCCGATGCCCCGCCGTGTCGCCCATCCGGCCCAGGCGGCCCCGTGGAGCCGGTCGGCTAGGATGCCCCGGTCCGAGCGAGAGGAGTCCTCCCATGAGGGTCACCGTGGTCGGGAGCGGGTTCGTCGGAGCCACCACCGCGATGCGGGTCGCCCAGAAGGGGCTGGCCGATGAGGTGGTGATGGTCGACGTGGTGGAGGGGCTCCCCCAGGGCTTGGCCCTCGACCTGAACCAGTCGTCTCCGGTAGAGGGCTTCGGGCCGGTGCTGCGAGGGACCAACGACTACGCCGACAGCGGGGGCTCCGACGTCGTCGTGATCACGGCGGGACTTCCTCGCCAGCCGGGGATGAGCCGGATGGACCTGCTGGGGAAGAACGCGGACATCATGCGCCAGGTGGCGGAGCGGGTCCGGGAGACCTCGCCCGGCGCCATCGTCATCGTGGTGAGCAACCCCCTCGACGAGATGACCTTCCTGGCCGCAGACGTGACCGGCTTCCCCAGGGACCGAGTGATGGGGATGGCCGGAACGCTCGACTCGGCCCGGCTTCGGTACTTCATCGCCGAGGAGCTCGGCGTGCCGCCGAGTTCGGTGGAGGCCATGACCCTGGGCTCGCACGGGGAATCGATGGTGCCCCTCCCGGGACGGGCCACGGTGCAGGGGAAGCCGCTCCGAGACCTGGTCGACGAGGCGACCCTGGAACGGCTGTACCAGCGGACCCGCGACGCCGGCGCCGAGATAGTCCGGTACCTGAAGAAGGGCAGCGCGTACTACGCCCCGTCGGCGTCGGTGGCCCAGATGGTCGACGCCATCGTGGGAGACACGAGCGAGATCCTCCCGGCGTGCGTCTGGGCCACCGGCCAGTACGGGATCTCGGACGTGTTCGTCGGTCTTCCCGCCCGTCTGGGGAGGAACGGCGTCGAAGAGATCGTCGAGCTAGATCTGGAGGCCGACGAGATCGCCGCTCTTCGCCAGGCCGCCGAGGGCATCCGAACCCGCTGCGCCGACCTGGCGAAGGTCTAGACCGCCACCGCCGACCGCCGCCCGACCATCCTCGTCCATCAGGTTGGACGCCCGGGTCGGGTTCCGCGCCGTAGACTGGCTTGTCATGAGTCGTGGATTCGGTGACTACGCGCGGGACTTCGCCCGCAACCTCCGATCGGAACGGCTGTCGGCCCGCTGGGCCACACGGCTCGTCCGCAACCGGGTCCGGGCCACCTTCTCGGGTGGGTGCTGCGGTCATCGCGGCGAGCCCGGCTGCTGACTGCCTGCCCCGGGATCCCGGCGGGATCCCCCAGGGACGCGCTGACGCCGCTGGCCGGCTCGGCCGAGCACGATCAGGGGGAGCGCTCGCCCCGTAAACGACCGACGAGGGCCACCGCCACCTCGTCGGTGGTCGCCGTTCCGCCCATGTCCGGCGTCAGGGTAGCCCCCTCCTCCAGGAGGTTCGCCACCGCCCGCTCGGCCCGGTCGGCGGCGTCGTGTTCCCCCAGGTGGCCGAGCATCAGGGCCGCGGTGAGGATCATGGCCAGGGGGTTGGCGATCCCCCTCCCCGCGATGTCCGGGGCGCTGCCGTGGACGGGCTCGAACACCGCGTACTCCCACCCGAGGTTCGCCCCGGCGGCAAGCCCCAGCCCTCCGGTCAGCCCCGCAGCGAGGTCGCTGATGATGTCGCCGTACAGGTTGGGCAGAAGCAGCACCTCGAGCGTCTCGGGCTCCTGGACGAGCGTCATGGCCAGCTGGTCGACCTGCATCTCCTCGATGTCGATGTCCGGATACTCGTCCCGGTCGATCTGGCGCGCGGTGTTGACGAACACCCCGTCGGAGAACCTCATGATGTTTGCCTTGTGCCCCAGGGTGACGCGCTTCCGGCCATTCCTCCGGGCGTAGTCGAGGGCGAACCGCACGATCCGCCGCGTCCCCGAGACCGAGATCGGCTTCAGGGTGACGCCCGCGTCGTCCGGGATCCGGTAGCCGGCCAGCCGAACGAGCGCGTCGCGAAGTTCCTCGGTCCGGGCCGAGCCCCGCTCGAACTCGATGCCCTGGTACAGGTCCTCGGTGTTCTCACGGATGGTGACCAGGTCGACCCCGGGATGCCGGGTCGGGACCCCCGGGTAGTGCCTGGCCGGCCGAACGGCGGCAAACAGGTCGAGGTCCTGGCGGAGGGCCACGTTGACGCTGCGGAAGCCGGTTCCGACCGGCGTGGTGATCGGTCCCTTCAGCGCCGTTCGCGTCTCTCGGACGGCGTGGAGGACGTCGTCGGGGAGGGGTGTGCCCTCCCGTTCCATCACCGATGCGCCTGCGGCCCGGACGTCCCACTCGATGGCAACGTCTGTGGCGTCGGTCACCCGCTGGGCGGCCTTGGCCACCTCCGGACCGATGCCGTCGCCAGGTATGAGGACGACCCGGTGACGCATAGCCGAAGCCTAGCGTGGCACCGGGTCGTCGCTGGTCCGTCGGTGGTGTTAGGAAGCCCTCTTGCGGCTGACGGCCCGCTGGAGCTGGGCCTTGGTCATGCTGGACCGGCCGGAGATGTTGAGCCGCTTTGCCTCGTTGTAGAGCTGCTCTCGGGTCCGGCCCCTGGGGCCCCTGCTGCCCGACCGCTTGCCGCCACGACGTCCGGAGGAGATATCCCGGACGGAGCTTCTCGACCTGGTGCGGCTCTCCCCGCTCCTGGCCCGCTCCTTGTTCACGGTCCGGGCGGCGATCTCCTCGGCCCGCTTCGTGCTGGCCCCGCGCTTCTTGGCGCTGGACTTGACGTGCTTGTACTGACGCTCTCGCTTGTTGCTCCACGC
>DASQTB010000089.1:0-22432 GCA_035642095.1 Actinomycetota bacterium | reverse complement strand
GCCGCCGGCGGGCGGCCCTGATGGCCGGCGGAGCGCTGACGCTGGCCCTGCTGACGATCCGCGGCCGAGGTCGGGCCGCCGACGATCGCCTGTTCGGATGGGCCAATTCGCGGTTCGAGCATCCTCGGCTGGACGCCGTGTTCCGGACCCTCACCGAGCTCGGGTCGCTGTGGGCCTCGGTTGCCGCCGGGACGGCCGTCGCCGCCTCGGGGCGGCGGCGGGAGGCCGTCGACGCCACGTGCGCCGCGGCAGGGATGTGGGCGGTGGGCCAGGGGCTGAAGCGGTTGTTTCGCCGGGTCCGGCCCTACGACGCGCAGCTCCCCAGGCCGCTTCGACTCCTCATCGGGAAGCCGCTCGGCGCGTCGTGGCCGAGCGCGCACCCGGCCACGTTCCTGACCTTTGTCACGGTGGCCGGCCGGGACCTCGACCTCCCCCACGGTCTCAGGAGGGCCCTGGTGGGAGTGGCCGGGGCCGTGGCCGCGTCCAGGGTGTACCTCGGTGTGCACTACCCGGCGGACGTGGTCGGGGGCCTGCTGCTCGGCCGGGCCACCGCCGACGTGTGGAGCCGGACGGTATCGCCCAGGGTCGTCGGCTAGACTCCCTCGCCGTGAACCTCCTCGCCGTGATCGGGTGGCCGGTGCTCGACCGGATCCGGCTCGGCCCCCTGGCCGTGTCGCCCCACGGTCTGGGGATCGCCGCCGGATATCTGGCGGGGTCGTGGTGGATGATCCGGGAAGGCCGGAAGCGGGGGCTGTCCGAGGACCACGTCGGGACGATCCTCTTGTGGGCACTGGTTGGGGCGATCTTCGGAGCCCGGTTCTTCTACGTCCTCGGGCACTTCAGCGAGTTCGATTCGTTCGGCCAGATGCTGGCCATCTGGCGCGGTGGGATCAGCCTCCTGGGGGGTATCGCCGGGGCCATCATCTTCGCGTACCCGCTGATGCGCCGGTACGGGTACCGGTTCCTCCAGGTGATGGACTCGGCCGCGCTGGGGCTGGCCTTCGGCATCCTCGTCGGCCGGATCGGCGACCTCCTGATCGGCGACCACCTCGGCAAGCCCACCGACTTCTTCCTGGGCTGGGGGTACCGGGGCGGGGAGCTCCCCGGACCGTGGGTGGAGACCGCCGCCGGCCGATGGACGGCCTCGCTGTCGGGGGGCTTCACCGAGACCCTGTCCCGGGAGGGAGCGACGCTGGTCCGCGACTCCCAGGCGGTCGCCACGGGGGCCGGCGTGCATCAGACCGCGCTCTACGACTTCTTCATCGCCCTGGGGCTGTTCATGGTCCTGTACTGGCTGAACCGGCGGCCCCGGAGGGAGGGCGTCCTGATCCTGACCTTTGCCATCTGGTACGGCATCGGCCGAGTGATCACCGATTTCCTGCGGATCGACAAGACGTACTTCGGGCTGACCGGGAGCCAGCTGACCTCGATCGCGGCCGTCATCGTCTCGGTGATCGTGCTGGTTCGGTTCGCCCGCCGGCCCCTGCCGGCCGCCGGACCAGCAACCGAGGACGAGCTGGAGCCGGCCATGGAGGAGGACCGGCCGACCACCGACTTCCGGCCGCCGCCCACCCCCGGGGGCACGTAACCGGGTTGCCCCCTCTGAGCCGGGCTGCCGATGATACGGTGCCGGCGGCGCCCGCCGCGGGCCAGGGCAGCAGGGAGGGATGAGCATGGCCAAGATCGTTTGCGTCCTCTACGAGGACCCCGTTGACGGATATCCGAGCTCCTACGCCAGGGACGACATCCCAACGCTGGAACGCTATCCGGGTGGTCAAACCCTCCCCACCCCGAAGGGCATCGACTTCAACCCGGGCCAACTGCTCGGCAGCGTCTCGGGAGAGCTCGGGCTGCGCCGGTTCCTGGAAGACCTTGGTCACACCCTCGTGGTCACTTCCGACAAGGACGGCCCCGATTCCGAGTTCGAACGCGAGCTGGTGGACGCCGACGTCGTCATCTCTCAGCCGTTCTGGCCCGCGTACCTGACGGCCGGGCGGATCGCCAAGGCGCCGAACCTGAAGCTGACCATCACGGCGGGAATCGGCTCCGACCACGTCGATCTCCAGGCCGCCATCGACCGCGGCATGACGGTCACGGAGGTGACGTACAGCAACAGCATCAGCGTTTCCGAGCACGTGGTGATGATGATCCTGTCGCTGGTCCGGAACTACATCCCGTCCTACCAGTGGGTGGTGAAGGGCGGGTGGAACATTGCCGACTGCGTTTCGCGGTCCTACGACCTGGAGGGCATGAGCGTGGGGACGGTCGGCGCGGGGCGGATCGGCTCGGCGGTCCTGCGGCGCCTCAAGCCCTTCGACGTCGAGCTGTACTACACCGACCGCCATCGGTTGCCGGAGGAGATGGAGCGCGACCTCGGTGTCACGTTCCACCCCGACGCGGCATCGATGGTTCCGGTCTGCGACGTGGTAACGATCAACGCTCCTCTTCACCCGGAGACGGAGCACCTCTTCGATGACGAGCTCATCGGAAAGATGAAGCGCGGGGCGTATCTGGTGAACACCGCTCGGGGGAAGATCTGCGACCGCGACGCCGTCGCCGGGGCCCTGGAGAGCGGGCAGCTCGCCGGCTATGCGGGCGACGTGTGGTTCCCTCAGCCGGCCCCCAAGGATCACCCCTGGCGGACGATGCCCCACCACGGCATGACCCCCCACATCTCCGGGTCGTCGCTGTCGGCCCAGGCCCGGTACGCGGCCGGAACGCGGGAGATCCTGGAGTGCTGGTTCGAGGGGCGTCCCATCCGCGAGGAGTACCTGATCGTCGACGGCGGCAAGCTGGCCGGAGCCGGGGCCCACTCCTACAGCGCCGGCGACGCCACCGCCGGCTCGGACGAAGCGGCGCGGTTCAAGCGATAGCGAGGCTCGGAGAACCGCCGATCCTCGGGACACGTCTCACCGGTGATGAGGCAGCGCTCGTGGGGCGTCCTGTCGTGGCTCCTGGTGACGGCGGTCCTGTCGGCCTGCGGTGTCCGAAGCCCTGATCCGGAGCGAGGGGCCGCTTCCGGGGCCCAGGTCGCCGAGGGATGGACGGAGCTGCCGCTTCCGCCCGAGGCTCGAGACGGCGCCGCCCTGGTCTGGACCGGGCGGGAGCTGATCGCGTGGGGCGGGTGCGATCCCGGCCGTCCGGACTGCCATCCGACCACGGACGGCTTCGCCTTCGACCCGTCGACGCGAACCTGGACGGTCGTCCCGCCCGCGCCGAGCGGTGGGATCGATCCGGAAGTGGTGTGGACGGGCCGGGAGGCCCTGTTCTTCTATGCCGAGGGGTGGAAGCTGAAGGGCGTCGCCTACGATCCGGCGATCGAGGCGTGGCGGATGCTCCCCAACGCTCCCCTCCAACCACGGTTCGGGGCGGTCTACGTGTGGACCGGTTCCGAGGTCATCGTGTGGGGTGGTGGCCGTCCGAAGGATCACCTCGCGGCGACGGGGGCGGCCTACGATCCGGCGATCGACTCCTGGCGGGCCATCGCCGATGGCCCGGTGGGGCTGAACCTTGCTTCCGGGATGTGGACGGGGAACGAGATGCTGGTGTTCGGCTCCCTCCTCGACACCCGGAACGTGGCCCAGACCCGCACGTCGGTGGGGAGTGCCTACGATCCGATCGCCGACACGTGGCGGCCGCTCCCGCCCTCCCGGCTGTCCCCCCAGGCCACCTCGGCGGTGTGGCTCGGCGAGGCCATGCTGGCCTGGGACTACGAACCTCGATGGCAGGTGTACGACCCGGCGAGTGACGGGTGGAGCGATCCGGACCCCATGCCGATGCGACCCAGCGAGTGCTACCCCGACAGTGTGATCATCGGAAGCCGCGTGTTCGCGTTCTTCTGCGGCGAGGCTGCGCTCTACGACCCCACCGCCCGGCGGTGGGAGCCCGTTCGGGGCGGGATGCTTGGGGAGGAGATCGATGCGTCCGCCGGCTCGTACAAGCTGTGGCGATTCGCGGACATGGTGGCCGCCGCCGACGCTCTGTTCCTGTTGGCCGAAGGGCTAACCGTCGACCACCAGGGCACGCCGTGCTACGGGTGCGAGGGCTCGCCTCACTCCTTCTGGGCGTACCGCCCGCCGGGCTAGCGGGGAGCGACCGTCAGCGGGAGGGTCTTGCCGACCTTCGTCGTGGCCCGGCCGACCAGGTCTCCGGCGATACGGCGGAGGGCCTGGCCCGCGGGGGAGTCCGGCTCGTCGAGGATGACGGGGCGACCGGTGTCGGCGCCCTCCCGGAGGGAGAGCTGCATCGGGACCCCCCCGAGGTAGGGGACGCCCAGCGCCGAGGCGGTCTTCTGGCCGCCGCCCGTCCCGAACACGTCGGTCAGCTCGCCACAATGCGGGCACGCGAAGCCGGCCATGTTCTCGATCACGCCGAGGAGCTTCAGCGTCACGTTGGGGTGCTGGGCCATCCGGCCGGCCCGCTCGGCGACCTTGCTGGCCGCATCCTGGGGTGTGGTCACCACCACCATCGAGCCGGCGGGCAGGAACGAGGCCAGGGACAGCGACACGTCGCCGGTTCCCGGCGGCATGTCGACGAACAGGATGTCGAGGTCGCCCCAGTACACGTCGCCCAGGAACTGCTGGAGCGCCTTGTGGAGCATCGGACCTCGCCAGATGACCGGCGTCTCGTCCGAGACGAAGAAGCCCATCGAGATCACCTTCACGCCGTAGGCCTCCAGCGGAAGGATCATGTTGTTGAAGCCAACCGGTTGTCCGGACACGCCCATCATCCGAGGGATGGAGAACCCCCACACGTCGGCGTCCAGCACGCCCACCCGGCGGCCTTCGGCGGCCAGGGCAGCAGCCAGGTTGGCGGTCACGCTCGACTTGCCGACGCCGCCCTTGCCGGAAGCCACGGCGATCACCTCGGTGTCGCCTGCGGTGAAGAACGTCTGCTGCTGCTCGGGCTGTCCGCTCCGGAGCGAGGTGACCATCTGCTGCCGCTGGTCGCCGGTCATCTCGCCGAGGGCCACCCGCACGCCGCGGACGCCCTCCAGCGGGGCTACCGCCCCGGTCACGTCGGTGTTGATACGGTCCCGGAGGGGGCATCCGGCGATGGTCAGCAGGACCTCGACGGTGACGTCCCCGTCGGGAGAGATGTCGATGCCCTTGAGCATGCCGAGATCCTCGATCGGCTTGCCGATCTCGGGGTCGAGGACGCCTCGCAGCGCCTCGCGAACCTGGGCCTCGGTGACCAATGGAACTCCTCGCTGTCGGCTCGTCGACCCGCTCACCGGGCCGCCTCCACCAGTTTATCCTGTTTCTCACCGTGCTCATCGGCGAAATCCGCCGGGAGGGGTGACCGACCCGACCATGGCCTCGCGCACGCCCGAGATCCACAAGGCTCTGGCCGACGACACTCGGTTCCGACTCTACCGCCATCTCCGCCTGGTCGACCGGCCGGTGTCGGTCCGGGAGATGGCCCGGCGGCTCTCGCTTCACGCGAACACGCTTCGCCCTCACCTCCGCCGCCTGGAGGAGGCGGGCCTCGTGGCCCACCAGGTCAGGAAGACGGCCGGGGTGGGCCGGCCCCAGACCCTGTACCGGGCCGTCGAGCCCCCCGGCGACGAGGCCCGCGACTTCCGGCTCCTGGCCGAGATGCTGTGCGGGTTGGTCCGGACCAGGCGGGAGGTGGAACGAGCCACCGGGTTGGCCCGGGAGTGGGGCGGCTACCTGGTGGCCCAGGGAGGGCCGAAGCCGGGGGCTCGGCTCCCGGCACGCCAGAACCTGGCCCGGCTCCAGGACGCCATGGCCACGGCCGGCTTCGAGCCCCGATTCCGCCGGACGGGGAACGCGGTGGAGGTCACGCTCCGGGACTGCCCGTTCCGAGAGCTCCACGAGGACTACCGGGACCTGGTGTGCTCGCTCCACCGGGGGCTCTTGGAGGGCATGCTGGCCGGGCTCAAGCCGCCCCTCGGGCTCCGAGAGTTCAGGCCCTTCGCCGAGCGAGGGATCTGTCGCCTCCGGGCCGCCCCGGCCCGGGCCGGGGCGTGACCGGCCCCAGAGGCTGATCGGCGGCGACCCCCCGACGAGGGGGTCTGGTGGGGGCCGTCGGTATCATGCAGTCGTGTCGGGCGCCAGCGACGTGGTCGGCATCGGCCTGGCCGGCGGACAGGGCGTCCGGGCTCGTCCGCTCACGCTGAAAGCCCCGGGCTATCTCCGGTCGAAGGCAGCCATGGCCTTCGTCGGCCGCCGCCTGATCCGGTGGGTGATCGACATCCTCGCCGCCGAAGGGATCAAGGAGTACTACCTGATCGCCCACGGGAAGGAAAACCGCTACCAGATCAAGGTCCTGATCGGGTACGGGGAGCCGCTCGGGGTGGACGTCCAGTACTCCCCGGTCAGGTTCGACGCGCTGTCGACCGGCAGCGCCGACTCCACGCTGCGGCTCCTCGAGCACTGGGACATCCGGCGTCCAGCGCTGGTGTTCCCCACGGATTCGGTGATCGACTTCGACCTCGAGCCGATGATTCGGGCCCACCACGAACAGGGCGCCGCCGTCACCATCGCGGCCATGACCCGGGCACCGACGGAGGTCGCCGAGAAGTACGGGGTCATGCTGACCGACCCCCTGTGCCGAATCTTCGAGTTCGTGGAGAAGCCTTCCCTGGCCGAGCTCCGAGACCACTTCCAGGTCACCGAGCCGGTAGAGTTCGACCGGCTCCCGCTCCTCACCAACGCCGGCTTCTACCTCCTCGACCCCGTGGTGCTCCGCCAGGCGGCCGGGCACCCGGAGCTGGCGGCCATGCGGCGGGAGCGGCTGGACTTCGGGAAGGACCTCCTTCCCTGGCTGGTGGCGAAGGGGTATCCGGTGTTCGCCTGTCCGGTTCGCCGGATCGGCGATCTCGGCAACGTGGCGGACTATGTGGAGACGATGGTCGACGTCCTGCACGGGGGGTTCGGGTCCATGGCCCGGCTGATGGGGCCGCCGTACGACCCCGAGCAGCACGTGTGGGTCGCCCCCGAGTCGCTGCACCTGCGGGACGACCGGAGCGGCAAGACCCTGCAAGAGAAGATGGCCGAGGGGCTGGTCACGATCGGGCCGGCCGCGCGGGTCGGGCGCTACACCGTGATCGAACCGGGTGCGGTGATCACCGAGTCGAACCTGGACGACGACGTCGAGATCCGGGAAGGCGCCTACGTGGCCCGATCCCAGGTCCGGGACGGGGCCATCGTCGGGCCGGGGGCCACGGTCCGGAACTCGGTGGTCGGGTCGATGAGCGAGATCCGGTCGGAGCGTGGCCGGGCCACCGTGATCGAGGACTTCGTGGCGCTCGGCGACGAGGTGGTGGTCGCTCCCGGGGCCCGCCTGGACGGCGGGGCCAGCGTCTATCCCCGGCTGAAGGTGCCGGCGGGGATCCGCGTCCCACCCGGGGGCGAGCTGACCAGCGCCCAGGACGTCCTCGACCTGCTGTAGCGATGCGGATCGGGCTGGCCTTGCCCCACTACGACTTCTCCCAGCCGGATGGTTCCCCGGTGACGTGGGACCGCCTGGCCGGGGTGGCCCGCCGGGCCGAGGCCCTCGGGTTCGACTCGGTGTGGATCTCGGACCACTTCTTCCTGTCGTTGACCAGGTACGGCGGCCCGGACCAGCCATACGGCTCGGTCGAGCCGATGGCGGTGCTGGCCGGTCTGGCCGCGATCACGGACCGAGTGCGGCTGGGAACGCTGGTGCTCGGGGCCGCCTTTCGCCACCCGGCGATCCTGGCCAAGGCCGTGGTGACGGTGGACCTGCTCTCGTCCGGGCGCCTGGATCTCGGGCTCGGCGCGGGATGGTACGAGGACGAGTACCGGGCGTTCGGCTACGACTTCGGCACGCTCGCCCGGCGGTTCGAGATCCTCGAGGAGACGGTCGAGGTCCTTTGGCTCCTGTTCGGCGAGAAGGAGCCGGTCACCTGGGAGGGAGCGCACTTCCGGCTGGACGAGGCATACTGCCGACCTCGACCCGTCCAGGAGCCGCGTCCCCCGCTGTGGATCGGGGGGAAAGGGGGGCCGCGCCTGGCCCGGCTGATCGCCCGGCGGGGAGACGGATGGAACACCGTGTGGGCGTGGACTCCGGAGGGCTACGCCGAACGGGCCCGGGTTCTGGACGACGCCTGTGTGGCGGAGGGCCGGGATCCGGCGTCGGTCCGGCGCTCGGTGGGCCTCTACACCGTGGTCGGGGCCGACCGGCGCGACCTGGAGGCCCGGTGGCGGTCGCTCACCCGATGGGCACCGGGGGGCGCCCTCGATGGAGCGACGCCGGAAGAGTGGGGGCGGGACAAGCTGGTCGGGATCCCCGAGCAGGTGCTGGACCGCCTGGCGGCCTTCGGCCGACTGGGCGTGGAGGAGACCATCCTGTCGGTGGGACCGCTTCCTTTCGTTGTCCCCGATGACGAGATGCTCGACGTCGTGGCGGAACGGATCATCCCCACCGCGGTGGAGCTGTAGCCGTGGACTTTCTGGACGCGGCAGTGGCCGTGCTGCGCGAACAGGGCAAGCCCCTGCACTGGACGGTGATCCAGGACATCGCCCTTCAGCGGGGCTATCTGGACCCCTTCACCCAGACCGATATCCGACGGCGGCTCCTGGCCGCTCTATCCGAGGGCGCCCGGAATCCGGACGGACCCGTGTTCAAGTCGGGACGGGGCGTGTACGCGCTCCGCGAAGAGCCCTGAGCCGGCGAGCCCGGCTGGCTACGCGACCCGCACCGCGCGGCGCCGACCGGCGATCAGAGCCAGGGTCCCCACCGTGACCAACAGGGCCACGGCCAGGACCAGGATGCCGATCTCCGCGCCGGTGAACGCGAGCGGAGCAGCCTCCTGTGCCGGAGCCACCGCGGCGACACCTTGGACGCCACCTTGGGTGATGACCGTGGGCTGGACGGTGGGCGGCGGGTTGTAGCCGGTAGTCTGGGCCGCGGCTGGGAGGGCGGAGGCCAGCAGCGAACCGAACGCTACTCCGATGCCGGTGACGATCCTTCGCATGATCTTCTCCTGGTTCTTCAGGTGCCACGATGCTACGGGCCCCGGGGTACCGTGGCGATACGCCCACCGGCGTAAATCTGGCGGCCTCATCCGGATGGTGAACCCGCAGGTAGGGGCCGCTCCGCCGGGCCCTTCTACGACGTTGGGCGTAGGCCCTTTTCAGAGGATGCCGAACAGCTTCCGAGCGAACTCGACCTCGAACGTGCCGACGTCCTCCGCCGTCCCCGACCACAGAACGCGGTCGCCTTCCACTCGGAGCCCCGGCGAGGTCCGGACGATCCGCATCCCTTCCGGGACCCGGATATCTATCTCGAGACCGGTCGGCCGGATGGTGGGCTGGCCGTGGACGGAGAGCCGATAGGTCCCGCCGTATTCGTCGCCGTGCCACGCCGCGTCGTCCCGCCAGCGGTACTCGAGGTCGGCTGTGTCCCCGCTGCGGATGCGGACGGCGCTGAGCACGAATGGGTACCCGAGCTCCTCGTGGATTTCGACCCCCTCCGAACGTCCGTCGCGGAGGTAGCTCTCCACCGTGCAGCCCGGGCCGCAATAGGCCGACACCAGCATCAGGTTCTCGCCGGCCACCGCGTCCCCCTCCAGGAACCCGTACGGGCCGATCACGTAGGGGGGCTGTCCGGAGGCCGGAGCGGTATTCTCGAACCGAGCCGACGCTGTCGCCGCCGACGAGCCGTCGGGAAAGAGCTCCACCGAATAGCGGACCGTCCGCTGGGCGTAGTAGTCGATCTTGTTGGCGCCGGCGTTGTTGGCCACGATGGCGACCAGGTCGCCGGGCGTCCGGAGCGCCCCGGCCACCCCGGCAGCCTCCAGTCCCGCCTGCACCTCCGGGTCCGTGGCATGCAGGAGCAGGTGGCCCCGGCCGGCCGCCTCGACCAGTGCCTGGCCGGCCGCGATCGGGTCGCCGGTCCTCCCCGGACCGAGGAACCGGCCCAGGACGGCCCCGGCCACGGCGCCGAGGACCCGCTTCCTCTCCGATGACACGTCGAAAAGGGAGTAGGCCTCGTTCGTCACGAAGTCCACCACCGACCCAGCGTCCACGGTGACTTCTGTCCTGGGCACCTCGGCCGGCCCGGAGACACCCATCAGCAGGCTGAAGGCGTGCGGATCGGCCAGGATCGTTCCGTCGACGCGGTCGCCCGTGGCGGCACGGTACATCCGTTCGAACATGGTCGCCGCCGACGGCGCGTCGGGGGTCATGTTCACGTTCGGCCATGAGCCCCGCCGGAGGTACCGGCCATAGATCCGCTCGAAGTCCGGTCCGGGGGGCTCGATCATCGAGAGGTCGGGATCGGGAAGGATGTTCACGTCACGGAACGGGCCCAGGTCGATCGCTCCCTCATCCACCGTGACCACGGCGAACGAGCCGACGATCCCACCCGTCCCTCGAAGCTCTGCGGGGTTCTGGGCTCCGACCAGGTACCGTCGGGGGCCGTCCTCGCCGAGGAAGGCCGGCATCACCCGGGCGATCGCCGCGGCGGCGGTCAGAGCTTGACTCGCCTTGTCCGTCTGGTGGTCGAACCGGCTGATGGCCTCGGCCACGGGCCCGGGGACGAACCGTCGAGGCGCGTCGTCGAGGATCGAGTCCGCCCGGCGGACCAACGACCGGGCCTCGGCCAGCGGTCCGGTCAGCCGTCGGAACGGTTCGGTCGGGATCGTGCCGTCCCGAGGGGCCAGCGAGGCGATCCCACCGGGAAGACCTTCCGTCGCCCGGGCCAGCACTCCGCCGGCCCGGGCGACCAGGACTCCGGCCTCCGCGCCGGAAGAGACCGCATCGGGGGTCCGTCCCACGATGGGGGCGTATGACGTCAGGCGGGTCAGCGGGTTGCCCAGCCGGTCCCGGGCCTCGGCGAAGGCAGCCTCCGCCTCGGCGAAGGCCTCGGCCGCGCGGGCGGTGTCCCCCGCCACCAGCCGGTCGCGCCCGGTGAGCATCCGGTCCCGTCCGTCCAAGAGCGGTTCTCGGGCGGGGAGGACCAGGGCCAGCCCGGCTCCAACCACGAAAGCCAGAACCACCGCGATGCCGAGGACGTACCACCGGAGGGAACGACGGCGATTGCGGCCGCGGCTTCCCGTCCCGGTCGGTTCGACGACGGCGGTCCGCTCGGAAGAGATGGAGCGATGGTACAGGGGGTTCGAGGAACGGTGAGGTTGGGCTACGTGGTACGGTCGGGTTCCCGGATGCGCATCGCCGGACCCAGGCGCCGGACGAGGTCGCCGGGGCTGAGACGTGAGGCCAGGGCGAGCTCCGAGAGGTCGCCCGCCCGGAGCGCCACCGCGCCGCCAATACGTTCCCCCCGGAGCTCAACCACCCGTTCGACGAGCTCGGCGGCGATCCGAGGCTCCTCGCCGGCCATCAGCTCCAGCTGGGACAGGTCGACCAGGACCTCGACCCGGCCCTCGGGATCGACACGGTCGAGGACGTCGCCCAGGAGCCGATCCGCCGGTACGCCGTACACGGACGACAGCTCCCAGAACCGCTCCAGGGAGATGGCCCGCTCGCCGCGCTCGTATCCGCCGAGGGCAGATGGCTTGAATCGTCGCCCGGAAAGAGAGGCCACCTCGCGCAGGGTGAGGCCTCGCCGTCGCCGAGTGGCCCGCAGGGCCTCACCGATCGCCAGGCGGAATCGCCGCTCGGCGGGCATCCGGTCGGCGCCGAGTGGTGTGAGGGCGGAGATGCTGGAAAGGATAGCCGCGGATTGCGGGGACCGCAAAGAGTCAACTTGCCGTATCTCCTCTAAGGGACGCTCGTCCGAGCGACGTAGGCTATGTGGCCACGCTATGTGGCCCGGGTGACCGAGTTGTGGGAGGATTATCCGTCCGATCGAGGGTCACTCGAACGGTCCTCAGGTCGGAGGGCACCCGGGCCGATAACAGGCTCAGGTCAAAGGGTAGAGGGGATCGTTGGATGAGTGAGGCCCGTGAGGGACGGTAGCGAGGGTCCGGACACACGCGCGTCCGGCCCGAATCGCTCCATTCGCTCCAGGCGACCCTCACCGGCCACACCGCTGTCGGAGCTCGAGGTCCTCCAGGGAGTGTCCCGGGCCTTCGGCTCCTCGCCCGACGTGGGGGAGGCCACCGACGCCGCCGTGCGGTGGGTCCGGGCGGCGGTGGGCGGCGATGACGAGGCAGTGGTTCGGCTGTTCCTGGCCGATCCCACCGGTACCCTGTACCCCGCCGTTCCCAGGCTCGAGGCGGTGGAGGCTCCCGAGCAACGAGCCGCCCGCCGGCGGATCCTCGAGAACCGACGAGCCGTGCGGGTTCCGCTGTCCGAGGGCCGAACCATGGTGTCGTTCCCCCTGGTGTCGCGAGGGGAACCGGTCGGGGTCCTGGAGGTGGTGGCGTCGGCGGCGTCCGTGGAGGACCGGTGGGCCACGCTCGACGCCGTGACGAGTCAGGTAGCCATCGTGTTCCGCAACCTGCACCATCGTGCCGCGCTCCACTCGTCGTTCGAGGGCCTGAAGCACATGTCCGAGCTGGCCGGGGAGATGGTCCGGGCCCGGACGCCCGAGGAGGCGGTTCGGGCCGCGGTCCGGTTCTGCCACGAACGATTCGACTCTCCCGCGGCGGGGTGGCTCACGGAGGCCGACCCAACCCGGCTGGCACTGGTCAGCGCCCGCGGGCTGGGAACCGGCCGGGGTGCCGAGCTCCGCTCGCGGATGCGCCGCCTCCACCGCGACGACGTCCGAACGGAGACATCGCGACGGGCGCTGGCGGAGCGGTTCGCGAACCTGGCCGGCGAGGGGACCGCGGAGGCGGTTCCGGCCGGCGAAGCCCTGCTGCTGGTCGCCGGAGCGGGTTCCACCGCCTCGTTCCGGCTGGTCGAGGATCTGTTGGAGGACGTCCTGATCCACCTGACCGTGGTGTCCGCCGCCGAGCGAAGGACCGAAGGGCTTGACCTCGGCCTGGCACTGACCGCCCACGAAGTCCGTGGGCCGCTGGTCGGGGCCCTGGCGATCATCGAGCGGCTGCTCCTGGAGCGCGATGAGGACATGGAAGAGCACGCGCTCCTCCACCGCTCCCGGGAGCAGCTCCAGCAGCTCGCCGGGCTGGTCGATGGGATGCTCCGGTGGGCCGTGGCAGGAGAGCCGCTCCGGCTGCTGCCGGCCGACCTGGTCACCGTGGTTCGGGAATCCGCGGACGCCTTGTCCCAGGAGACGAGCCAGGGCCGGGTCAAGGTGACCGGGAGGCGCTCGGTCCCGGTGCGGGCCGACACCGACCACCTTCGGTCCGCGGTGTCGAACGTGATCCGGAACGCGCTGGCCTACTCGCCCGCCGAGACGACAGTGACGGTGGCGGTCCGGGCCACCGACGGGGGGGCCTCGGTGACCGTACGGGACCAGGGCCCGGGTGTCCCCTCATCGGAGCAGGACTCGATCTTCGACCCGTTCATCCGGGGATCCGCGGCGCAGCTGGTCCGGACGGGGAACGGTCTCGGCCTGTTCATCGCCCGCCGGGTGATGGAGGCTCACGGGGGGAGGATCTGGCTGGGCTCGTCGCGAAGAGGTTCGGTATTCCATTTGGAGCTGCCCCTGGCGGGGGAGGAAGCACGATGAGGGTCTTGGTGATCGACGACCACGCCCTGTTCACCGATGCCATCCTTCCGACCCTTCGTGGCATGGGCTGGGACGTGGTCGGCGTGGTCCGTCGAGGTGATGACGCCATCGACACCGCCCGGCGGGAGCGCCCTGACGTGGTCATGGTCGACCTCGGCCTTCCCGACATGGGCGGGATCGCGGTCGGCAGTCGGATCATGGAGGACGTCCCGGGGGCGAAGATCGTGGCCCTCACCGGACGGAACGACCCCAACGCCATGAAAGAGGCACTGGCCGCGGGGTTCGACGGATTCCTGACCAAGGACATCCCTTTGCCGAGGTTCCCCGAGGCGCTGGCCGCCGCCCTCCGGGGGGAGGTCGTTGTGTTCAATCGCCCCGTCGTCGAGTCCCGGCCGGTGTCCCCGGTCGATCGGGACGCGGAGCTCCTGGCCGGCCAGCTCACGCCTCGAGAGCGAGAGGTCTTGGCCCTGCTGGTCGAGGGGAGCGACAACTCGCAGATCGCCCGGAAGCTCTCGGTGAGCGCCAACACGGTCCGGACGCACGTGCAGAGCATCCTCACCAAGCTCGGAGTCCGGTCGCGGCTCCAGGCGGCCGCCTTCGCCGTGAGGCACCGGGTGATCTCGGTGGGCGAGCAGCCGCGCCGCTGACCACCTTCCCCATGGCCGTACCGATGGCTCATCCGTTCGCAGTAGCGGATCTACGCGCCTTCGCTCGTGCCGCCGTCGGGCCCTCGGCCTATCGTCAGAAACGTACGACTCGATGGAGGTAGAGCAACTGATTCAGGGGACCGAGGTTCGCATCCTCCTCGCCGACGGCCATTCCCTGTTCCGGGACGCACTGTCCACGGCGCTGGCGGTGGAGCCCGACCTGACCGTGGTGGGCGAGGCGAAGGACGGGCTCGAGGCCGTGGCCGAGGCCGCTCGCACCGAGCCGCAGGTCGCCGTGCTGGATGCGGACCTGCCGAACGGCGACGGGGTTCGGGCCGCCCGACTGATCCGAGATCGTCTCCCCGAGTGCCGGATCCTCATCCTGGCCGCCGAGGAGGATCCCGAGGTGCTGACCTCGGCGGTCGAGGTCGGGGCCAGCGGCTACCTCACCAAGGCCAGCCCGCTGACCGATCTCGTCGTCGCGATCCGCTCCGTCCATCGGGGCGACACCCTGGTCCCGGCGCGGATGCTCGGCTCGCTCCTCGAGCAGCTGATCCGCCGGCGCCAGGAGCACGACGAGGCCGTCCGACGCCTGAGCCGTTTGACCACCCGGGAAAGGGAGGTTCTCACTCTCCTGGCCCGGGGAGGAGACAACGACTCGATCGCCCAGGTGCTGGTCATCAGTCCGCAGACAGCCCGCACGCACATCCAGAACGTCCTCGTCAAGCTGGGCGTTCACTCCCGGCTTGAGGCTGCCGCCTTGGCGATCCACAACGGGCTGTTGAGCGAGCCGGCCGAGGCCGAGGGCGAGATGGCCGGCTCCGACGTCAGCGGCTCTTAGCCCGGAGCCGCTTCCTCCGCCTCGCCTCCCACCAGCCCGTGCTCCGCGGCGAACCTGACCACGTCCAAGCGGCTGTGCGCGCCGAGCTTGGCGTAGAGATTCTGCATGTGCGTCCGCACGGTGTGCTGGCTGACGTCCAGCCGGCCGGCCATGTCCTTCAGCGACGACCCCTCCGCCAGGAGCTTCAGGATCAGCCGCTCCCTCGAGGTGAGGCTCCGCAGGAGGGCCACGCTGTTCGGACGCTTGGAGGGGGCCACCGGCTCGGCCACCCGGGGCGGGACCGCGAGCGCCGCCACGACATCCTCCCCGGCGGCGTCGACGGGCAGCACGGTGGCGTCGTCGTTGGGGCCGACCCCGAGGAGGACGACCGGTAGTCCGGGCCATCGCCGCCGAACCTGCCGGGCCAGGGCCGCGGGGGCCAGCCGGGGCAGGTCGCCCAGGATCAGCACGGCCGACGGCTCGTGCCGAGCCAATCCGGCCAGTGCCTGGAGCCCGTCCACGGCGATGGTCACCACTCGCCACCCCCGCTCCTCGAGGTACCGTCCGGCAGCCTCCGCGAAGAGGCGGTCGCCCGACGCCACGAGCACGGTCGACGGCTCGGTGTTCACGACCCTCCGAGGTCCGGGCCCCGGATCCGGAGGACGTGCGTGTCGGCGTCGACCTGACCCTCGCTCAGGGCCAGGCGGGCCGCGTCGGCCCGGGAATGCACCCCGAGCTTCCGGAGGATGTTGCCCACGTGGGTCCGGGCCGTGTGGGCAGACAGGTGGAGCTGCCGGGCGATGGCCTGGTTGTCGAGTCCCCGGGCCAGGAACTGGAGGATCTCCCGCTCCCTGGCGGTCAGCGCGGCGAGCTTGGGCGAACCGCCCTGTGAAGCCCGGGCGGCACTGGCCCTCCTCAAGGTGGCGTGGAGGCGGTCCTGGTCGAGGACGAAACCCCCTCCCGTGGCCCGATGGAGCGAGGCTGCGAGCTGGGCGGGGTCACAATCGTGTCCCAGGCACCCGATGGCCCCGGCAGAAACTGCGTCGAGCAGCACGTCGCCCTCGTGCCGTCGAGTGAGGACCACCGTCCGGGCCCGACCGCCCAGCCGCCGGGCCAGGCTCAGCCCGGAGCCGCCGGCCAGCTCCACCTCCGTTAGGACGACGTCCGGAGCGAGATCGCCCACCATCTTGTCGGCCTCGAGCTCGTCGGTCACGCTGCCCACGACGTCGATCCCGTCGGCCCGCCCGAGCGCCGTTCGGAGCGACTCGCAGAAGAATGGCTGCGGGTCGACCACCAAGACCCGAACGGTCATGCTGGTATCGTAGCCTCCCGGCCCGCAGGCACCTGGAACCAGGATTGGGGGTGACCGTGTCCGAGCCCGAGGCGGCTCAGCGTCCACTCAACGAGTGAGAGGAGAAGCTGGAGCGGCTCAGTTGGGTCGCCACCGATCATTATTCGTTCGAGGCCCTGAACTTCGCGGTACGGGCCACGGACGAATCGTTCCTTAGCCTCCTTCGAGGATACCTCCGACCGTACCTCAGCTCCAACGAGCAGCCGAGCGAGACGCTGCTTTCGGCGGACTGCGGGATCGACCGGGCACTCCCGGGAGGACGACTGCTTCGTGGCAAGCGGAATCTCTACTGGAAGACCTTGAAGATCTTCGAGGGGCGGCACGATGACGAGATGGCAGCCCGACTCATCGGTTTCGTGCGCGACTGGGCCACAATGCTAACGAACGAGTTCGTTCGCCTTCGTGCCGGCGGAGTGATTCTGGACCGACGCGCGGTACTCCTCCCAAGCGTTCCCCAGCCTCACCTGCCCGCTCTGGTCGGTCTTCTGGTGAGGTCAGGGGCCGCCTTCCTGGGCGACGAGATGGTGAACCTCGATCCCATACTTCATCGCATCCATGGATTGTCATTGCCCCTTCGGGTCGACGCGGACGATCTGATGTTGTTTCCCGAGCTGCGGCGTGAGCCGAGCAGCGCGCCGCGTTGGAAGCTGGACCCGGGGCCCGGCATGGAGGGCATCACCACCCGCAGGACGGTGGCCGTCCAGGAACTCGGAGGAATGCAGGGTGGCCCTGCGACCGTGGGGTGGATCGTGTTCCCTCAGTTCGAGCCTGGGAGCGAGACCCGGCTGGAACCGTTTGGAGGTGCGCCGGCGCTCTTCGCCTTCACCCAGGCCGTCATGAACCTTCACGTTTGGGAGGAACGTGCTCTGACGCTGATGAGGGACGTACTGGAGGAAGTGGCGGTCTCCCGGCTGGTGATCGGGTCGCTCCCGGAGGCCGCAGATCTGATTCGCCGAACCGCCCCAGGCTTGCTGAAGGGGGTGACCGCGTGACCGACGAGCCGGATCTCTTACCGATTGTCTCGCAGGCCGAAGACGCCGGCGGCTGAGGGGACGAGGAGTTCGACCCCGGGTGGGTCGCCTACGATAACTACCGGCTCCTGGACGTCGCCTACCATGTTCGTTCGGTTGATCGCGCCCTTTCCGACGCGATCCGTTGGCATCTGGAGGCCTTCCTTCGCTCGAAGGAGGATCCGGGATCCATCCGGGCCCAGGTCTTCGTCCGACCCGAGAACGAGGATCAGGCCCCCTCTCTGTACTCCTACGAGAGAGGCGCCGACCTGGTTTACCAGCACCGAGCCTTGGAGACGGTCTTCCGCTACGTGTTGTGGGATCTCCAGTGGTTCGCCTCGCAGAATGTGCGGGCCTTTTTGGCGCTCCACGCCGGAGCGGTGACAACCCGTGAGGGGGCCATTCTCCTTCCTGCTTCGAGGGACACGGGGAAGTCGACCCTGGTCGCGTCGCTG
The DNA here is from genome assembly GCA_035642095.1 of Actinomycetota bacterium. Lineage (GTDB taxonomy): Bacteria > Actinomycetota > UBA4738 > UBA4738 > CALAEC01 > DASQTB01. The sequence goes on along the minus strand of DASQTB010000089.1, from coordinate 4,619 downwards.
CTTCAGAGAGGGTTCCGGTATCTCTCCGACGAGATCGGTCCGATCGATCCGGTAACAGGCCGCGCGTATCCGTTCCCCAAGCACCTTCATCTGGATCAGAACGCTCTGAACTCCTTCCCGGAGCTGGAAGAGCGACTCGCTGACCGGAACGGCCACTCCAGGGGGCGCCTGGACCGAACGGTTCGGCCCCAGGATCTCGATGCCGAGATCGGCGAGCCATCCCCGGTCCGGGCGGTGGTTTTCATGACCTCCGAGCGCGACGGCTCGTCGCGACTGTCTCCGATGACCAAGGCGGAGGCCATCGAGCGGATGGCCGAGAACTGTTTCAACCTCCACCGCTACGCGGAGCGGGGAGTCATCCTGTTCTCACGAATTGCCGCCAGCGCTCCGGCATTCACGCTTGCGGGTGGAAGCGCCCAGGAACGCGCCGAACTCCTGGCAGAGCGCTTCGAGCAGACCTAGCCGGTCGCTATCAACACGTGAATTGGACTGTGCAGGATCCCTGGCAATTTGTGACGTTGAAACAACCGGGGTTGCAGTACTGGGGAGGGCACTGCCCGCCGGCGCACGCCGTGTTGCAGATGCCCGCGCACCCACCGCCGCAGTCCTTGCCACAGGCCGCGAAGCCGCGGGATTTGCAACTGCCCATGCAGCTTCCTCCAGGAGTATCAGGTGTCGAGTGTGGACACACGGTGCCGGTCGCTTGAGCGAAGGCGGGCGTGGCGGCCACGGACTGGACGACCGGGATCGCCCAGGCCACGGCTCCGGTGATCGCCGCCTTGCGGAGGAACTCCCGGCGGTTCACCGCGCTGTTCTCGTTCTCAGCCATCGTCTATCTCCTAATCGCTCACAATGGGGAGAGTCATTGATGGTAGGGCTAGTTCGGGCACCTGACGATACGAGGGCAGGCGTAAGTTGCGAAATGCCCGTCACCTCCCCATCCTGCCTGAACGCCCAGGTCAGAGCGGTGAAGGGTCCACCGCTACGACAATCGGCGTAGGCCATTTCATCCCGTTCCGTCCCTGTTCTCGACCAGGTCGAGGGCGTCGAACTCGGCGATGACCGCCGAGACCTGTTCCAGGACCTCAGGAGACTTGAGCCCGTACTCGTCCGCGATCTCGATAGCCAGCTGACCGACGCTGGCCTCTCCGTCGCAGAGCTGCCACACGAGCGCAGCGGACGGGTTGAGGTGATGGACCAGGCTCGAGTCGTGGTTGTAGAGGATCAGTCCGTCACCCATATCGAGCTCCAGGACCTCCGCGCACTTCGCCGGGCGGTAGCCGCGGGGCACCGTCATCGGTGCGGCACCGTTCCCACGGGGCTCGTGCGGCTGGTCGGCCGGTTGCGTGCCGGGGTGGGGATCCATGAGGTTCACAGTTTCCCCCGCCCAGCGTAGTCGGTCATACGCAGGGGGACGTAATCAAGATACGCATTTGGCACGAACTGGAGCGCAGGGCCCCTCCCTACACTCGGACTACCCATGGCTCAGAAATCGCTTCCTCGAACACCGATCGACCGTGACGAGCTGCCGTCGGCGAACCTGGCGGCCCGGATCGTGGCCCATCTGCGGCGGGACGTGCCCCTGGTCCTCCTGGACATCGCGGTGGCCCTCGTCGCGTACCTGGTGCCACTGGTCCTCCGGTTCGAGGGCCGGGTCCCGAGCCGGTACTGGGACAGCTTCTGGCTGTTCATGCCGCTGGTGGTGATGGTCCATCTGGCCACCAACATGATGTTCCGGCTGTACGGCCACATGTGGAGGTACGCCAGCATCGAGGAGGCCCGACGGGTGATCGGGGCGGCGGTGACAGCGGGGGCCGGCGTCGTCCTGCTGGGCGAGATCATGGGTGAGCAAGGCCGCGTCCTGCCGCTGTCGGTGGTGGTGTTCGGCACGTTCCTGTCCCTCCTCGGCTTCGGAGCCATCCGGTTCCAGAGCCGCCTGTTCGCCTTCCGCCGCCGTTACGATGCGCCGGAGCCGAAGCGCGTCCTGATCGTGGGGGCCGGTGACGCCGGATCGATGGTCCTCAGGGACATCCTTCGCAACGCCGCGCTCGGGCTCCGCCCGGTCGCGCTTGTGGACGACGATCCCCGGAAGCGCGGTCGATCCCTGCACGGGGTCCGCATCCTCGGGAGCCGAGGCGACATCCCCGACCTGGTGGCCAAGCTCGCCGTCGACCAGGTCATCTTCGCCATCCCCTCCGCTCGTGGAGACGTGGTCCGGGACGTGGTGGCCTGCTGCGAGCAGGCCGATGTGGTTCTGAAGATGCTGCCCTCCGTCCGGGAGCTGGTCGGAGGCCGGGTCAGCATCCGGGACGTCCGCGACCTCCGGATCGACGACTTCTTGGGCCGGCAGCCGGTGGAGACCGACCTGCAGGCGGTCGGTCGGATCCTCCGGGGCAAGCGGGTCCTCATCACCGGAGCCGGCGGCTCGATCGGCGCGGAGATCAGTCACCAGGTGGCGGCGTTCCAGCCCGCCGAGCTGCTTCTCCTCGATCACGACGAGAGCCACCTGTACGACGTGTCGAAGACGTTGCGGGATGGGCTGGAGCCCCAGCTGCTGCTGGCCGACATCCGGAACCGTGAGCGAATCCACGCCATCTTCGCCAGGCACCGGCCCGAGGTGGTGTTCCACGCAGCTGCCCACAAGCATGTGCCGTTCCTCGAGGCCCACCCGGAAGAGGCCGTCCTGACCAACGTGATCGGGACCGCGAGCCTGGGCGACGCCGCCATGGCGTGCGGGACGAAGCGGTTCGTCCTGATCTCCACGGACAAGGCGATCCGCCCGGTCAGCGTGATGGGCTCGTCGAAGTGGCTGGCCGAGCAGATCCTGTGGAGCCTCCAGGGTCGGAACGGATGCACCTATTCGGCCGTCCGGTTCGGCAACGTCCTGGGCAGCCGGGGGAGCGTCATCCCCACGTTCATCCGCCAGATCGCCAGAGGCGAGGCGGTGACCGTGACCGATCCGGAGATGTCCCGGTTCTTCATGAGCGTCCGGGAGGCCGTCCAGCTGGTTCTGCAGGCCGCGGCCCTCTCCGAGGGGGGCGAGGTGTTCACGCTCCGGATGGGGGAACCCGTGACGATCCTTGACCTGGCCCGCAAGGTGATCCGGATGACCGGCCGTGTCCCGGACAAGGACGTCGAGATCTCGATCGTGGGTGCCCGCCCGGGCGAGAAGCTCGTGGAAGAAGTGGTCAACGTCGACGAGGAGTCGCTCGACAGCGCCCACCCCTCGATCGTGGTGTCCCGGCCGGCGAAACCAGACCCCGTCCTGCTGCGGAGCTCGCTTCGCGAGGTGGAGACCCTGGCCAATGAAGGGCTCGGTGAGGAGCTCAGCGTCCGCATGAAGGAGCTGGCCCGCTCCAAAGAACGTCTGGCTCGAGCCTCGGAGGCCGGGGCGTAGTCCCCGAGTGGATAGAGAGGAGAACCATGGATCCGGCCGAACTGATGAGGGCGATCCGCCGCCGCTGGCCGATCGTCGCGCTGACGGTGCTCGCAGCCCTCGGGGCTGGGTGGCTCACCACGACGGTGGTTCCCACGGGGCCGCCGGTGCGGAACTATGAGGCAACCACGGTCATCCTGAGCGACACGAATACATCATTTGGGTTCGGGACCGGGTACAACCTCCGAACGATCGCGGCGCTCGCCACGGTTGGCAAAGTGCCCGAGCGGGCGGCAGAGGAGATCGGGTGGCAGGGAGATCCGCTCTTGCTTGCCCAGAAAATCCGGTCCTCCGGCAACACCGAGACCGGAATCCTGCGGATCTCCGCGTTATCGACCGACCCGGAGGAAGCCCGGCTCCTCGCGGACACCTTCGCCGAGCACCTGGTGACCTATTGGGACGAGCGAACCGGTGCCACCTCAATCACGAAGGAACAGAAGGTCCGGGAGCGCATCAAGCGGCTCGAGTCGGAGGCGGCTTCCCTGGGAAGGGAGATCGGGCCAAGCGAGACCGGTGACGAGCTCCTTGTGGCCAGGAGAAACGCTGTTGTCAGCGAGCTGACGTCGCTGTATCAGCAGCAGCAGCAGGCGGCGGCCCAGAGCGCCACGGGGCCGACCCTCACCATCATCCAGCCAGCCGTGCCGGTCCCGATCGCGGGGGCCGGGTTCCTCCAGGTGCGAAGTCTCCCGTCTCGGCTTCTCCTTGCGGCATTTTTCGGTCTGCTGGCCGGCATCGGTCTGGTCTACCTTCGGGAGAAGTTCGACACCCGGCTCCACACTAAAGAGGCCGCCGAGCAGCACTTCGACCTGCCCGTGCTGGCGGAGATCCCCTACGTTCGCGGTTGGCGCCGCCGGTCGTCCGTCGCAGCGCTCAGCAAGCCCAAGTCGCCGGTAGCGGACTCGTTCCGCCTCCTGGCGGCGGGGATCATGCGCCGGCCACCGACCCCGCCCCAGGCCATCCTGGTCACGGGGCCCGGTCCCGGCGAGGGCAAGTCGACCGTGGTGGCCAATCTCGCCGCGGCCTTCGCGGAGGTCGGCAAGAAGGTCCTCATCCTGTCGTGTGATCTTCACCGGCCGACGATCCACACCATGTTCGGGGTTCCGAACTCTCGCGGCCTCACGGACGCGCTGAAGTCGGAGCGTGATGGCCACGCCATCGTCAACGGACAGGGATGGCGGACCGC
>DASQTB010000088.1:0-6308 GCA_035642095.1 Actinomycetota bacterium | reverse complement strand
CCTGGAACGATCCGGCCACGTCGCCTCGAGCCTCGACCGCATCGAGCAAACCATCGAGGACGTCCTGCCACCGAAGGAACCGCTCGTCGGGGATCTCGGCGGCCTCCGGAGCTGTCAGATACGCCAGGACCGCGCCGCCGTTCATGGCCTGATCGGCCACCTCGATGGTCCCCGCGGCGTCGACCGCCACGGCCAGGTCCTGGGCCGTCATGGTCACAGAGGCATCCACCGGCACTCCGATCAGGTTCTCCAGAGCGACCGCCAGGGGACCCTTGTTACCGCTCACGGCGGCCTCTCGCACCGTGCCGAGGCCCTGGCCCGGGAGGTTGATGGTGACCTCGGCGGGGACCGCCACGGCGACCGGAGGCCGGGCCCCCGCGGCCATCAGCGCGACGAAGGCGAGCCCGCGATCGCCGTCGACCACCGACCAGGCGACGACGGTCTGCTCGGGCACGGCCGCGACCTTGGAACCGATCGCCTCCCCGGACCGGAGGACGGCCGGGAGAACCTGTGGGGCCACCGCCCCCACGGCGGCCGCCACCAGGACCAGGCTCAGGTACCGGACCGGGCGGCCCCACGTCCGCTCCCGGCGCCGAGGTTCTATGGCCGGCGCTTCTGTCTGATCCTGCAGGGCTGGTGCGGAGCCACGGGGCGCTTCGACCGGGACGGGTCGGACGGTGTCAGGCGGCGGCTCCTCGGCGACGATCGGCGGTTCGGCGTCCACGGCCGGAGCGGGCGGAGGTGGGGCCGGGGCCGGAAGGGGCAGGGCGGTCGGACCGGCGGAGGGACTCGCGGCCCGAACCGGCTCGGCCGTGGGGATCTCCCCCAGGGGATCGGCCTCGAGGAGCGGATCCTCCCTCGAAAGCCACTCCCAGACGTCCTCGGTCCGGATGGCCGGATGTGGCGGGGGCGGCGAGGGCGGGGATCCGTCGAACAAGTCGGCCAGCACCTCGTCGTCGAACACCCGGTCGTCCTCCCAGATCCACCGCCACAGGTCGTCGGACGTCTTCACCGGTAGAGGCCCGCCTTGTCGATGTAGGTCTTCACGCCCTCCGGTACGAGGTACCGGATCGGCCGTCCCTCGCCGATCCGGGAGCGGATGTCGGTGGACGAGATGGCCAGCGCGGGGACGTTCATGACCGAGACGTTTGAGTGGCGCGTGGGCGCCTCGGCCTCGAACCGGGCGATGTCGTACCCCGGCCTGGTGGCAGCGATGAAGTGGGCCAGGGCCAGGACCTCCTCCGGATCCTTCCAGTGGAAGATCTCCAGCATGGCGTCCGCCCCGGTGATGAAGAACAGCTCGGTGTCCTCGCCATGCTGGGCCCGAAGGGCCCGGAGAGTGTCCACGGTATGGGTGGGCCCCTCCCGCTCGATCTCCTGCCGGGAGACGGTGAAATGTGGGTTCGGAGACGTCGCAATCACCGTCATTAGGTATCGGTCCTCCGGAGGAGAAACCTCAGGGTGATCTTTCATCCAGGGCTGGCCGGTCGGGACGAAAACCACCTGATCCAGGCCGAACTGCCAGAAGGCCTCCTCGGCGGTGACCAGGTGGCCGTGATGGACGGGATCGAACGTCCCGCCCATGACCCCGAGCCGTCGCGGCTGGTCCACTGGGGGATTGTAGTTCCGGGGATTGTCACTCTCAGTGGGTTTCTGTCGTTCTCTGTCGGTCGAACCGCTCTGGGGCGAACAACCGGCTTGAGCCCAGCCCGAGTGCGTTGTGGAATATTGACCCGATGAACCTCCTCCGGCGGCATGACTTCCGGCTGATCTTCGTGGCCTACGCCCTGTCGCACCTGGGCGACTACCTGGCGCTGATCACCCTGACGCTACGCCTCGAGTCCCTGACCGACTCGGGATGGGCGGTGGCGGGACTTCTCCTGACTGGGCTGGTCCCGCCCGTCATCCTGGCGCCAGTCGCCGGCCTCCTGGTCGACCGGTTGGAAACCGTCCGGGTCCTGGTGGTGACCGCGTTGTTCCAGACGGCCGCGGCGGCGGTGCTGGCGTTCACTCCGGGGGTGCTGCCCACCTTGGCCCTGTCGTTCGTGTTGGGTGCCGGGGTGGCGGTCACCCAGCCGGCGCTGTTCGCTCTCCTCCCCCGGGCCGTCGGCGAGGATCGGACCACCCAGGCCAACGCGTACCTCGAGGTGGCCCGGTGGGGCGGGGCGGCTCTGGGTCCCGTCCTGGCCGCCACGATCACGGCCGCGTTCGGAGCCTCGACCACCCTCCTGGCCAACGCCGGCACCTTCCTGGTGGTGGCCGGCGTGGTCCCGCTGCTCCAGGTCCGACGCCCAGGGGAAGCTCCCGCTGCCGAGGAACAGCGCGTCTCCGGTGGCGCCCGCGAGGGCGTCCGGTGGATCGTCCGGGACCCCCTGCTCCGAATGGTGGTGCCCATCCTCGGCGTGATGATCGTCTTCGCCGCGGCGGACAACGTGGCCGAGGTGTTCTTCGCCAAGGACGTCCTCCGATCCGGCGACACCGGGTACGGCGTTCTGATCACGACGTGGACGATCGGCATGGTGATCGGCTCGACCAGCACCGGTCGGTGGGGACGGGCCTCGGCCCTGACCCCCGTGGTCCTGGTCGGGGCAGTGGTCGGCGGAGCGGCCGTGACTACGGCCGCGGCCAGCGCCACGTTCATCGTGGCAGTGGCGATGTTCTTCATCGGTGGCGTGGCCAACGGCGTCGAGCTGGTGGCGATGCGAAGCCTCCTCCATCACCGGGTCCCGGACCGGCTGCGGGGGCGGGCGTTCGCCGCGTACTACGGGATGGTCCAGGCCGCCCAGATCATCGCCCTGGGGGCCAGCGGCGGGCTGGTCGAGGCCCTGGGCGCCAGGATGACCATGCTGTGCGCCGGCATCGGCACGGCCGCGGTGGGCATCCTCGGAGCGCTGCTCTACATCAGGATCCCCACCGGGAAACGGCGAACGACGATGGAGCCCGCTGACGTCCGACCCTGGGTCCCGGCTTAGTCCCCCATCTCTTCGACCCAGGCCCGGAGCCGAGGAAGATGCTCGGTGTAGTGCTCCTCCGCCGACTCCCGGAACCACTCGTCGGCATCGTCGGTGATCTCGGCGAGGCGGTCCCATTCCTCGAGCATCCGGGCCCGGGCCGAATGGAGCTCGGCCCACACCGTTCGGAGGTCGACGTCGCGCCAGGTCTCGTACCACTGCAGGTTCCGACCCTCGACGTCGTGGTCCCAGCTCTCGAATGTCCCCATCCGCATCCGCTCCAGCATCGTGGCCGCCTCGGCCATCCAACATCCGAGATGGGCAATCAGATCCTTGACCGACCAGTCGTCGAAGTAGCCGTCACGGGTGGTCTGCTCGGGCGTCAGGGGGTCGACCAGCGCACGGAGCTCGGTCCATCCTTCGTCCTCGGCATCGATGCGCTGCTTCTTCAGATCCGTCACGAGCGGATCTGACCGTCGCCTTCGACCACCCACTTGTAGGACGTCAGCTCGGGAAGGGCCATCGGGCCCCGAGCGTGCAGCTTCTGCGTGGAGATCCCGATCTCCGCCCCCATCCCGAACTCGAAGCCATCGGTGAACCGGGTGGAGGCGTTCACCATCACCGCGGCAGCGTCAACCTCGTCGACGAACCGACGGGCGGCGGCCGGGTCCTCGGTGACGATGGCCTCGGTGTGCCGGGTACCGAACCGGGCGATGTGGTCGAGAGCCTCATCGAGAGAGCCCACCACCCGCCCCGCGATCCGGAGGTCGAGGAACTCCGCCCGGTACTCCTCGTCGCCGGCCGGCTCGATCCCCTGGCCGGAAGCGCGAACCGCTTCGTCCCCGTACACGGTGACCCCGTGTTCCTGCAGGGCGGTCACGGCCTTGGGCAGGAAGGTGTCGGCCAGGTCCCGGTGGATCAGGAACGACTCGGCCGCGTTGCACACGCCGGGGCGCTGGACCTTCGCGTTGACCACGATGCGGAGCGCTTTCTCGAGGTCGGCCGCCCGGTCGACGTACACGTGGCAGTTCCCCACGCCGGTCTCGATCACGGGGACCTGGGACTCGGAGACCACCGCCTGGATCAGGTCGTTGCCACCCCGGGGGATCAGCAGGTCGAGGAGGTCCCGGGCTCGCATCATCTCCCGGGCGCTCTCCCGGGTCGGCCGGACCCCCTGGATCGCCGCCGGGGGGAGGCCGGCCCCCTCCCCGGCGTCGCGAAGGGCCTCCACCAGGGCGGCGTTGGACCGCTCGGCGATGCGCGATCCCCGCAGGAGCACGGCGTTTCCGGAACGGACGGCCAGCGCCGCCGCGTCGACGGTGACGTTGGGGCGGCCCTCGTAGATGACGCCGACGACGCCGAGGGGGACCCGAACCTTGCGCACGTGAAGGCCGTTCGGGAGCGTGCGCTCCTCGATAACGTGGCCGATCGGGTCTGGAAGCGCTGCGATCTGACGGACGCCCGCCGCGACCTGGAGGAGGCGGTCCCGGTCGAGCGTCAGGCGGTCGACCACCGCTCCGGTGGCCGCCTCGACCTGGGCCCGGGCCACATCCTCCCGGTTGGCCGCCAGGATCTCGTCCGCTCGCTCCCCCAACGCGCCTGCCATGGCACCGAGGGCCACCGCCTTCACCTCCGACGGCGTGGTGGCCAGGGCTCGGGCGGCCGCACGGGCCGGGCCGGCCAGGGGCCGGAGGACGCTCATCGGGGCATCACCACCAGCTCGTCGCGATGGATCACCTCTCCATCGTACGGCCCACCCGGAAGCGTGGTGAGCTCGTCGGTCGACCGCCCGGCCAGCCGGGGCATCTCCTCGCTGGCGTAGTTGACGAGGCCCCGGGCAAACGGACGGCCCGACGGTCCGGCGACCTCGACCGGATCGCCGGCCGAGAACCTCCCCTCCACGCCGACCACGCCGGCGGCCAGGAGGCTCCGCCCGTCCTCCCGGACTGCCCGCTCGGCCCCTCCATCGACCAGGATGCGCCCTCGGACGCCGCTGGCGTAGGCCAGCCACGCTTTCCGGGCCCGGGGCCGATCCCCCCGGGGCGGAAGCCACGTCCCCACCGGCTCTCCCCCCAGGATCCGAGCCAGCACGTCGCGCCGGTGGGCGCCGGCCACCACGACCCCCACGCCCGCCGCGGTGGAGATGGCCGCGGCCTCGAGCTTGGAGGCCATGCCGCCTCGGGCGGCGTCCGTCCCCGGCCCGGTGGCCTCGACCCGGTCGACGTCGGTCACCGTTCCCAGCAGCCGGGCCCGACCCCGGCGGGGGTCTCGGGTGTAGATCCCGTCGACGTCCGAGAGCAGCACGAGCAGATCGGCGCGGACCAGGATGGCCACCAGCGCGGCCAGGCGATCGTTGTCTCCAAAGGAGATCTCGGATGTGGCCACGGTGTCGTTCTCGTTCACCACGGGGACGATCCCTGCGTCCATCAGCCGTTCGAACGTGTTGCGGGCGTTGATGAAGTGCCGCCTGCGGAGGAAGTCCTCCTGGGTGAGCAGCACCTGGGCGGTCACCACGCCCCGCCGGGCGAACCGCTGGGCGTACTCGGCCATGAGTCGGCCCTGCCCGACCGCCGCCGCGGCCTGGAGGCCGGGGATGTCTCGGGGCCGCCTGGACAGGCCCATCGGCCCCAGCCCGGAGGCGATCGCCCCGGAGGAGACCAGGACGCAGTCCCGTCCCTTCCGGACCGAGGCCACGTCTCGGGCGACCTTAGCCAGCTTCCGGGACAAGGCCCGGCCCCGGTCATCGACCAGGCTCGACGTGCCGACCTTGACCACCAGCCGGCGGACGGCCCGGACCGCTCGGCTCATCGGGGCTCCGGGTAGTACTGGAACGTCTGGCCGGCGATGTCGACCTCATCTCCCTCCCGAGCGCCCTCCCGGGCCAGCCGCTTCTCGACTCCCTCTCGCCGCAGCCGGTCCTGGAGCCGGATCACCTGTCGTGGGTCCTCCAGATCGGCTTCCCGGACCCACCGCTCGACCGCGCGGCCCTCGACCCGGAAGCGGTGGTCGCCCAGGCGGCGGACGGAGAACTCGTCCCGACCGGGGCGAAGCACGATCGTGGGTTCCGCGTCCTCAGCCGGAGGCGAGGCCGCCAGCGCGGCCAGGCGGTCCCCCAGGACGTCGACCCCGGCTCCGGTCAGGCCCGACGTCTCGATCTGGCCATCCGCAGCGACCGGGACGTCGTCCACGAGATCGATCTTGGTGACGACCACCACCGACGGTCGCTCGGCCAGCTCCGGATCGTACGCCTCGATCTCGGCCCGGACCGTGCGCACGTCCGCGGCGGGGTGGGGCGACGTGGCGTCCACCACGACGGCCAGGACCCGGCACCGGGACACGTGCCGGAGGAACCGGTCG
>DASQTB010000087.1:0-12517 GCA_035642095.1 Actinomycetota bacterium | reverse complement strand
AATCCACGGGCCACGCGCTTCCCCCGCCGAACCCGATGGGACCGTTCCCGCTGAACCTGGCGATGGAGCCTGGGGACGTATCGGTCGAGGACATGATCGCGGCCACGGAGAAGGGCCTCCTGGTGACCCGGTTCCACTACTCGAACGTGGTGCACCCCAAGGAGGCCGTGATCACCGGGATGACCCGGGACGGGACGTTCCTGGTTGAGCGAGGGGAGGTGACCGGACCCGTGAAGAACTTCCGGTTCACCCAGTCCATCATCGACGCGCTCCGGGACGTGGAGATGGTCGGCACCGACACCGAGCTGGCCAGTGAGTTCTTCTTCGCCGCGGCCCGGGTCCCAGCCCTTCGTATCTCCACCTTCCAGTTCACCGGCAAGAGCGACCACTAGGCCGTCCGGACGCCGTTCGCCTACTCTCGCGCCGATGCTCGGCGCCCTGGGTCTCCTGGTGGTCGGGGCCGTGATCCTGTACGCCGGCGCCGAGGCCGCCATCCGCGGTGCTGCCGGACTGGCCCGGGCCCTGCGGATCCGCCCCTTCGTGCTCGGTGCGCTCCTGTTCGGGATCGACCTGGAGAGCCTGGGGGCGGCAGTAGCCGCCTCGGCCCGGGGCCAGACCGCCCTGTCGGTCGGCGAGATCGTGGGCACGGTCCTGTTCCTGTACGGGGCGGCGTTCGGCGTAGCCCTGCTCCTGTCCCGATCCCCGGTCCGTTCGCCGCCACCGATCCTCGTGCTGGCCCCGGGACTACACCTGGTGGCCGGGGCCTTCGCCCTGGCCGATCGGTACGTCTCCCGGGCGGAGGGTGTGCTCCTGGTCCTGGCGTACGTCGCCTACGTCCTCCTCCTCCTCCGGACGGGCCGCTATCCGGCGGGGGCGACCGAGATCGAACGCGAGGCGGAGCGGGTGCCGGATTCGGGACTTCGGTCGACGCTGTTCACGATCGGCGGGTTGGTCCTGGTCGCCGCCGGGGCTGCGGTCCTGGTGGCGGGGGGGAGCCGTTTCGTCGTGGCCAGCGGGCTCGCCGCGGGCTTCGTCGGCGCCGCCGTGCTCGGCGTCCTGGTGAGCCTGGACGAGGTCCTCCTGGAGGTGCTCCCCATCCGACGAGGAACCCCCGAGCTGGCCACGGGCAACCTGTTCGGGACCCTTCCCGCGTACGCGGCCGGGGTCCTCGGCCTGGCGGCCCTAGTACGCCCGGTCGACGCGGACTCCGCGGCCGCCACCGGCTACCTTGCCATGGCGTCGCTGTACGCCGTGGTGGCCGCCGTGTTTATGGCCCGGGGCCGGGCCGGGCGGTGGCTGGGCGCGTTCCTCCTCCTCTGCTATGCGGCGTGGCTCGCGGTGGCCTCGACGCTCTGAGTCAGAGCGCCCGGGCAACGCGATAGCCGACCAGGACGAGGACGTTCGTCCAGAACAGCCACAGCGCCACCAGAACGACGGCAGCCACTGCGCTGATGGCGTACTGATCTCGGAAGTCGGCCACGTTCATGAACACCGTGAAGATCACCGAGAGGACGGACACGCCGGCGGCGGTGAACGCCGCGGCCCGGACGATCCGGCTCCACGACAGGACGTCGGGAGGGAACATCCGATAGATGACCGTCATCGCTACCCACGTCCCCAGGAACGCCGCCGGCAGAGCGGCCACCCAGCCGACCACGCGGTCCAGCCCGTCGGTGAAGAGCCCGGTCACGGCGATCGCCGCCGCCAGCGAGCCGATCACGAACAACGGAAGGAGCAGGATCAGGAGCAGACCGCGGCCTCGGAGCCCCGGGTGGCGCTCCCGCTCGACGAGCGACAGATGGATGAACGCCCTCTTCAGGCCGGCTCCGTAGGACGAGGCCGGCCAGAGCACGCCGACGATCGAGGCAACGCCCAGGCCCGTCCCCAGCTCGGCGATGCGGAGCACCGCGCGACCGGCACCGAGGTCGGGGGGCGTCAGCCGGGCCACCTGACGGGACAGTTCCCGCAGCTCGGTGTCCGGCATCACCAGGCTGGCCACCCAGACCATGAGAATCAAGAGCGGGGTGAGCGACACCAGGGCGTAGAAGGCCAGCCCGGAGGCGAACGGGAAGATCTTGAACGCCGTGCCGGGCTCCACAGCCTGCAGGAACCAACGCGGGAGCCGCCCTCGGATCCGATCGACGAAGGGGAAGCTCATCCGGCCAGCCGCTCCAACGCCGCGGCGATTTCCCCCAGGGTGCGGACCGCCGCGTCGGCCCGGGACAGCTGCTCCGGCGTGGGCTCGTCGGGGGCCTCGCCTCGGAGGAGCCAGACGCCCTTCATCCCCTGGCGGCGGGCCGGCTCGACGTCGTTGTCGAGGCGGTCACCGACCATCGCACACCGCTCGGGGAGGGTCCCGGCCGCTGCCACGGCATGATCGAAGATCGCCGGGTCGGGCTTCTCCGCTCCGACCTCCTCGGACACCGACCACACGTCGAAGTACCGGGCGATTCCGTCCCGAGCCATGGTCTCCCGGATCCACGCCCGCTGGTTCGCCAGCACGCCCAATCGGTACCGATCCGCCAGGGCCGGGAGCGCGTCGAGCACGTCCGGCTGAAGCGCCTCGGGTGGGTACTCCCACAACTCGCGCCCGCGGGCCGCGACGGCCTCGTGCCGGTCCTCCGGCAGGAACCGGGTGACCAGACGACGCGTGAACGGGCCCCGCTGATCCCGGCGACAGGCCTCGAACTCGGCCCAGAACGCGTCCTCGTCGGCATCCGGCCGCTCTTCGCGGATGGCCCGGAACAGCGCCAGGTAGTAGGGCTTGTCGCCGTACAGGGGCCCGCCGACGTCGAGGAACACCACGTCGAGATGCGACGACACTGACGCGAAGTGTACCCAGACCCGGTGGATCCTCTACCCGACGACCAGCTCGCCCTCCATCCCCGGATCGTGCGGTCGGCAGTAGAAGCGGTAGCTTCCCGGCTCTGCCTCGAACGTGATCCTCTGGGTGCTGCCGGGCGGGACGTTCAGATCGATTCCCAGCTCGTCGACGGTGAAGGTGTGGCGGGTCTCATCCCGGTTCGTGACGTGCACCGAGATCGCCTCACCTTCAGCGTGGATTCCGGCCGGTCGGAACGCCAGGTCCTCCGTCACCACTCGGATATCGCCCGCTCGGGCGGGCACGCTCTCGATCCCGGCGAACGCCACGACCGACAGCACCACGGCCCCGAGGATCAACGCCACGGCCCCGCCCGCGACCGCCCGGGCCGGCCCCGTGGGAGGATCCGGACGGGGGGCTCGGAACGAGGGGATCGCGGCGATGGCTCCGACCACCGCAGACAGGGCGAAGACGACCAGCGGGAGAAAGTCGGCCATCGACTCGGGATGGGTCAGGGCCTCCCCCAGGAACGGGGCGCTGAACAGGAGGATCGCCACGGAGACCACTCCCAGCCATATCGCACCGACCCGCGGCCACCGGAGCATCAACAGGAGCCCGACGAGGAACGGGGCCGCCATGCTGACCAGGAAAGGCTCGAAGGTGGCCGTGATGGCCATGGGGATCAGCAGCGAGGCCGCCACGCCGAACGCCGCGGCCACCTGAAGGCGACGCCATCCGAACCCCCCGGGACGTCGCTCCCCGGGCCCCCCTCCGATCCCTGATCGCGCTCCCCCAGCGGTGTCCACGGTGCTCATCGGCCCCCCCTTTCAGGTATCCTGTCTTTCAGGAGGCCGTAATATGCCACGCACCCGGCCAACGAGTCAAGCGCCTCAGGCCTCGGCGCCCGAGGTGAACACCGTGGCCCTGCTCGGGCAAGCCTATTCGGCTCTGGGCCACAAGATCGTCGCCGGTGTCGTGGCCGCGGGATTCCCCCAGCGACCCGCCCATTCCGGGGTCTTCGCCCACATCGACATCGAGGGAGGAACACGGCTGACCGAGCTGGCCCGCCGGGCGAACATCACGCCGCAGGCGATGGGCGAGCTGGTCGACGACCTCGAGCTGTTGGGCTACGTCACCCGTCGCCCCGATCCGGGAGACCGGCGGGCCAAGCTCATCGCGCTCACGCCTCGGGGCGTCGCCTGCGTCGGGGCTGCGTTCGAGACGATCGCCTGGATCGAGCACCGCCTGGAAGACATCCTGGGGGAGAGAACGCTGCGGACGTTGCGACGGGCACTCAACCGGATCGTCGCAGCCGAGGGTGGGTTCCGGGGTCCGCGCTGATCGTCCGCCCCGGTGCCGCACTGGCCCCACTCGGCGATCGTGATCCCGGAAGCTAGCCCCGGCGACCGCGGCGGATCCGGAGGTCGCCGAGGTACGGAAGGATGTGGTCTCGCCGGTCCCACACCGTGCGCATCCGTCGGCCGGGACTGAGGAACGCCTCGACCACGGCCTCGAACCCTCGCCGGACTCCGTCGCTGTACGGGAACCACCAGCCGTCCCGGAACCACCCTCGATCCTCGGCGATCAGGCGCTTCTCGGTCATCTCGTAGAAACCGTGCTTCGAGTGGGTCACGCCGACCCCCGACTCCTTGATCCCACCCCACGGCCCCCCACCGTAGCCGTGGCTGTACGCGTGGTCGTTGATCCAGACCATCCCGGCGTCGATCCGTTCGGCCAGGAGCCGGGCCCGGCGCACGTCGCGGCTCCACACGCTGGCTCCCAGGCCGTACCGCGAGTCGTTGGCCAGCCGAACGGCTTCGTCCTCCGTGGCGAAGGTCATCACCCCGATCACCGGCCCGAACGTCTCCTCGGTCATGACCGGCATCGAGTGGTCGACCCCGGTGAGCACGGTGGGTGCGATGTACCGGCCCGACGACCCCGGGACCTCCACCGGTCCCCCGACCTCGAGCGTGGCGCCCGCGGAGACGGCCTGGTCGATGTGCGTCGCCACCTTCTCGTACTGCAGGTCGTTGTTCATCGGACCGAGCTGGGTATCCGGGTCCGCCGGGTTTCCCGGGGTAAGCACTCGGGCGCCCTCCGCCAATCGGGCCACGAATCGATCGGCGATCCGCCGGTCGACATACACCCGCTCGATCCCCGCGCAAGCCTGCCCCGAGTTGAAGAGGCTGCACCACAGGATCCCGTCCACAGTGCGGTCGAGGTCTGCGTCGGCGCACACGACGGCCGGGTCCTTGCCTCCCAGCTCGAGCATGACCGGCTTGCCGTGCTTCGCCGCCAGCTCCATCACCTTCCGGCCGGTCTCCACGCTCCCGGTGAAGAACACCTTTTTGATCGGGCCGGCCCGGCACAGCGCGGCGCCCGTCTCGCCATAGCCGTGGACCACTCGGAGGAGCCCGTCTGGAATCCCGGCCTCGGCGAACACGGACCCGATGGCTTCGCCGACGAGCGGCGTGTGCTCCGACGGCTTGAGGAGAACGCCGTTGCCGGCGGCCAGCGCCTGAGCCACCTCGCCGATCGGGATGGCCAAGGGGAAGTTCCACGGCGAGATGACCCCGACCACCCCGAGCGGCCGGTAGACGATCCAGTGGGTCTTGTGGCGGATCAGCGCCAGGTCGGCCAACCGCTCCGGCGATAGATGTCCCATCCCGGCCTTGGCCACCCAGTCGACGGTCAGCGTGGCGTTGCCGACGTCGTTGATGGCCGCCTCGACGACGGGCTTCCCCCCTTCCCGGCTGATCAGGTCGGCCAGCTCGTCGCGCCGTCGGACCAGAACTTCGGTGGCCCGTCGCAGGACCCGTAGTCGCTCGGGAAGGGGAACCAGGGCCCACCCCCGCTGGGTGCGCTGGACCTGCTCCGCCACGGACTCGACCTCCCCCGGAGCGGTGATCGGCACGCTGCCCAGCACGTCACCGGTGGCGGGGTTGCGGCTATCGATGGCGTCGCCGGTGAGGCGCTCCGCGGCCCCGGCCATGGTTACGCCGGTACCTTCGCCTTCAGCCGGGCGAGCTCCTCGGGATCCGTAGTCACCGATCCGAGCCGGACCGGATCGAACCGGGTGCCGTGGCAGTCGGACGATCCGGTGACGACCAGGTCGAGCCGCCGGGCCATCTCCCGGTACCGCGCCTCGGCCTCCGGAGGATGGTCGGGATGGCCGGCCTCGATGCCGTCCAGGCCGGCGTCGGCCAACTCCTCGATCACGTCGTCCGGAACGCCGAGTCGCTCCCGGAACAACCCCGGATGAGCCACAACGACCAGGCCGCCGGCGGCCTTGATCAGACGCAGCGCGTCGAGGGGATCGAGGGCGTGCTTCTCCACGTACGCTCGGCCGCCCTCTCCGATCAGGTCGGGGGTGAACGCGTTCTCGATCGTGGCGACCACCCCCGCCTCTACCAGCACCTGGGCGATGTGGGGGCGGACGATGTTGCCGCCCTCGGCGATCTCCCGGACCCGCTGGAACGTGATCGGGTAGCCAAGCTCCCGCAGCTTCGCCACCATCCGCTCCCCTCGACGGAACCGATCGTCGCGGAGCCGGCCGAGCTCCGCCTGGAAGTCCTCGTCGTCGAGCCGCATCCAGTACGCCAGGACGTGGATTCCGTGTTTGTCCCGAACCGTCGAGAACTCGACACCGGGCACGATCTCCATCCCCCCCGCTTCCGCGGCGGCGAAAGTCCGGGGCAGGCCCTCCGTGGAGTCGTGGTCCGTAACGGCCAAGGTGGTCAGGCCACGTTCTCGGGCCAACCTGACCAGCTCCTCAGGCGTGAACGTGCCGTCCGAGAAGGTGGTGTGAGCGTGGAGATCGATCACGGCGGCCACTGTAACCGCTGGACCGGGGACCGGGTCGAACCGATAGTAGCGACGTGACCGGTCGCCTGGACGAGCTCGCGGCCCGAACTCCCGCCACGCGGGACCGCTATGTCGACTTCCTCCGGGCGGCCTCCATCCTGGTCGTGGTCGCCGGCCACTGGCTGGTGGGGGTCCTCTACTGGGAGGACGGCGTGATCGGCAGCACCAGCGCCATCGGCCGGACGCCGTGGCTGTGGATCGCCACCTGGTTCCTCCAGGTGATGCCGATCTTTTTCTTCGTCGGCGGGTTCTCGAACCTGGTCACCTACCGGGCGCTCCGCCGGCGGGGCGACTCGACGTGGGAGTTCGTCCGTACCCGGCTGGCCCGGCTCCTCCGGCCGACCCTGATCTTCATGGGCGCGTGGGCGGTGATCCAGATCGTCCTCCATCTCCTCGACGTCGGCGCGCCGACCACGCCGTTCCTCCGCGGGATGCGCCCGCCGGGAGCCACGATCCCGTTCGGGCCGCTGTGGTTTCTGGCCGTGTACGCGGGGGTCCTCGTGCTCAGCCCGGTGATGATCCGGCTGCACGAGCGGTTCGGGCTTTCCGTGGTCGTGGTGATGCTGGTCGGCGCGGTGGCCTCGGACGCCATCGGGTTCATCACCCCGTTCGAGGAGGCGAGGTGGCTCAACGTGGCCTTCGTGTGGCTCCTCCCCCACCAACTGGGGTTCTTCTACGCCGACGGGAACCTCACCAAGCTCTCACGCCGGGCGCTGTGGGGGTTGGCCCTCGGAGGCCTGGCGACGCTGCTCCTTCTGACCAACCCGATCTTCGGAGACGCCGGCCGGGAGTGGTTCCCGGGCATCGGCCACTACCCGAAGTCGCTCCTCGGGACCGACGTGGAGCGGATCACGAACACGTACCCGCCCACCATCTGCCTGGTGGCCATGGCGTTCTGGTCGATCGGGCTGGCACTGCTGCTCCGAGATCGGCTGACCCGATGGCTTCAGCGAGATCGGCCTTGGAAGGCCACGATCTTCGTCAACAGCGTGATCATGACCCTGTTCCTGTGGCACATGACCGCGTTCCTGCTCGCCGTGCTGGTGCTGTGGCCGATGGGGTTCGGCCGGCAGGGTGCTCCGACCTCCGGCTGGTGGCTCGAGCGGCCGCTCTGGGTCGGTGTTTCGGCGATGTTCCTGACCGGCCTGGTGGCAGTGTTCGGCCGCTTCGAACGCCCGCTCAGGGCCGAATCGCGGACTGCACGGCCCACATGACGATCCCGAGGAGCCCGAATGCGACGGCACCGACTGCCAGCACGATCAGCAACTCGCCTTTCGAAACGGAGACCCCCCTCGCTTCCGGCGCGCGATCCAGGCCGTGAGCCCTCGGAGGCCCGGGCTCGTCGCCGTGTACCGAGCCCACGGCTCCTGTTCGACGCCATGAAACGTTGGCTCGACCGGGTGAGGAGGCTCCTGGCCACGGTGGTCCTGGCGAGCCATCGCTAGGGGAGACTCGGGGGGGTGGGGCGGTTGGGGTCGATGTCGTACTTCTTGATCGCTTCGTCGACGGCCTCGGGCTTGACCTCTCCCATGTCGGCCAGGGCCGCCAGCGTCGCCACCGTCACATGCTCGGCGTCGACCTCGAAGAACCGCCGGAGGGCCTCCCGGGTATCCGACCGTCCGAACCCGTCGGTCCCCAGAGGCACGAACGGCTGGGGGATCCACCTCGAGACCTGGTCGGGGATGGCCTTCATGGAGTCCGATACGGCGATCACGGGGCCGTCCGCGCCTTCCAGCACCTTGGTCACATACGGCGTCCTCTTCGCCTCGCCCGGATGGAGCCGGTTCCACCGCTCCGCCTCCAGGGCCTCGATCCGGAGCTGTTGATACGACGTGGCACTCCACACGTCGGCGGCGACCTCGTGCTCGGCCAGCAGCTCCTGGGCCCGGAGGGCCGCCCCGAGCATCGGACCCGAACCGAACAGCTGGGCCCGGTGCGGCCGGTCGTTGCCGGCCGCCTGGAACCGGTACAGCCCGGCCAGGATCCCCTCGTCGATCCCCTCCGGCTTGGCCGGCTGGACCGCCGGCTCGTTGTACACCGCCAGGTAGTAGATGAGGTCCTCGTTCTCCTCGTACATCCGGCGAAGGCCGTCGCGAATGACCACCGCCAGCTCGTACGCCCAGGCCGGGTCGTAGGCCCGGACGGCGGGGTTCGTCGTGGCCACCAGGAGCGAGTGGCCGTCCTGGTGCTGGAGGCCCTCGCCCTGGAGGGTGGTCCGCCCGTACGTCGCCCCGAACAGGAACCCACGGGCGCGCTGGTCCGCGGCCTGCCAGATCAGGTCACCGATCCGCTGGAACCCGAACATCGAGTAGAAGAAGAACATCGGAATCATCGGCTCGCCGATGTTGGCGTACGAGGAGCCGGCCGCGGTGAACGAGGCCATCGACCCGGCCTCGGTGATCCCTTCCTCCAGGACCTGCCCGGCCTCGTCCTCCTTGTAGGCCAGCAGGTGCTTCGCGTCGACCGGCTCATACAGCTGGCCGTGCCGGGCGTAGATCTTGAACTCGGGGAACAGCGACTCCATGCCAAACGTCCGGGCCTCGTCGGGGATGATCGGGACCACCCGGTTGCCGACCTTCTCGTCCCGGAGGAGCGATCGGAGGACCCGGACCGCGGCCATCGTGGTGGCCACCTTCTGCTTCCCCGAGCCCTTGAAGAACTCCTGCCACACGTCGTCCTTGGGGAACGCGATGTCGACCGGGACGGCTCGGCGCTCCGGAAGGAAGCCGCCGAGCTCCTTCCGGCGCTCCTTGAGGTACCGCACCTCCTCGGAGTCCTCGCCGGGGTGGTAGTACGGCGCCGAGCCCTCCACAACGTCCTCGTCCTTGATCGGGAGCTCCAGCGAGTCGCGGAACTTCTCGAGCTGCTCCTCGGTCAGCTTCTTCTGCTGGTGGGTGACGTTTCGCCCGGCCATCGACTCCAGGCCCCATCCCTTCACCGTCTTGGCCAGGATGACCACCGGCGCGCCCTTCAGCTCGACGGCCCGCTGGTAGGCCGCGTGGAGCTTGCGGTAGTCGTGACCCCCCCGGCGGAGCCGCCACAGGTCGTCGTCGGAGAGGTGGGCCACCATCTCCTGGAGCCGAGGGTCGGGGCCGAAGAAGTGTTCCCGGATGTACGCCCCGGACTCGACGGTGTACTTCTGGAACTCACCGTCGAGCGTGGTGTTCATCTTGTTGACCAGAACGCCGTCGGCGTCCTTGGCCAGGAGCTCGTCCCACTCCCGGCCCCAGATGACCTTGATCACGTGCCAGCCGGCGCCCCGGAAGATCGACTCCAGCTCCTGGATGATCTTCCCGTTCCCCCGGACCGGCCCGTCGAGACGCTGGAGGTTGCAGTTCACCACGAAGATCAGGTTGTCCAGCTCCTCCCGGGCCGCGATCGACAGCCCGGCCAGGGACTCCGGCTCGTCCATCTCACCGTCGCCGACGAAGCACCACACCCGCTGGTCCGACGTGTCCTTGATCCCCCGGGCGTGGAGGTACTTGTTGAACCGGGCCTGGTAGATGGACATAAGCGGCGAGAGCCCCATCGACACCGTGGGGAACTCCCAGAACTGTGGCATCAGCCGGGGGTGCGGGTACGACGACAGCCCGCCGCCGAAAGCCTCGCGACGGAACGCCTCGAGCTGGTCCTCCGAGAGCCGCCCCTCCAGGTACGCCCGGGCGTAGATCCCCGGGGCCCCGTGGCCCTGGAAGCCGACCAGGTCGCCGCCGCCCTCGGCGTCCTTGCCCCGGAAGAAGTGGTTGAAGCCCACCTCGAACAGCGAGGCCGAGGAAGCGTAGGTCGAGATGTGCCCGCCGATCCCGTCGAAGTGCTTGTTGGCCCGACTGACCATGACCACGGCGTTCCACCGGATGATCCGCCGGATCCGGCGCTCGATGTCCTCGTCCCCGGGGAAGTCGGGCTCCTGCTCGGGCGGGATCGTGTTGATGTACGGCGTCGACACCAGTGAGGCCAGCGGGACGTTGCGGGTCCGGGCCTCCCGGATCAGCCGATTGAGGAGGAACCGGGCCCGGGCCGGGGACCCCTCGATGACCTGGTTCAGGGCCTCCAGCCACTCCGCGGTCTCCTGCGGGTCGCTGTCGGGAAGCTGCTCTCCGAAGATCTCGACCATGTCCGACTCCCATGCTCGCCGCCGCCGCGGCGGGCGTCAACCGACCGGCGCTCTGTCTCCTTTCGCCGGGAATGCCCTCCATGCCATGCTATCGGTAAGGAGCCCGAATGACGCGAGCGAGGGGTTGGCGGAAGATCGCCACGGCCGTATGGGGCTGGCCCGAAGACCCGCAGGTGTACGGCCGTCAGGACTTCGACGCGGACCCGATCCTGGACGCCATCGAGGTCCTTCGGGAGCGGACGGGAGCCCGGGTAACCCCCACCCACCTGATCGTCCGAGCCCTGGCCCTGGCCCTCCGCGACAACCCCTCCATGAACACCCGACTGGCCAGGGGACGATTCCATCGCCGGGAGAATGTGGACATCTTCGTCATCGTGGCGGTCGGTGAAGGTGACCTGTCCGGGGTCAAGGTCCGCCGGGCCGACGAGAAGTCGGCTCCGGAGATCGCCGCGGAGCTCGACGAGGGGGCCTCGGCGGCCCGGGCGGGGAAGGGCCAGCTCGACCGGGCCAAGCGGATGATGGAGATCCTCCCTCGATCGCTGCTTGGCCTGTCACTCCGGCTGAGCGCCTTCCTGACCTCCAACCTGCGGATGAATCTGTCGTCGATGGGCATGCCCCGTGAGGCTTTCGGCAGCGCCATGGTCACGAACGTGGGCGTGTTCGGCGTCAGCGAGGGGTGGGCCCCGCTCTCGCCGATCTACCGGGTCCCGATGATCCTCCTGGTGGGCGAGATCGAGCGGAAGCCGTGGGCCGTCGGCGACGAGGTCCAGGTCCGCCCGGTCCTTCCCGTCACGGCCACCATCGACCACCGGTGGGTGGACGGATACGGCATCGCCGGGGTGGCCGAGACGATCAAGAAGTACCTGGCCAACCCGCTGTCGTACGAGACCTGAGGCCGTCCTCGGCCCCGCCTGCCCGCCCCATGGCGTGGTCCGAGCGGGCAGGAGTTCCCGGCCGCGAGGCGAACTGTCAGGGCAAGGTTCGACACCATGCCCGCGATGCGATCGCCCGCTCGTCTTGCGCTGTTCACCGAACGGCAGGTCGACGGGCTGATGCTCGCCCCGATCGAGCGGAGCCCGTGGGCCGCCCTCCGGGCCCTCCGGAAGGCGATGCTCGAGCTCCGGCGGCTGGGGCTCGGAGCGCGGGTGGTCTCGGTGGTGGCGATCGGCGGCGACGGCCGGGTCGTGGCCTCCAGCTCCACCGACGCCGCCGTGTTCGCACTGGTCTACCGGCTCGAACCCTGAGTCACTGCCGGATCAGGACCTCGATCTCTCCGTCCTTCCGAGGGACCTCGGTGGCCGTCACGCCGTCGCGGCTGGTGAACACGAGGTCCAACCGAGATTTTGCCGGGTTCCTCGTCCCTCCACTCGTCGACGCGATCGCCCTGCAGCTCCGCCAGGGCCCGGAGCGCGGTCCAGGCCGGCGAGGGGTTCACCCCGAGTGCCTGATATGCGGTGATCAGCGCGTCTCGGCCGAACAGTGCCGACTACCACGGGATCCCGGCATCGATCGACGCCGCCCCATCGTGCTCCGGGCCGGCTCCTCATCGCCCACCTCGGGAGCCACCTCGACCACGATCTCCAGGTCCTCCCCGGGGCGACCCCTTGAGATCGAACATCGCCCGGGAGTGGTCGAGCTCGTCCGGGGCCGGCGAGAACCGGATCGTGGTGGTCCGGACCTCTCCGTCGAGACCGCGGTAGGCCAGGGTTACCGGCTTC
>DASQTB010000086.1:0-7982 GCA_035642095.1 Actinomycetota bacterium | reverse complement strand
GACGTCCCGGCCCTCCCTGGACTCCCGCTGTTCCTCGATGTACTCCTCGGTCTCCTTGGACTCCCGTTCGGCCTCGACGTCCAGCGGCGGGTCGTCGGCGTTGGCGTACTGCTCCCCCTGGCGCTCGGCCATCAGGCGGCCCAGCTCGTCGGCCTCCTCGTCGCTGAGGCCGGGGCCGCCCCGCTTCTCGATCAGCTGCCGGTAGCGGTCCATGCTCGCTCGATACCCGGACTGAGGAGGGCGAAACGAGGCGAGCGGCTAGACTCGGCTGGTGACTCCCGAGCCCTCCACGGCCTCGCCGGCGACCCGCCCGCGCGTGCGTGACCGGTTCCTCCGGGCCTGCCGACGGGAGCCGGTGGACGCCACCCCGGTGTGGTTCATGCGCCAGGCCGGCCGGTATCTGCCGGAGTATCGAAAGCTCCGGGGCGATACCGACGTGCTGACCCTGACCCGCGATCCCGAGGCCGCGGCCGAGGTGGCCCTCCAGCCCATCCGCCGGATGGACGTCGACGCGGCCATCCTGTTCTCGGACATCATGGTCCCGGTCGCGGCCGTGGGGGTCGACGTCCGGATCGTGGCCAACCAGGGCCCCACGCTGGCCGAGCCGTTCGCCGGCCCCCCCGACGTCGAGCGGCTTCGGCCGCTGGAGCCGGCCGACGACGTCCCGTACACGATCGACACGATCCGCCTGTTGCTCGACGAGCTGACGGTGCCGCTGATCGGGTTCGCCGGCGCCCCGTTCACCCTGGCCTCCTACCTGATCGAGGGGAAGCCGTCGCGAGATCACCTCCGGACGAAGGCGCTGATGCACGGCCGGCCGGTGGAATGGAACGCCCTGATGGAGGCGCTGGCCGAGCGGATCGTCCTGCCGTACCTCCGGGCCCAGATCGAGGCCGGGGTGCATGCCGTCCAGCTGTTCGACTCGTGGGCCGGCGCCCTCGATCCCGACGATTACCGCGAGCACGTCCTGCCGTGGTCCCGGCGGATCCTGGAGGAGCTCCGCGGCGGCGGCGTGCCCCTGATCCACTTCGGGACGGGGACCGGCGAGCTGCTCGGCCTGATGCGCGAGGCCGGAGCCGATGTGGTCGGCGTCGACTGGCGCACGCCGCTGGACGGGGCGTGGGACCGGATCGGGACGGACGCCGGGATCCAGGGCAACCTCGATCCCGCGGCCCTGCTGGGCCCGTGGGAGGTCATCGAGCGCAAGGCCCGGGCCGTGCTCGACCGGGCCGCTCGGCGTCCGGGCCACGTGTTCAACCTGGGTCACGGCGTGCTGCCGGCGACCCCGCCCGAGCATCTGGCCCGCTTGGTCGACCTGGTCCACGACCACACCGCGAGGAACGAGGGATGACCGACGCGATCCTGGTGATGGCGTACGGCACCGCCGCCGGGCCGGACGACATCGAGCGGTACTACACCGACATCCGGGGCGGCCGGACGCCCTCGGCCGAGGAGGTCGAGGATCTCCGCCGACGGTACGCGGCCATCGGCAACGCGTTTCCCCTCGACCGGATCACCCGGGCCCAGGCCGCCGGGCTCGGGGCGGAGCTGGGGGTGCCCGCGTACGTCGGGTACAAGCACTCGCCGCCCTTCGTCACCGACGTGGTCCGGCAGATGGCGGCGGTCGGCGTTCGGCAGGCGGTGGGCATCGTCATGGCCCCTCACTTCGCCCGGATGTCGATCGGCGGCTACATCGACCGGGTCCGGCGGGGTGAGACCGAGGGCCTTCGGGTCGACGTGATCGAGTCGTGGCACGCTCATCCGGCGTTCCTCGACGTCCTGACGGAACGGGTCCGGGCCGCCCGGGACCGCTTGACCGAGGAGGAGCGATCGGGCGACCTGACGATCTTCTCGGCCCACAGCCTCCCGGCCCGGATCGTCGACGAGGGCGATCCCTATCCCGATCAGCTTCGCCAGACTGCGGAAGCCGTGGCCTCGCGCCTGGGGCTGGAGCGGTTCACGACCGGCTGGCAGTCCGCCGGGCGAACGCCGGAGCCGTGGCTGGGGCCGCCCCTCGATGAGGTGATCGCCAAGGCCGCGGTGGGCGGACACACGGCCGTGGTGTCGTGCCCCTGCGGGTTCACCGCCGACCACCTGGAGATCCTGTACGACATCGATGTCGAGGGGCAGGCCGCCGCGGACGGGGCCGGCATCCGGCTGGTCCGTACGGAATCCATGAACGACGACCCGGCGTTCATCCGTGCGGTGGCCACGGTGATCCGGGATCATCAGGAGGCCCGATGACCGACGAGATCGTGTACGCGTACTACCCGGTGTTCGCCGTGGCCGATCGGGACCCCGAGGCCGATTGGGATGCCGGCGAGTGGGAGGTCCTGTTCAAGGAGCACGCCGACCGGGTCGATGTCCGGGGCGTCTACGGCTGCGAGGGGTTCCGGCCCGACGCCGACCTGATGATGTGGTGGGTGACGAGGGACCCCGACGCCATCCACGAGCTGGTCCGCCGCGTACGGAACACGGCCGTGGGCCGCCGGCTCCAGCTGGTTCACGCGTTCACCGGGGCCGTCCGGCCGGCGGAGTTCAACCCCCAGCACCTCCCGGCGTTCCTTCGAGGCGAGTCGCCGAGGAAGTACTTGTGCGTCTACCCGTTCGTCCGAACGCCGGAGTGGTACCTGCTGCCGGCCGACGAGCGGGCGTCGCTCCTCCGGGAGCACGGCGAGTTCGGCCGGGAGTTCCCCGATGTGCTCCCCAATACCACCAGCGCGTTCGGCCTGAACGACTGGGAGTGGATCCTGGCCTTTGAGGCCGACGACCTCCACCGGATCGTCGACTGCATCCGCCGGCTGCGCGACTCCGCGTCTCGCCGGTATGTGAAGGAGGAGGTCCCGTTCGTGCTCGGGATCCGGAAGCCGCTGGCCGACGCGGTGGGCGACCTGGGCTAGCGGTGAGCCGGACCCCGATCGGCGACCACGCGATCCTGTCGGACTGTCGGTCCGCCGCGCTGGTGTCGAAGGCGGGATCGATCGAGTGGCTGTGCTTCCCCCGGTTCGACTCGCCGTCGGCGTTCGCCCGGATCCTCGACGACGAGGCCGGGCACTGGTCGATCCGTCCCACCGCCGAGGGCGAGGTCGCCCGGCGGTACCGGGACCGGACCCTGGTCCTGGAGACCACGTTCCGGACGGAGACCGGACGGGCCACGCTGATCGACGCCATGGCCGCCGGCCTCAACGCCACCGGCCACGACCTGGCCGGCTCGCCGCCCCGGATCCTGCTCCGGGTGGTGGAGTGCGACCAGGGCGAGGTGGAGTTCGAGGTCGAGTACGCCCCGCGGACCGAGTACGGCATCGTGTGGCCGGTCCTGAGAGGCGTCGAGGCAGGGATCGCCGGTCGGGGCGGGGCCGACCGGCTGGCGCTGTCGTCGCCGGTGCCGCTGGAGGTGAGTCCGGAGTCGAAGGCTTCGGGGACGTTCACCGTCCGGAAGGGCGACCGGGTGGCGTTCGCCCTCGCTCATCGATCGACGTGGGAGGAGGCTCCACCCTTCCTGAGCCAGAAAGAGATCGTGGGCCACGTGGATGAGACGACCGAGGCCTGGCGAACGTGGTCGAGCTACCACCAGCGATACGACGGTCCGTGGAAGGACCTGGTGTACCTGTCCGGTACCGTCCTCCAGGGCCTGACATACCGGCCGACCGGGGCCATCGTCGCCGCGCCGACCACGTCGCTGCCCGAGGAGGTCGGCGGCGTCCGGAACTGGGACTATCGGTTCGCCTGGGTCAGGGACGCCAGCCTGACCATGGAAGCGCTGTGGACGGCGGCGTGCCCCGACGAGGCCCACGAGTTCTTCGCCTGGATCGCCGGCGCCGTGGCGTCGCAGCTCCGCCGGGGCACGCACCTGCAGATCATGTTCGGCCTGGGGGGCGAGCGGGACCTCACCGAACGGGAGCTCACCCACCTGTCCGGGTGGCGCGACAGCCGGCCGGTTCGGATCGGCAACGGCGCCTGGAACCAGCGGCAGCTCGACGTGTACGGCGAGGTCCTCAGCGCGGCCCACAAGCTGGAGGAACAGCTCGGCGAGCTCGACCCGGCCACCCGGGACTTCCTGGTCAGCGTGGCGGACGCCGCGGCGGAACGGTGGCGGGAGCAGGACCAGGGCATCTGGGAGGTCCGCGACGAGCCGAGGGACTTCGTGTACTCCAAACTCATGTGCTGGGCCGCCGTGGACCGGGCCATCGACATGGCCGACCGGCTCGGCGCCGGCGACCGGGTGGATGGGTGGTCGCGGACCCGGAAGGAGATCAAGGAGGCGATTCTGGAGCACGGGTGGAGCGAGGAGGCGGGGGCGTTCACCCAGTACTTCGGAGGCCATACCCTCGACGCCTCGAACCTGATGATGCCGATCGTCGGCTTCCTCCCGGCCACCGAGCCCCGGATGCGGTCGACCATCGAGGCCATCGCCGAGCGGCTCACCGACGAGCGGGGCCTGGTGTACCGGTACGTGGCCGAGGACGGGCTCCCCGGGGGGGAGGGAACGTTCCTCCTGTGTACGTTCTGGCTGGCCCAAGCGTGGGCCCTGGCCGGGGAGGCCGCTCGGGCCCGGGAGGTGTTCGAGCGGGCCATCGACTTCGTCAACGATGTCGGGCTCCTGGCCGAGGAGGTCGATCCGGCGACCGGCGAGCTCCTCGGGAACTTCCCCCAGGCCTTCAGCCACATCGGGCTGATCAACGCGGCCTGGGCGATCACCGAGGCGGAACACCGGACGCGCTAGGCTGTCCCGGCGTTGTGGAGGCAGATGTCACGTGATCTGCTCGGCCTGCGGAACTGAGAATCGCCCCGACCGCCGTTTCTGCTCGCAGTGCGGTCAGGCCCTGGCGGTCGTCTGTCCAAGCTGCTCCGCGCCGAACGAGCCCGGCGACCGGTTCTGCGGGGAGTGCGGAACCTCGCTGGAGAGCCCTGTTGCCCCCGCTGCCGAACCTCCCAGCCGGCCCGGGCCGGAGGCCGAGCGACGGCTCGTCTCTGTCCTGTTCGCCGACCTGGCCGGGTTCACCTCGCTCTCCCAGAACCGCGACGCCGAGGAGGTCCGGGAGCTCCTGTCCCGGTACTTCGACCAGTCCCGTCAGATCGTCCGTCGGTACGGCGGCGTCGTGGAGAAGTTCATCGGGGACGCCGTGATGACGGTATGGGGAGCCCCCACCGCGCAGGAGGACGATGCGGAGCGAGCCGTCCGGGCAGGTCTGGACCTCGCCGCTTCGGTGGTGGCCATGGGCGACGAGCTCGGGGCGCCGGAGCTTCGGGCCCGAGTGGGCATCCTCACGGGGGAGGCCGCGGTGACCCTCGGCGCGGTGGGCCAGGGGATGGTGGCCGGCGACCTGGTGAACACGGCCTCCCGGATCCAGTCCGTGGCCGAGCCGGGCTCGGTGCTGGTCGGTGACGCCACCCGACGGGCCACCGAGGCCGCGGTGGCGTACGAGGACGCCAGAACCCATCGGCTGAAGGGCAAAGACGAGCCCGTTCGGTTGTGGCGAGCGATCCGAGTGGTCGGGACGCGGAAAGGGGCCCTCCGGGCCGAGGGACTGGAGGCGCCGTTCGTCGGCCGCGATCGGGAGATGCGGATGGTCAAGGAGCTGTTCCATGCCTCGGCCGAGGAGGGCATGGCTCATCTCGTCTCGGTCACCGGTGTGGCCGGGGTCGGCAAGACCCGATTGTCGTGGGAGTACGAGCGGTACGTCGACGGGCTGGCCGAGGACGTGTGGTGGCACCGAGGGCGGTGCCTGGCCTACGGGGAAGGCGTCGCGTACTGGGGACTTGCCGAGATGGTGCGAAGCCGGGCCGGGGTCGTGGAGGCGGAGGAGCCGGAATCAGCCCTGGCCAAGATCCGGTCCACCGTCGCCGAGCACATCGCGGATCCGGAGGAACGGAAGTGGGTGGAGCCTCGGCTGTCCCACCTGCTCGGTCTGGAGGAACGCAGCGCTCCGGATCAGTCCGATCTGTTCTCAGCCTGGCGATTGTTCTTCGAGCGGCTGGCCGACCGGGGTCCGGTGGCCATGGTGTTCGAGGACCTCCAGTGGGCGGACACCGCCCTCCTGGACTTCATCGAGTACCTGCTGGAGTGGTCCAAGGACCATCCGCTGTTCATCCTCACCCTGTCCCGCCCGGAGATCAACGAGCGCCGCCCGACGTGGGGCGCCGGCAGACGAAACTTCACGTCTCTTTCGCTGGACCCCCTGCCACCGGAGGCCATGGAGGAGCTGATGCAAGGCCTGGTCCCCGGTCTCCCTTCCGAGATCACGACCAGGATCCTCGATCGGGCCCAGGGCATCCCCCTGTACGCTTTGGAGACGGTTCGGATGCTGCTGGACCGGGGCCTCCTGGAGAAGGTGGACGGCCGGTATCGTCTGACCGCTCAGTTGGAGGACCTGGAGGTACCCGAGAGCCTGCACGCCCTCATCGCTGCCCGTCTCGACGGGCTTCCGGCCGAGGAGCGGCGGTTGCTGCAGGACGGCGCCGTGATGGGGAAGACTTTCCTGAAGCCCGCCCTGGCGGCGCTTCAGGGGCGCGACGAAACCGAGCTCGGTGCCCTCCTAACCTCGCTGGTGCGGAAGGAGTTCCTGTCGGTCCAGGTCGACCCCCGCTCTCCGGAGCGAGGGCAGTACGGCTTCCTCCAGGACCTGGTGAGGAAGGTGGCCTACGACACCCTGTCCAGGAAGGAGCGGAAGCTCCGACATTTGGCTGCGGCCGACCACCTCGTGGGGATCCGGGGCCGCGACGAGGACGAGTTCGTGGAGGTGGTGGCCTCCCACCTCCTGGAGGCCTATCAGGCGGCCCCGGACGCCCCGGACGCCGGGGAGATCAAGGCCCGGGCCCGAGAGACCATCGCCCGAGCCGGGGAGCGGGCCGCGTCCCTTGCCGCGAACGACGTGGCCGAGCGGTACTTCGTGCAGGCCGCCGATCTGGCCGAGGACCCGATCGAGATGGCCAGCCTGATCGAGCGGGCCGGCGGGATGGCATGGATGGGAGCCCGAACCGAAGAGGCCACCGACCTGCTGGAGAGGGCAATCGGATTGTTCGAGGAACAGGGCGAGACGCATGCGGCGGCGCGGGTGTCGGCCCGGCTGGGAGAGATCACTTGGTCGTCCGGGCGCATCGGGGAGGCCATCGAGAGGATGGAGCGCTCGTTCGAGATCCTCTCTAAGGACGAGGCCGACGAGGATCTGGCATCCCTCGCCGCCCAGCTCGGCAGGTTCCTCTACTTCGAAGGGCACGACGCCCGCGCCGCCGAGCGGCTGGAGCGGGCCCTCGAATTGGCGGAGGGGCTCGGGCTGCCGGAGGTTCTCTCGCAGGCCCTGAACTCGAAGGGCGCCCTGATCCTCATGGGTTCCAAGGGCCGACCCCAGGAAGGCTTCGCCCTCCTCCGCCACGCGTTGGACGTGGCCCTGGAGCACGACGCGTCGGAGGCGGCCCTCCGCGCGTATTACAACCTGTCGAACCTTCTCTACTACTTCGACCGCTATGACGAATCAGCCTCGTACGCGGGAGACGGCCTGGCGCGCTCCAGGAAGCTCGGGGCTCGCATGTGGGAGTGGAACTTCATCTCCGAGCTCGTCTACCTGGCCTTCATGACCGGGGACTGGGAAGGCGCCCTGGACCAGGCGGCGGGCGTTCCCCGCCTGGAGGAATCCTCGGCGACGAGGTTCGCCGCCGGGGAGCTCGTCCAGTCGATACCTCTGATCCTGGTCGAGCAGGGCCGGGTCCGGGAAGCTTCCGAGCTGCTCGACTCCTACGCCCCCTTCGAACGCTCCGCCGACGTCCAGGAACGGGTCGCGTACATGGCTGCCAAGGCGGTGGTGCTCCGGGCCCAGGGCCGGCTCGACAAGGCGTCGGCCGCGGGCCTCGAGGCGCTCGACGGCCGATCGGCGCTGGGCAGCACCTATCCCGGGATCAAGGTCGGGTTCGTGACGGCCACCGAGGCGGCGCTCTCTCTCGAGGACACGGCGAGGGTCGAGCATCTCCTCGCCCTGCCCAAGGCC
>DASQTB010000085.1:0-3024 GCA_035642095.1 Actinomycetota bacterium | reverse complement strand
TGTATCCGGGCCAGCGGGGGGCCGCCCACTCCCACGACTTCTTCGGCAATCGCTCTACCGACGCGGGCTCCGACTACGGATCAATGATGGAGGGAGCCACCAGCTGCGACCTCGAAGCAGACACGGCCGGGTACTGGGTGCCCACACTGCTCCGGCCAGACGGCACCCCGGTCCGGGTGAGGTTCATGTTCGCCTACTATCGGGACCTCCCGGTGTTCGCCGGTGCTCCGACCGCGTTTCCTTCGGACTTTC
The DNA here is from genome assembly GCA_035642095.1 of Actinomycetota bacterium. GTDB lineage: Bacteria > Actinomycetota > UBA4738 > UBA4738 > CALAEC01 > DASQTB01. Next base: position 2,772 of record DASQTB010000085.1, on the reverse strand, counting down.
GGATGATCGCCGGATACCCAGCCGTCCAGACGGGGACGGACAAGATGCTCGGTTGGTCATGCAGCGACAGCGACCCCTGGATGGCGACCCCTCCGAATTGCGGTTCCCGATTCGTGAAGCTGCATCTCGTCTTTCCCAGCTGCTGGGAGGGAGAAAGTCTCGACACGCCGGACCACCGGTCTCACGTTTCCTACCCCGTCGGAGGCCACTGCCCCGACTCGCATCCCGTAAAGCTACCCCGCCTATCCATGCACATCACGTATGACGTCCACGACGGGACCGGCTACTCCCTATCCTCGGATGAGATGACGGGCGCGACCCACGGCAGGTCTGCGCACGGAGACTTCTGGAATACCTGGGACCAGGACGGGCTGGAGGCGACCGTTGCAGAATGCCTTCAGCCGGGGACCTCCTGCCTTGAGCTGACGAGGGTTCCCGATTCGGGATCCCGCGTGTCGGGATCCTGCCTCACCTCGAAGGTGACCCTTACCGGGACCAGGAACGCCGACACGGTGCCCGGGACCTCCGGCGCCGACGTCATCTCCACCCTCGGCGGCAGGGACACGGTCAGGGCGCAGACCGGGAGGGACCGCGCGTGCGCAGGAGGAGAGGGCGACCACGTCTACGCCGGTGCCGGGAAGGACCTGGCTGCTGGCGGATGGGGCGAGGACACCCTCAGCGGCGGGCCGGGCGATGACGTGTTGACGGGTGGCCCCGGGAGCGACCTGCTGCGGGGCGGTATGGGCCGCGACATCTGCATCGGAGGTCCCGGTGTCGACACCGCCACGGGTTGCGAGGTTCGGAAGGACGTCTGAGACGCCGGCAGACGGGCCTAGGCCCGAGACACCGTCTCGCCGGAGGCGAGTCTCCGGGCCACGGACGAGGCCATGAAGTCGGTCAGCACGCCGGCCGCGAAGACCGGGTTCCCGACGAGATACCGTTCCCACAGCCGCCCCGGTTCGGAGGCCAGCCGATGCAACCACTCGAGCCCGGACCGCTGCATCCATCGCGGCGCCCTGGGCTTGGTGCCGGCGATGAAGTCGAAAGCGGCCCCGACGCTGGCGATAACCGGCGCCGCGCCCAGCCGACGGAGTCGCTCGGCCACCAGATCCTGCTTGGGAGTCCCCAATCCGACCCATACGACGTCGGCTCCGGCGCCACGGATCCGTGACGCCGCTTGCGCCATCTCGTGAGGGGTGATCGGACGGAATGGTGGGGATTCGGCTCCGGCGATCCGGATCCCCGGGTGGGCCGCCTCCAGGGCCTCGCGGCAGGCGGTCAGGGCGCGAGGACTCCCTCCGAACAGGTAGTGGGAGAGACTCCGGTTCAGCCCCCACCTGGCCACGAGGTGGAGTCCCTCCGTACCTGAGACTCGATGCGACACGAAGCCAAACAGCCGGGTTGCCCATACCACGCCCATCCCATCCGGAAGATTCAGGTCCCCCTGGTTGAGGAGCTGTCTATATCTGGGATCGCGGCGGGCCCGGACGGTGGGGTCCGCGGCGAGGAAATGGGCGACGTGGGCACGGCCGCACCGCAGGCAGGCGTCGAAGAACGAGGGGAGGCCTTCGGGGAAGACGGGATCGATCCGAACCCCGTTCACCAATGGGCTCCGCCGTGGCTCGTGGCAGGTGAGGGCGGGACCCGCCATCCGATGGCCCGTCAGGGAAGGCGCTGCCATGACCCAGGAGGCTGCTCCGGCGGCTCAGGCGCTCGAGCCGGCGACCGCAGGTGCTTCCTCCCGGGTCTCGGTGGCCGAACCCCGGCCGGTAAGCATGTATCCCAGGATCGAGCGGACCTCATCCACATCCTTCGTGGCGAAGTACCAATCCATCGTCTTCCGCAGTCCCTGGGCGAAGTTCGTGCGCGGCTCCCACTCGAGGAGCTCCCTGGCCAGGGAGTTGTCGGCCACTCGGTTGTAGGGGCCGGTGGGCATGTCCGGCCGGAGCTCGATCTTGGGCTGGTAGCCCGCGTACTCGGTGACCATCTCCACCGCGTCCAGCACCGTCACCCGTTCCATCGTGCCCAGGTTCACGGCGGTCCCGTCGTCGATACGCTCCGCGGCAAGGATGGTCCCCTCCACGATGTCGTCGACGTACGTCCAGTTCCGAACCTGCTCCCCGGTCCCCCACACGTGGAACGGGTCCTGGCGGGTCAAAGCCCGGGCGATCATGGCGATGACGGCATGGTTCTCCACCCCACGGGGTCCGTACACGGTGAAGTAGCGGCAAGATGCCGTCTTGAGGCCGCGCTCCTCGTGGAGAGCGCGAAGGGTGAGTTCCCCCGCCAGCTTGGCCATTCCGTAGAGGCCGTCCGGGTCGTACGGTGGGCCGGCCATGTCCTCGGTGAGGTACAGGTCGCTGTCCGGGTCGTCCTGGATGTTCAACGGGTAGATGCAGCCCGAAGAGGCGAACACGATCTTCTCGACCTGGGCCTCCAGGGCGTTCTTGAACAGGATGGAGTCGAGCCCCAGATTCGTGGAGCATGCGTACTGATGAAGGTCCACGTACCCGCGCCCGCCGTGGTCCGCGGCGAGATGGAAAAACACGTCGATCCCCTGGAGAGAGCGCGAGGCGACGCTGGCATCCTTGAGATCCCCATGGATCAGCTCGATGGCACCCTGGTCGAGGTGGGGTTGGATGCTCTCCCGCCGCCCACTGCTGAAGTCATCAACGATCCTGACGGAGGCACCCCGGCCCAGGAGGGACTCAGCGAGGTGGGAGCCGATGAATGAGGCTCCCCCGGTAATCAGGACTCGCTTCGACGACCACT
>DASQTB010000084.1:0-4285 GCA_035642095.1 Actinomycetota bacterium | reverse complement strand
CCCGCCGAGGGGACCGATGCCGACGCCGCAGCGTCAGGCGTCGTCGAGGAGGCCGCCGCCGGCACGACCGCGGTGGCCGAGGGACGGTTCCTCTCGCTCGAGCATGAGACGACTGGCCGGGCGGCGGTCCTGGAGACGGCGGCGGGTCAGCGCTTCCTGCGGTTCGAGGAGTTCGAGACCTCGGACGGGCCCGACCTCCTGGTGTATCTGTCGGCCAAGGAGCCGTCCGGGACCGACGACTGGCACGGGTACGACGCGGACTTCGTCGACCTGGGGCCGCTCAAGGGCAACGTCGGGAACCAGAACTACGCCATCCCGGAGAGCGTCGACCTCGATCGCCACGGGACCGCGGTGGTGTGGTGCCGGCGGTTCGAGGTGGGCTTCGCCGCGGCGGTGCTCCGCCCGGCCTAGCCGCGCGTAGACCTGGGCCCGCTGCTTCTCGACCTTCTCCTCGGTCCGGTCACGTAGCCGCTCCGATCTCGATCACCGTCTTCACGTCGTCGGGCCGCCGCTCCAGGGCCTCCCCCCATCGGTCGAGGGGTACCCACCTGCTGATCATCCGCTCCAACCATTCCCGGTCCGCCCGGGCCAGGGCCCGTTCCGCCTGCTCGTAGTGCCGCCGCCCGGCGTTCACCGAGCCGAAGATCACGCTGTTGTTCAAGACCATCTCTTTGTTGATGGCCGACGCGTCGAGCGGGATCTCCCTTTGGCTGGAGGCGATGCCGGTGAGGCACATGATCCCCCCCGGCGCGGTGTGCTCCACGGCGTGGAACACGAGCTCGCCGACGCCCGTGCACTCGATCACCACGTCGAACATCTCATCGGTCTCGTGCAGATCGGCGTGATAGGTCGCCCCGAGGTCCCCCACCAGCGACGGTTTCGGTCCCTCGGTGACCCGGTCGAGGACGTGAACGTCCAGGTCTCGCTGGACGCCGAGCATGGCCGCCAGGAGTCCGATGGGCCCTGCTCCGGTGACCAGCGCTCGCTCCGGTTTCCATACGGCCCGCCGGCCGATCCTCTCGACGTGGTCCCAGGCCTTGGCTACCACGCTGGTCGGCTCGGTGAGCACGGCCAGACGTTCCAGCGCCGGGTCCACCGTCACCGCGAACCCGGGTTCCAGGCGGTACCGCTCCCGGATGAACCCGTCGCGCTCCTTGATCCCGTGCTCGGTGTACCGGCCGTTGCGGCACATATCCCATTCGCCGGCGCCGCACGGCGCGCAGGGAACCGGGTCCGGATGGCGGACGATGCCGACCACCAGCTCCCCCGGTCCGACCCCGGCATCCACGGGGGCCTCGATCACTCGCCCCAATGATTCGTGTCCGAGCACCAGGCGGTCGCGGCCCGGCGGGGCCCAGCCGTACGCGCCGTCGATGATCTCCTGATCGGTGCCGTCCACCCCGACAGCCACGGCCTCGACCAGGATCGATCCCTCGGAGGGCTCCGGTTCCGGAACGTCGGCCAGCCGGGCCGAGGCCGGTGTGAGCGGCGTGACGGTCAGTCCCTTCATCCACAGGCTCCTTCGTCGTGTGCGGTTCAGTAACGTGTGGCGGGGATGACGTTACAGAGGGACTGGATGACGCGCCTGATCGATGTCTCGCTCCCGATCGGACCGGACCTGCTGACCTGGCCGGGCGATCCCGGGATCAGGATCGAGCCGAGCGCGCGCCTGGACCGAGGCGACCCGGCCAACGTCTCCGAGCTCCACCTCGGATCGCATACCGGCACCCACGTGGACCCGCCGGTCCATTTCCTGGAAGGACGGGCCGGAGTGGACGCGCTCGACCTCGACGCCTTCTTCGGCGAGGCGCTGGTGGCCGACCTAGCGACGGTCGACCGGATCGGTCCGGCGGAGCTCGAGGACCTGCGGATCCCCAAGGACACCGAGCGACTGCTGTGCCGGACGCGCAACTCCGAGCTGTGGTCGCAGCAGCCGGTCGAGTTCCCCGAAGACTACGTCGCGCTGACCCCGGACGGCGCCGCGTGGCTGGTCGACCGAGGGATCAGGCTCGTTGGGGTGGACTTCCTGTCGGTGGAGAAGGACGGGCCGCCGGCTTTCCCGGTCCATCGGGCCCTCCTGGGGGGCGGGATGGTGATCGTGGAGGGTCTGGACCTGTCCGGGGTCGAGCCGGGCCCGTACACCTTCGTCTGCTTCCCGCTGAGAATCGTGGGGGGCGATGGGTCACCCGCTCGGGCGGTTCTCCTTCCCTCCTCAGGGTGACCTTCCCCGTCCGGGGATCGCTCTCCTATCCGGCGACTGACGGAGCTCGAGCTGAACGCCCCGACCGTTGCCGATGGCGTCACGGCGCCGTCGGGTTCAATAGCCTCGCACAGCTACCGAACGATATGCAGCCGTGGCGTTCCAACCATCGCTGTTTGGCGTTCTCCCACACGCTCGTGTCCGTGGTGATGGTCAGCCCCGGCATCGGATCGAGCGACGGGGCCGAGCCGGAGGCTGGGTCCCAGACTAGGGTCACGTTCTCCAGGACCGTCCCCGGAGGCCACTCACCTGCGTGGTTGTCCTCGATGAAGAAGACGCTGTTCCGGATCACCGGTCGGGGCGCGTAGGAAGACCACTTCAACAAGTGGCCGTGGTCCATCCCGTACTGAGCGGACGGCATTTCCTGAAGCCGGATGTGGACGTTCTCGAACACGATGCGCTCGGTGGACTGGTCGGGCTGGCTCCCGTCTCGCGCCGCCGAGAAACCAACATGGGTTCCATCCCACAACACGTCGCGAACGGTGCCCGAGAGAAGATCATCGTTCTCGATCACGTCGTCCCGGTTGTAGGTGACGTAGGAATGCTCGAACACCCATCCATCCCCCACGGCCGGGTCGGTCGGCGAGGTGGAGCGGAACTGGAATGCGTCGTGGTGGTTGTCGGCCTGGAACCCAGCGACGTAAGCCCCGCCCGGATTCCGGATGCGAACGGCCGACCCGCCCACGTCCTTCACGGCCTCCCACGTCTCATCGCGGGACTGGGTGCCGATGTACACTCCGCCGACCCAGCAAGGCCGGAGGCCGGTGGACACGTCCACGGGGCGCGTGACGTCCGGATAGAGCGTGTTCACCTGGTCCAGGGCGACGAAGGTGTGATCGTCCGGGAAGGAGCCCGTGAGCCCGGCGGTGGGGTTGGCGGGGAGGACCGTGATGGACGGCCGGGCCAGACATGTCGCTATCTCGTCGGGCGTGGTGGGCGGGATGGGCGGCGGATCCACGGTGGGCAACGGGCTCGGTACCGGTTCGACCCCGTCTCCGGACAGGCCCACGGTCAGGGGAGAGCCGGTCCGCGAGTGAGCGATCTCCAGGGTGGCCCCCTGGGTTCCAGGGGCGATCGGGGCGAAGGTGACCTGGATCGTGGCGGTGGCTCCGGGGGGCAGGGTGACCTGCCCGTCGTCGTCGAAGTCGTCGGAGAACGCTCCGGCGTTGGCCCCGGTAATGGCGGTGGCCTCCAGGATCACGGCGGGAACTCCCGGCCCTCCAGCGTTTTGAACCTGGACGGCCTCGGTCACGGCCTGGCCCACCACCACCCGGCCGAAGGACAGGGCCGAGGGCGTGGCCCGGAGCTCCCCGAGAGAGGGGGCGGCAGGGAGGATCTCGATCGCGCTGACCTTTGGGTTCTCGACGACGTGGCCGAAGTCGATGTCCAGGACACCGTCGGAGGTGACCGTGAACGACTTCACCACCCCCCGATATCCCCCCACGTCGGCGAAGATGTCGTAGTCGTCCAAGACCAGGGCGTCCTCGATGGCCACGTCGAAGACCCGGGCCCCGGGGGCCTGGGTTCCTAGGAAGATGTCGGCGAAGTACAGGCGCACCTCGTAGAGGCCGGGGTCCACCGGGAACTCCCACGCCATCTCGGGGGCAAGGACCGGGTCCCACCGCTCGGACTGGAACAGGTCCTGGGGGGTCCCCGGGGGAACGGAGGGGTGGCTCAGGTCGATGGGGTGGGTGGTGGCGAAGGTGCCGGCTGTCCCGATCAGGAAGGGCGAGGGCCCGATCGCGGTGTCCGCCGTCCACGGTGGATCGGCCTCCACGGCCGGTCCTCCGGCGTTGACCCGGTGAACGACGGTGGTTTGGGCGGCGCTCGGCGAAGCCGCCACCAGGTTCACCGTGACCAGGAACACCGCGAGGAGTTCCGCGTGGGCGGCCAGCCGCTTCCGATGGAGATCGGCATTCCCTGACGTGTGGAACGAGGATGTGGCCATCTGTGGGATGCTCCTTTCGGTTTGCGAGCCGACCTGCGCTCTCCCTGACCGCGACGGAGAGGATCCCATCGGAATCT
>DASQTB010000083.1:0-3277 GCA_035642095.1 Actinomycetota bacterium | reverse complement strand
GATCAGGAACAGACCCTGGAACGTGATGAACACGTAGAGCGCTCCATAGATCACGAACGTTCCGATGTTCGTCACCGTGAAGTTCCGAGACCGGAACAGCGACGGCGGAACGAGGGGATGGTCCCGCTTCAGCATCAGGATGGGGAAGGCGATAGTGGCCACGGCCCCGACCACCAGGGAGACGAAGGCCTCCACCCCCTGCCAGTTCGTTTGCTGGCCCCGGATCGTCCCGAAGGCCAGGCCCCCCACGGCCAGGGCCACCACCAGGGAGCCGAACCAGTCGAACTGCCCCGTCGACTCCTCGTCGCGCGTCTCGGGCACACCTCGCCTCGTGGCGTAGATCGCGATCAGGAGGGCCGGAACGTTGATGAAGAACGCCGCCCGCCACGAGATCGAGTTCACCAGCACGCCTCCGACGAACGGCCCGAGGATCGTCGTCGCCGCCGAGGCACCGGCCCACAGCCCGAACGCCCGGCCCTGCTCCTCCCCCTCGAAGCTGGCGGTGATGATCGACAGCGAGCCCGGCACCACCAGCGCCCCCGCGGCGCCCTGGAGGATCCGGAACAGGATCAGCAGCTCCATGTTCGGCGCCACCGCGCAGAGGAGTGAGGTCAGCAGGAACCCGATCAGGCCGAGCCCGAACATCTTCTTGCGGCCGTAGAAGTCGGTCAGCGCTCCGGCCAGGATCAGCAGAGCGCTGAGAGTGAGGAAGTAGCCGTTGGTGACGTAGGACTGAGCCTCCAGGGCGGCGAAGTTGAGCCAGGGACTGGGGACCTCCCGGCCGATGGTGGGAAGAGCCAGGTTGACGACCGACGTGTCGAGGAAGACGATCCCCGATCCCAGCACGACGGCGACCATGGTCCAGCGCTGCCACGACGACATCCGGGTCTTGGTTCGTCCCTTCGACTCGGTCACCGGCCCTTCCATCGGCGCCTCCTGCTGCTCACGCTCGGATCGTCCAACCCGCTGGCCGAGCGTAGCATTCCGGCCCCGCAACACCCGGAATGGCGCCGAGACGAACCGAGTTGGAGGATGAAACGACCCGGAGGAGGGCGCGTGAGCTACGACGTGATCGTGATCGGGGCGGGAGCCGGAGGGGAGGCGGCCGGGTCGCTGTCGGCGGGGCTCGGGTCGCGGGTGGCCGTGATCGAGCGTGACCTCTTCGGCGGATTGTGCAGCTTCTGGGCGTGCATGCCTTCCAAGACCCTGCTGGACTCGGCCGGCCGGCGGGGCCTGGGGGCGACGTATCCGTGGGAGCGAGCCTCGGCCCGGCGAGACTGGATGATCTCCCGGGAGCACATCCCGTACCCCGACGACGCCGGACACGTTCGAGGGCTCGAGGACGAGGGCGCCGAGGTGATCCGGGGATCGGCTCGCCTGGTGGCGCCGGGACGGATCGAGGTTCAGTCCGACGGGGAGAACCCTCGCACCGTCGAAACCAGGAACGTGGTCCTGGCGGTGGGCTCCACCCCGGTGATCCCGCAGGTCGACGGGCTCGAGGAGACGGGCTACTGGACCAGCAACCAGGGCACGTCGCTCCGCGAGCTCCCGTCGAGCATCGCGGTCATGGGCGGCGGCGTGGTGGGGATCGAGCTGGCCCAGGCCTACGCCCGGTTCGGGGTCAAGACCACGGTGATCCAGGGCACGGACCGCATCCTGCCCCGGGATCACCCCAAGAGCTCCGAGGTCGTCGCCGCCCAGCTCCGGGAGGAGGGCGTGGAGATCCTCACCGACGTGACGGCCAGGTCGGTCGAACGAGGCGGGGCCGGCCGGCGGATCTCGCTCTCGGACGGGAGCACGATCGAGGCCGCCGAGCTGCTGGTCGCCGTGGGGCGGCGGGCCGCCGACCTCCGGGACCTGGGCTGCGAGGATGCCGGCGTTGTGCTCGACGATCGAGGTCGGGCCACCCCGAGCGAGCGGATGTCGATCGGGGACGGCGTGTTCGTGGCCGGGGACTGCGCCGGGGGGCCCCAGTTCACCCACGTGGCCGATTACCAGGGCCGGATCGCCGCTCGGGCGGCCGTGGGGCAGGCCGTCCGGGCCGACCTCGACGCCGTTCCCACGGCGACCTTCACCGACCCCGAGACGGCCACCGTCGGCCTGACCGTTCAGGACGCGTGGGAACGAGGCCTCGACGCCTTCGAGGTGACCTCGGACTTCTCCGCGACGGCCCGGGGATTCACCATCGAGCCTCGACGCCACTCGGACGGGCCCATCCTGGAGGGCTCGCCCGGCCACATCACCGCGGTGGTCGACCGGGAGCGTCGCGTCCTGGTGGGAGCCTTCGCTGCGTGTCCGGGTGCGGGCGAGCTGATCCACGAGCCGACCCTGGCCATCAAGCACCGCGTTCCGGTGGATGTCCTGGCGGACACGATCCACGCCTTCCCGACGGCGGCCCGGGTCTTCGGCAACCTCATGGCCGAGGCCCGCGACCGCTGCGAGGCCCGGGAATGACCGGGCGGGATCCGAAGCCTATGCCGTGGCCCGCCCGAGGGACAGGATGTTGCCCTCGGGATCCTTGAACCACGCCGCTCGCTCGTAGCCCAGGTCGGCGATGCCGGTTACCGTTTCCTCCCTGGTCGGACTGGCGTGGACATCCCTTCGGGGGCATCATCTCACTGAGGAGGAAGCATGGAGAACCTGAACCGGTTTCCCGTGTACGCGGTGCTTCCCGCGTCGGATTTCGACCGGGCCAAAACCTGGTACCGCGAGAAGCTGAGTCTGACCCCATCCGAGGAGATGGGCCCCAACGCCTGGTACCGGTGCGCCGACGGCACCTGGTTCATCCTCACCATCAGCCAATATGCGGGCACCGCCCGGAACACGGCGGCCGGTTTCACGGTCAAGAACCTCGAGTCGGTGATGGAGGATCTGCGAAGTCGTGGCGTCACATTCGAGGAGTACGACTTCGGCGAGATGGGCAAGACGCGGAACGGGTTGATGTCGATGGGGAACGTCAAGGCCGCCTGGTTCAAGGATAGCGAGGGGAACATCATCGAGCTGAGCCAGGTCGGCTGAGTCAGGCTTCGAGGATCAGCGTCACAGGACCGTCGTTGACCAGCTCCACCTCCATGTGGGCCCGGAACACCCCGGTCTGCACCGGAACCCCCAACGCGGCCAGCGCGGCGGCGAATTGCTCGACCTTCCCGTTCGCCACCTCCGGCGGCGCGGCCTTGATCCACGATGGACGCCGGCCTCGGCTGGTGTCGCCGTACAGCGTGAACTGCGACACGACGAGCGCCTCGCCCTGGACGTCGGCGATCGACCGGTTCATCTT
>DASQTB010000082.1:0-11115 GCA_035642095.1 Actinomycetota bacterium | reverse complement strand
GGCCTGGCGGCGGCGACCAAGCTTCGCCGTCCCCGCCGGTGGCGCTCCGTCGTGGACGCTCACGGTCTCCCCGCCCCGGTCGCCAGCACCGCGGCGGCGCTGGTCCCCGTCGCCGAGGCCGCCGTCACCGGCCTGGTCATCGCCGGAGCCGTCCACGCCGGGGCCACGCTGGCGGCCGGCCTCCTGGTCGCCTTCTCGGCGGCGCTCGTTCGCCTCCGGCGACGGTCGGGCGATCGGGTGCCCTGCGGCTGCCTCGGACGTAGCGGGTCCCGCCCCCTTGGGCTCCTCCTGGGCCGGAACGCCCTCCTCATCGTGGTGGCGATCGCCGCGGCCCGAGGGCCGAACGGCCTCGATCCGGTACTCCTGCCCCACGCGCCCGAGCTCGTCCCGGCGGTGCTGGTCGGGGTCGGCCTGGGGGTGCTGATCGCGATGCTTCGGCGGACCGCCGCGTTGCTCCGGGACGCTCGCCCCCTGACCGGCCGCGTCGAGAGCTAGGCCAGCGGGGTCGGGTACCCTCCGCCGGCTTCGTTCGGAACCAGGTCCAGGCAGGGACGGCATCGGCCGTCGGTCCACAGCGTCCGCACCCCCCACCGGTAGTACGCCCGCTCCGGGGAGACGGCCAGTCGATCGAGGGCGACCGAGATCAGCACGCCCCGGCCGCCAGGCTTCCGAGCGTCGACCCCACCGATGGGGTTCCTGACACCATCTCGGAGCAACAGCCCCACCATGCGCCGACGGGTCGACCGGGCCACCAGGTGGAAGTCGTACGCCGGGCCCTCGCGCGTGTCGACGGACACCACGACGTAGCCGACGTCCCACAGCCGTCCCTTCGACAGGCGCCGACGCCACGACACCCGCCACACTCCGAGCCCGCCCCCCGTGTCGACGGCCCTGACGTCGACCCGTCCCGAGACGTCGTTGCCATCCGTCGGGCTGGGTGGCTCGCAGGACGTCCCGACCCCCTCCGCGCAGATGTCGGCGCCCGTCCCTCCGTCCAGGATGCCTCCCCCGGCCTCGCCGGCCAGGAAGTCGTCCTCGTTCCCACCCAGGAGCACGTCGTCACCGTCGCCGCCGTAGAGCAGATCGGTGCGGCCCAGTCCGGTGAGGACATTCGGCCCGGGGTTCCCGCGAAGAACGTCGTCGCCGGGCGTGCCGGTGAGGTTCTCCACGGACACCAGCTGGTCCGTGCCCACCCCGGTGGCCGTGCCGGCGCCGAGGTCGGCACGCACGCAGCACGGGAATGACTCGAACGTCGCCGTGTCGCTCCCCTCCCCCCCGTCGAGGACGTCGTCTCCGTCCAGGCCTTCCAGGAGGTCGTCGCCGCCGTACCCGCACACCACGTCCGGGCCGGGCGTGCCGGTGAGCGTGTTGGCGCCGTCGTCACCCTCGATCGTGCACGGCGGGACAGCGCGGCCAGGCGAGACGGTCGGCCCGGGAACCGGCGTGGAGGTCTGGGCGCCGGCCGGAACCAGGCCGCCGGCCAGGACCACCGCCAGCGCGGCGGGGAGGAGCGATCGGCGCACCGACTCAAGGCTACGCGAGGCGCCGAGGGCTGTCACGGACCGTGACAGGATGGCGCCCGGTGAACGTCCTCGACGTCGTCATCCTGCTGCTTCTCGGCCTCTCCGTGGTCACCGGGTTCCGCCGAGGCGCCGCTCTCCAGCTGATGACGTACGCCGGGCTGATCGCCGGATTGGTGGCCGGTGCCCTGCTTGCGCCTCGGGTCGCTCGGCTGGCCGGCGACGTCTTCGGTCAAGCGGCCGCGGCACTGTTCACCCTGCTCGCCCTGGCCGCGGCCGGCGACGCGGTCGGGTTCCTGATCGGACGCCGCGTTTGGGCCGCGGCCCGGCGAAGCCGCCTCGACCCGATCGATTCCGGCGCCGGGTCCGTGGTGGGGATGGTCGCCGCTCTGGTCACGGTGTGGTTCCTGGCGTTCAACCTGGTCCAGGGGCCGTTCCCGGTGCTGTCCCGCCAGATCCGGGAATCGGCCATCGTCCGGGGCATCGACGCTGTCCTGCCCAGGCCGCCGTCACTGCTCGCCCAGGTCCGCACCTTCCTGGACCGGTTCGGCTTCCCCGAGGTGTTCGCCGGCCTTCCCCCGGCCCCCGCCGGACCCGTCGAGGCCCCGACCCGGGCTGAGGCGGCCCGGGCCTTCGACGCGGCCGACCAGAGCACGGTCCGGATCGTCGGCCCGGCCTGCGGACGGATCAGCCAGGGAAGCGGCTTCGTAGCAGCTGGCGGGGTGGTGATCACCAACGCCCACGTCGTGGCGGGAGTGGCCCGTCCCACGGTCCAGCTGCAGGACGGCGGCTCATTCTCCGCGACGACGGTGCTGTTCGACCCCGGTCTCGACCTGGCGGTCCTCCGGCCGTCCGAGAACGTCGCGGCGCCCCTCGATCTGGACCCGATCGAGCTGGAGCGCGGGGCCGAGGGCGCAGTCCTCGGGTTCCCCGGCGGCGACGACCTCTCCGGCGAGCCGGCGGCCGTCCTCCAGACCATCGCGGCGGTCGGGCGGGACATCTACGGCCGGGATGTGGTGCGCCGAGATGTGTACGAGCTCCAGACCGACGTTCATCCCGGCAACTCGGGGGGTCCGTTCGTCACGACCGGCGGGGACGTGGCCGGCGTGGTGTTCGCCGCGGCCACCGCAGACGAGGGGATCGGCTATGCCCTCACCGCCGCCGAGGTGGAGCCCCGCATCGACGACGCCCAAGCCCGATCCTCACCGGTCGGCACCGGCCCCTGCCTCGACTAGGTCGGACCGCTACTCCTCCATCACCACCCGAACGTTGCCCTCCCGTGACAGGAGCGAGAATCCGGTGGTCTCACCCTCCCGACGGAACACCAGGGAGAGGGTCGAATCCCCGACCCTGAGGTTCCGGATCTCCACCTCGTTCAGCCACGTCGGCATGTGGGGCTTGTTCACCGTGAGGACGTTTTCGTGCGCCGCGGCGCTGATCCCCAGCATCGCCTGGAGGAGGAGGAACGGCGCTCCCGCGGCCCAGGCCTGGGGCGAGCAGGCCACCGGGTACTGGACCGGCGGGCTCGGTGTCCGGCGGGTGAAACCGCAGAACAGCTCGGGGAGGCGTAGGTAGTCGGCGAACTGGGCCGCCTCGAACATCGCCGTGGCCACCCGATTGGTCTGGTCCAGGAACCCGTACCGCTTCAGCCCCGCCGCGATCAACGCGTTGTCGTGGGGCCACACCGTGCCGTTGTGGTAGCTCATCGGGTTGTAGCCAGCGGCATCCTTGCTCATCGTCCGGATGCCCCACCCGGAGAACATGTCCGGCTCGAACAGGCGCCGGGCCACGACCTCGGCCCGCCCTGGCTCGAGGATGCCGCAATACAGACCGTGCCCCGGGTTGGAGACCGGGGTCCGGACGGGCCGCTTGTCGCCGTCCAGGGCCCCGGCGAAGAAGCCGTCCTCTTCCACCCAGAACGCCTCCTGAAATCGACGGCGAAGGACCGTGGCCTGGTCTCGGAGCCGCACCGCCTGCTCGTAGTCCTCGAGGGCCGAGTAGACGTCGGCCATCCGGGTCCGGGCCATGTACACGTACGCCTGTACCTCGGCCAGGGCGATCGGCGGCTCCGCCATCGAGCCGTCGGCGTGCATGACGGAGTCGTGGGCGTCCTTCCACCCGTGGTTCCGCAGGCCGCGGGAGGACCGGCTGCGGTATTCGACGAAGCCGTCGCCGTCGAGATCGCCGTACTCGTCGATCCACCGCAGCGCCGCCTCGGCCGCGGGGAGCATCTCCTTCACGAACCCGAGATCATTCGTCCATCGGAAGTACTGGGCCAGGAGGATGAGGAACCAGGGCGTGGCATCGACCGAGCCGAAGTACGGGGTGTGGGGAAGCAGGCCGGCCCCGGCGAGCTCGCCCTTCCGGATCTCGTGGAGGATCTTCCCCGGTTCCTCGTCTCGCCAGTCGTCGACCTTGGTCCCCTGATGCTCGGCCAGGACCTGGAGGCTGTCTCGGGCCGGGCCGGGCGACAGCATGAGCATCTGGTGCGCGGTGATCAGCGTGTCGCGCCCGAACGCGGCCACGTACCAGGGGATGCCGGCGGCGATGATCCCCCCTCCGTCGGTCTTGGTGTACAGGGCTCGGAGATCCCGGAGCCCCCGGACCAGGAGCTGGTCGAATAGCTCGTTGTCGGTTCGGATCCGAGTGCATTCGTGTTCCCAATCCTCGTAGGAGTGCCGCAGCCCGTGGACGACCTCGTCGAAGTCCGCGGGAGCCGCTCGGCTCTGGCCCACGATGGGCTCGACGGTCAGCGAGACCGTCTTCGTCTCGTGACCGGCCAGTCGGACCCGGAACGACGCCTCGGCCAGGTCGCCTCGGATCTCCACCCGTTGGGGAATGACCCCGAACTCGATCCGGGTCCGCCGGCGGACCTCGTCCTCTCCGTGGTAGCCGAACTCGAGCCAGCGGTCGCCGCTCCGGGGCGGCTCGTACGTGCCTCTGGTCTGCCTCGACAGGCCGCGGACCTCGAAGATGTCCGCGAAATCGGCACCGAACGTCAGCGTGACGTCGATCTCGATCCGGAACGGGTTGTAGTTCTTCACCCGGATCCGCTCGTACAGCCGATCCTTGATCGCCCGGATCCGCCTGATGTTCAGGGTGTGCTGGGGAACGGGATCCCTCTCCTCGTCGTACAGATCGGGGTTGGTCAGGTCAACGTGCGAGACGTACACACGCTCCCCCGATGAGGACAGCAGGATGGGGTCGCGGGCGGAGATCTTGAGCCGGTAGTTCGAGAGGAACCGGGTATCGCGGTAGTAGAGTCCCAGGCCCAGCTCGACCCGGTCATCGAGGTTCCCCTCGATGTCGGAGTACAGGAAGGTCTCGTCCTCCTTGACGGCGAGCACCTTGCCGGGGAGATCCGCCACGACCGGAACCCGAGGGACGGGTGTCGAGGGAAGGGACTCGGGAAGGAGGCCGTCGGCCCCGTCGGGCATCAGCTCCAGTCTAGGGTCGTCGCGGGGCGCGCTCAATGTCCCTCCAAGCGGACATCGGCGCCGTTCCGAGCGACCTGTAGGCGGAGGGTCCTCCACGAGGGTCCCGGCTCCGGCACCGGGACGCCGCCGGTCTCGAACGCCAGCAGCGACGGGCCGGCTCCGGCCACGCACACCGGCACCCCGGCCGCCCTGAGCTGGTCGAACACCGCTCGGGAGCCCGGTGCCAGGGGGAGTCGCCGAGATTGGTGGAGTCGATCCTCCAGAGCGACCGGCAAGACGTCGAGGTTCCGAGTCAGGGCCAGCACCGCCAGCGCCGTCCGGCCGGCGTTGAACGCCGCGTCGGCCAGCGGAACGTCCCGCGGTAGGACCCGTCGGGCGGCGTCGGTGGCGATGCGGTCGTGTTCGGGGATGACCAGCACCGGACGGAGGTCGTCGTGGGGATCGAGACGCTCGGCCCGCCACCCATCTGAGGAGAGGTACGCGATCACCAGACCCCCCCGAAGGCAGGCCGCCACGTTGTCGGCATGGCCCTCGATTTCCACCGCGACGTCGAGGAGTCGATCGGGCTCGAGGCCCAGCCCCAGGACGCGGTCGGCGGCGACGAGGCCCCCGACCACGGCGGCGGCAGAAGAGCCCAACCCGCGCTCCAGCGGGATGCGGTTCGTGCACCGAAGGGCGAACGGTGGCAGCGCTCCCCCGGCCTCGCCGGCGAGGTGCGCCATCGCCCGGAACACCAGGTTCGACGCGTCCTCGGGGAGCTCTCCCACACCCTGGCCCCGCACCTCGACCGCCGGCGACGCCTCGAGGTCGACCTCCACCTCGTTCCACAGATCGAGGGCCAGAGCCAGGGTGTCGAACCCCGGACCGAGATTGGCCACCGTGGCCGGCAGGCGCACGATGATCCGCATCGGCTACAGGCCGAGCTCCGCCGCGACGGCGTCGGGTTCGGCCTCGATGGGAACCGGTTGACCCGCCTCCGCCCGGGCCGTGTCGGGATCCTTGAGCCCGTGGCCGGTGAGGACGCAGGCCACGACCTGACCGCGCTCCAACCGCCCGGTCCGGGCCAGGAGCCGGAGACCGGCCACGGAGGCGGCCGACGCCGGCTCGCAGAACAGCCCCTGCCGGGCCAGCCCGTCGTATGCGGCCATGATGTCGTCGTCGGAGACGGCCATGATCTCCCCGCCCGACTCGTCGGCGGCGGCCACCGCGCCCTGCCACGAGGCTGGGTTGCCGATGCGGATCGCGCTGGCCACGGTGTCGGGGGCGTCCACGGGCTCGCCCCGCACGATCGGGGCCGCACCATCCGCCTGGAAGCCGAACATCCTGGGTAACCGGTCGATCGCCGCCGCCTCCCGCTCCTCCGTGTAGCCCTTCCAGTGACTGGTGATGTTCCCGGCGTTCCCCACCGGCATCAGGTGGAGGTCCGGAGCGCGCCCCAGGACGTCGCAGATCTCGAAGGCGCACGTCTTCTGGCCCTCGATCCGGTCCGGGTTGATCGAGTTCACCAGCTCGACGGGATAACGCTCGGCCAGCTCACGGGTGATCCGGAGGGCCTGGTCGAACGATCCATCGACCTCCAGGACCCGGGCCCCCGCGGCCAGGGTCTGGGCCAGCTTCCCGGCGGCGACGCCGCCTCGAGGAACCACCACGGCGCAGGTCAAGCCGGCGCGGGCCGCGTAGGCGGCCGCCGAGGCACTGGTATTGCCCGTCGACGCGCAGGCCACCACCTTCACGCCGCGCTCCAAAGCCCGGGACACCGCGACCGTCATCCCTCGGTCCTTGAACGATCCGGTCGGGTTGGTTCCCTCGTACTTCAGGAAGACGCGGCAGCCCGTGTCCTCCGACAGCGGCTCCGAGGGGACCAGCGGCGTCCCTCCTTCCAGGAACGTCACCACCGGGGTGGAATCGCTCACCGGGAGTCGGTCGCGATACTCGGCGATGACTCCCCGCCACGGCCCGGCCACAGGCTACTCCTCCCCCTCCACCCGGAGCACGCTTCGCACCTCGAGCACGGGTTCCAGGCCCTCCAGAGCCCGCACCGTGGCCTGGAGCGCTCCCTCGTTGGCCCGGTGGGTGATCAGGACCAGCAGGGCGTCGTCCCCGGTCCCCTCCTGCCACACGCTCTTGATCGACACCCGATGGTCCCCGAAGGCCGCCGCCACCTGGGCCAGCACGCCGGGCCGATCGACCACGTCGAGGAGCAGGTAGTACTGCGCCTCCATCCGCTCCATCGGCCGGACCGGACGTTCGTCGAACCACGGGGAGGGAAATCCGGCCCCCCTCTCGCGGGCCGCGGCGACGACGTCGCCCACCACGGCGACGGACGTGGGATCTCCCCCGGCGCCCCGCCCGTAGAACATCAGCTCTCCCACGTGCGGCCCGTGAACGAACACCGCGTTGAAGGAGTCCCGGACGGCGGCCAGGGGATGATCGACGGGAACCATGGCGGGATGGACCCGGACCGCGACGTCTCCGTCCTCGAGCTCGGCTACCGCCAGGAGCTTCACCACGTACCCCAGCCGCCGGGCGAACTCGATGTCCTCCACCGAGACCCGGGCGATCCCCTCCCGATGCACGTCGCCGACCATGACTCGGGTGTGGAAGGCCAGCGACGCCAGGATGGCGCACTTCGCCGCGGCGTCGAACCCCTCGACGTCGTCCGTTGGATCGGGCTCCGCGTACCCGAGACGTTGCGCATCCGCCAGAGCGGCCTCATAGGCCGTCCCGTCTTCGGTCATCCGAGTGAGGACGTAGTTCGTGGTTCCGTTGACGATGCCCAGAATCCGGTCGATGCGCTCCCCCACCAGCGACTCTCGCAGGGGCCGGATCAGCGGGATCCCTCCGGCCACGGCGGCCTCGAAGTACAGACCGACGTGGCGGGTCGCTGCATGTTCGAACAGCTCGCCGCCGTGATTGGCCAGCAGCTCCTTGTTCGCGGTCACCACGGGCTTATCCAGGTCCAACGCGCGGTGGATCAGGGTCCGGGCCGGCTCGATCCCGCCCATGACCTCCACCACGATCTCCGTCTGAGGATCCTCGACGACCGCCATCGGATCGGTGTGGACCAGGACCCCATCGGGTGGTCGCTCCCGTGGTCGGTCCGGATCTCGCAGGGAGACGGCGTGGACGCCGACCGGACCGCCGGCACGCTCCCGGATCTCGTGGGCGTGGGCCTCCAGGAGCCGGGCCACCGCCGAGCCCACCGTTCCGAATCCGAGGAGCCCCACGGCGGCGGGGCTTCTCACAGCCACCGGGCCATGAAGATCTCGTCCTCGTAGCCGTGGGACTTCTTCGACTGTCCGCTCAGCCGTCCCTCCTCCACGAAGCCGAACCTCCGATACAGGCGGATGGCCGGCTCGTTGTCCGGATACACCGTCAGGGTGACCTTCTCTACGCCGGCCCACGAAGCCCACCGGAACCCTTCGGCCAGGAGGGCGGACCCGACCCCCCGCCCGCGCCAGTCACGGGCCACCATCATCCCCAGGGCGGCGACGTGCCGTCCCGCCGACGCCGCCTCCCGGAAGATGCCGAGGTTCCCAATCACCCTCCCGTTCACCGTGGCCACGATGGTGGCACGATCCAGTGTCCACGAGATCCGGATCCTCCGCCCCTCGCGTCGGGACCGCTCCTGGTCGACGGTCTCGGTCCGGATGAACCGGGCCTCGGCGGCGACCTCCTGGAGGAGGCGCAGCACCTGCTTCCGGTCCCTCGGTCGCGCGGGGCGAACCTCGACGCCCGGCGGCGGTGGGGCATCGGGCACCGGTCCCCCGCTGGGCGGCCGTCCGGTCACCGTTCCTCCAGGCGCTCCATCGACTCCGGCGCCGTGACCCCGAGCAGGGCCAGGACGTTGGCCAGGACCTGACGGGTGGCCGCGGAAAGGTGGAGCCGGGCCTGGGTCAGCTCGCCGTCCTCGGTGACGACCCTGCATTCGGTGTAGAAGCGGTGGAAGTCCGCCGACAGCTCCTCGGCGTATCGGGCCAGCCGGTAGGGAGCCCGGAGGTCGGCGGCGTGTCGAACCTGCTCCGGGTAGTCGGACAGCTTCCGGAGGAGGTCGAGCTCCGTCTGGTGCGTCAGTCGGTCCGGCTCGACGCGATCGAACGGCTCGAGCTTCGTCCCTCGCTCCTCGGCGAACCGGATCAGGCTGGCGATCCGGGCGTGAGCGTACTGCACGTAGTACACGGGGTTGTCCAGGCTCTGCCGGGTCACGGCCTCGACGTCGAAATCGATGGGCGTGTCCGCCGACCGAGCCACGAGGGTGTACCGGGCCGCGTCCGGACCGACCTCGTCGAGGAGCTCGTCCAGGGTGACCACGTCGCCCGTTCTCTTGCTCATCCGGACGGGTTCGCCCCGGCGGGAGAACGATACGAATTGGTACAGGAGGAGCTCCACCGCGGAGGGATCGAACCCCAGCGCCCGGGCGGCGCCCTTCACCCGAGCCACGTCTCCGTGGTGATCGGCTCCCCACACGTACACCAGGTGGTCGAAGCCCCGGTCGAACTTGTTGAGGAGGTACGCGCAGTCGACGGCGAAGTACGTGGGGTTGCCGTTGCTCCTGACCAGCACGCGGTCCTTGTCGTCGCCGAACACCGTCGACCGGAACCAGACCGCCCCCTCCTGGTCGTAGGCGTGACCCGTGCTCCGAAGCTTCTCGACCGCCGCCGCGATCTGTCCAGATTCGTGGAGTGACCGCTCTGAGAACCAGGAGTCGAACCGGACCCGGAATCGGTCGAGCGTTCGCCGGATCCACACGAAGATGCGGCGCTCGGCTTCCTCCTTGATCTCGGCCGCGCGCTGGCCGACCGGGAGATCGGCCAGCGCGTCCCCGTGTTCGGCCCGGATCTCCTGGGCGAGGTCGACGACGTACGCGCCCCGGTAGCCCTCGTCCGGCAGCGAGGCCGGTCGCCCGAGGAGCTCGAGATACCGGGCCTCGACCGAGGCCCCGAAAAGGTCCATCTGCCGGCCGGCGTCGTTGATGTAGTACTCCCGCTGGACCCGGTGGCCGGCCGCCTCCAGGACGCTGGCCAGCGCGTCGCCCAGGACCGCGTTGCGAGCGTGTCCGATGTGCAGGGGTCCGGTGGGGTTGGCGGAGACGAACTCGATCTGGACGGACAGCGGCTCCTCGGCGTCGATCCGACCGTACCGGTCCCCGGCCCGCTCGATCTGGTCCAGGACCCGGTAGAGCCAGCCGGAGGACAGCGTGAAGTTGATGAACCCGGGGCCGGCTACCTCCGTCGTCGCCACGACCTCCGACCTGGGAAGGCGACGGACCAGATCCTCCGCCACCTGCCGGGGATTCAGCTCCTTGGCCGCCCCGATCACCAGGGCGGCGTTCGTGGAGAAGTCCCCGTGCTCCTTCTGCCGGGGCCGAACGACCTCGAACTCGATGCCGGCCTCGTCGAGTCCCGGCCACAGCTCCAGGGCGGCCGTTCGGATGAGATCGGCGAGCTGCCGCTCGATCACGAGGCAGTCCCTCTGCTCAGGCCCGGTCCGCCAGCCGGCGGATCGTGCCCACCAGGTCGCCCGGGTCGAAGGGCTTGCTGACGTACTCGGCCACTCCGAGCTCCTGCCCCATACGCCGGTCCTCCTCTTGGGTCCGGGCGGAGAGGAACACGATCGGGATGTGCGCGGTTGCCGCGTCGGCCCTGAGCTGGCGGGCCACGTCCCACCCGGTCATGCCCGGCATCATCACGTCGAGGACGATCACCTGGGGACCCACGTCCTGCGCCTTGGCCAGGACATCCTCGCCCCGGGCCGCCGTCTCGACGTCGAACCCCTCCAGCGAGAGGTTGACCTCGATCAGCCGGAGGATCACGGGGTCGTCATCGGCGGCCAGAACCTTGATCGGTGCGCCCGTCCCCCTCAAACCAGGCCATCATACCGACGGTGATCCGCCCGGACACCGCCCCCCCCAGGGCGGATTGTTACCATTGACCGTGGAGCCCCCGTAGCTCAGGGGATAGAGCACTGGTCTCCGGAACCAGGTGCGGAGGTTCGAGTCCTCCCGGGGGCACTTCAGAGGGCACTTCAGAGGTAGCCTGACCTGGCCGGATGACTCCGGCCCATTTCAGGGAGCGGGGCCGCCCATTGGCTGCGCCAGCGGATTGCGCATAAAACCGGTGCGGGCCTCGCACGCTGGCCCTAGCACGACCTGGCGTGCG
>DASQTB010000081.1:0-16535 GCA_035642095.1 Actinomycetota bacterium | reverse complement strand
CCGCCGATGACGGCCAGCACCCCGCCGGCCAGGACCAGCCAGAGCCCGAGGTCGACGTCGGCAACGCCGCCATCGACGCGGAAGATCGTGATCAGCACCAGGGCGAAGGCGACGATCCCGAGCACGCCGGCGAGCGTGGTGAGCCATCCTGTCCTGAACACCAGGCCCAGGAGGGCCAAGATGCCGAGCAGGATGACGATCGCGCCTGCGGAAGTCACCAGGCTGGCCTCGCCCTGGACGTTGGTCGAGTAGAAGACCTGGTTCTCGACGTTTACGCCCGCGTCACCGAACGCCCACGAGAGAAAGGCCCCGGCGATCAATCCCGCCGCGCCGAGGAGGGTGAACAGGATCCGGGCGGCCATCCCGCCGCCGCTCGGTCCCACCACCACCTCCTCCCGCCGCGCCTCGTCGTGGTCGTGGCCGGGGGTGGGATCGGCATGGGTGTGTTCCCCCATGCCGGGATGGGTATGCGACGCGGCGGTCGCTCCGGCGGCGGTCGTCCCCGCTGCGGTCGTCCCCGCTGCGGTCGTCCCGGCCGGGGGTGCCGTACCGAAGCCGCGACTGTCTGTGCCGGCCATCACGTTTCCCGACGCGTCATGCGTGTGTCCGGGCGTCGCGTCAGCGTGCTCATGGGGCGGAGCATCCCCGTGCGTGTGCACGTGGTTGGGCATCGTGTGCCTCCTTTCCGTGCTTGGGGGGTTCTTTCCCGGCGCTCGGTATGCTAACCCCTGAGGTCAGGCCGAAACAGGCGTCCGGGTCCGCGGATCCCCCAGGAGGTCGAGGGGGGCGGCGACGAGCCGACGGTCGAACACCTCTTCGAACCGGCGAACCACGGCCGGGATGGCCTGGGCCACGGCGATCGGCTTCGCGGCGAGTTCGGTCAGCGAGGTCACCCCCCGATCGGCCAGGCCGCACGGGACGATCGCCCCGAACCACGAAAGGTCCGTGGAGCAGTTGAGGGCGAATCCGTGGAGCGTCACCGATCGCGACATGCGGACGCCGATGGCGCCCACCTTTCGATCGCCCGCCCACACGCCGGTGTCGCGATTCCGGCCGAGCTCGACGCCGAGGTCACGACACGCCCGGATCAAGACCTCCTCTACGTCGCGCAGATACCCCACGACATCCATCCGGGGCCCGAGGTCGATGATCGGGTAGCCGACCAGCTGGCCGGGTCCATGGAAGGTGACGCTCCCTCCCCTGTCGACGTGGTGGACCTCCGCTCCCCGGCGGTGAATCTCTTCCTCGGCCAGCAGGAGGTGGGAGGGGTCCGTCCTCCGCCCGGCGGTGAACACCGGCGGATGCTCGAGCAACAGAAGGACGTCTGGGACGTCGCCCTCGGCCCGCCGCTCGGCCAGGTCGTGCATCAGGTCGTAGGCGACGCCGTACCGGACGACCCCGGGCGTGGCCAGCCAGGCCTGCAGCTCAGCCAAGGTAGGCCTGGACCTCCGGGGTGAAGTCCCACGTCTCCAGGTTCTGCTTCAACCGGCCGAGGAACTGGGCCGCGACGGCCCCGTCGATCATCCGATGGTCCCAGGACATCGACAGATAGACCATGTGCCTGATGGCGATGGAGTCGTCCACCACCACGGGCCGCTTCTCGATCGCGTCGAAGGCCAGGATCGCCGTCTCGCCGGGATTCATGATCGGCACGCTGATGATTGACCCGAACGGACCGGGGTTGGTGATGGTGAACGTTCCACCGTGGACCTCGTCGGGCTTCAGCTTCTTCGACCGGGCCCGGGTGGCCACGTCGTTGATGGTCCGGGCCAGCCCGACGACGTTCATCTCGTCGGCGCCCCGGATGATCGGGACGATCAGACCCTCGTCGTAGGCCACCGCGATCCCCAGGTTGACGAAGTTGTGATACGTGGCCGTTCCCTCCTCCAGGTTCAGTCGGGCGTTGACATCGGGGAACGCGTGGAGCGTGTCGCAGATCGCCCGAGCGAGGAACGGCATGTAGGTCAGGGAGATGCCCTCCTGCTCCTTGAACCGGCCCTTGGCCCGCTCGCGCAGCCGGACCAGATTCTCCACGTTGACCTCGACCAGGTTCCAGGCCCGGGCGGACGACTGAAGGGAGCCCACCATGTTCTCGGCGATCCGCTTTCGGATGTGCGAGATCGGGCGAACCTCCTCCCGCTCGCCGGCCGGCCGCCCGGCCGCCGGGGCCGCCGGGGCCGCCGGGGCCGCCGGGGCGGGAGCCGGCTCCGGGACGGCCTGTAATTGCGGAGCTCCGGCGGGAGCGGCGGTCGGGGCCGGCGCGGCGGCCCCGCCGGACTCGATGAACGTCGTGATGTCCTTCTTGGTGATCCGGCCGCCCGTGCCCGTCCCCTTGACCTGGTTGAGGTCGATGCTGTTCTCCTCTGCCAGCCGGCGAACCAATGGAGACAGGATGTGGCTCCTGGGGCCCCGCTCCACGGTGGCCGTCGCGGCCGGTGCCTGGGGAGGGCGCTCGGGCTCCGGCCGGGGGGCCGGCTCCGGCTCGGGGGGCGGCTGGGGTTGCGGGGGAGGTTGGGGCTGCGGCTGGGGCGGGGGCGGCGGCTGGGGCTCCCGGGTCTGGGGCTCCGCCGGGACGCCTTCATCGGCCTCCTTGGGCTCCTCCTGCTGGGCCTCGGCCTGTCCTTCGGGTCGCGCCGCGGCCTGGCCGTCGCCGCCGGCCTCTTCAATGGTGGCCAGCTCCGTGCCCACACTCACCGTCTCTCCCTCCTGGATCTTGATCTCCTTCAGCGTGCCGGCGACCGGCGAGGGAACCTCGGTGTCGACCTTGTCCGTGGAGATCTCGAACAGTGGCTCGTCACGCTCGATGTCGTCCCCCTCGCCCTTCAGCCACTTGACGATGGTTCCCTCGACGACCGTCTCCCCGAGCTGGGGCATCTTCACCGGCGTGGCCACGTCGTCCTCCTCACATCGTGTGCAGGGGCTTGCCGGCGAGGTGCAGGTGCGCTTCGCCGACCGCCTCGGACAGGGTGGGGTGCGGATGGATCAGGGCGGCGACCTCCGCGGGCATAGCCTCCCAGTTCGTGATCAACATGGCTTCGGCTACCAGGTCGGTGACGTGCGGCCCGATCAGGTGGACGCCGAGGACGGGGCCATCTTTCTCGGCCACGACCTTGCACGTGCCGCCTTCGCCGACGATATTCGCCTTGCCCAGGCCCTGCATGCTGAACCGGTCGGTGACGACGTCGTGGCCCCGCTCCCTTGCCTGGGCCTCGGTCAGCCCGACCGAGGAGATCTCCGGGGTGGAGAACGTGACCCTGGGAACCCCCGCATAGTCGAGCTCGGCCACGTCCTGTCCGGCGATCCGTTCGGCCACGGCGATGCCCTCGGCCATGGACACGTGGGCCAACTGGAAGGGTGTGGTGGTCACGTCGCCCACGGCCCACACGCCCTGGACGCTTGACTGGAGTTGACCGTCGACTTTGACGTAGCCGCGATCGAGCTCGACCCCGCCCCCCTCCAGGCCGAGGTCGTCCGTCACCGGGCCTCGCCCCACCGCCACCAGGCAGATCTCGGTCGTGACTTCCTGGGTCTTCCCGCCGGACTCGAATGTCACGGTCACGCCGTCGCCCGCCTCGGTGACGTCCTGAACCTTGGCCCCCGCATGGGCGGTGATGCCGCGCTTCCGGAACGCCCGGGCCACCTCCTTCGAGATGTCTTCGTCCTCCAGCGGAGCCAGGGTGTCGAGGGCCTCGACCAGGGTCACCTCGGCCCCGAACGACCGGTACAGGGAGGCGAACTCCAGCCCCACGGCGCCGGCCCCGATCACAACGACGGAGCCGGGGATGCGGTCCAGGGCCAGGGCCTGGTCGCTGGTGATGACCCGCTCGCCGAGCTCGATGCCAGGGAGCAGCTTGGGCTGGGATCCCGTGGCCAGGACGACACCCTGCGCCTGGAGGGTCCGGCCCTCGACCTGGACGGACCCCTGCCCGGCCAGCTTCGCCGTTCCTTTCACGACCTCGATCTTCCGGGCCTTGACCAGAGAGGTCAGCCCGGCCACGAGCTTGTCGACGATCTTCTCCTTGAACTCCTGGACCTTGGGCCACTCAGGCTCGCCGGAAGCGGTGATCCCCCACTCCGTCGACCGGTTGACCTGGTCCATGACCGCGGCGGACTGCAGGAGGGCCTTGGTGGGGATGCATCCTCGGAGGAGGCACGTGCCTCCCAACCGCTCGTCTCGCTCGACCAGCGCCACCCGCTTGTCCAGCGTTGCGGCCCGGAGGGCCGCGGAGTAACCACCGGTACCGGCCCCGATCACGATGACGTCGAACGAATCGGGCATGCGCGTCCCTTCGTCGGAGGTCGAGCGTCGACCGTCAGTCATACTACCGCCACCACCGTGACCAGCGAGATGCCGTGGACGTCGGCCTGAACCGGACGCCGCTCGAGGAGGAGCACCTTGCCCTCGGGGCCAAGATGGGGGAGTTCGCCGGGTGGTCGATGCCGATCGAGTACCGGGGGGTGCTGGCCGAGCATCGCGCGGTGCGGGGGGCGGTCGGGGTCTTCGACCTCACCCATCTGGGCAAGATCGACGTCGAGGGCGCCGGGGCGCAGGCCTGGCTCCAGGAAGTGGTGACTGGGGACGTCTCTCCGCTCCCGGTCGGGAGCGCCCAGTACAACCTGGTGCTGAACGACGACGGCGGCATCGTCGACGACCTGATCGTGTACCGGCCCGCCGGGGACCGGTACCTGGTGGTCCCCAACGCGGCCAACACCGAGGTCATCCTGGAGGTCCTGTCGGCCGAAGAGCGTTCCGACGTGGTGGTCACCCACCGGCCGGAGGTGGCCACCATCGCCGTGCAGGGACCGAGATCCCTGGACGTCGTCGGCTCGTTGTTCCCCGAGACATCGAAGCTCGACTACATGACCTGCCTGGAGGCGTCCTACCGGGATGTCGTGCTGGTGGCGGCCCGGAGCGGATACACCGGCGAGCGAGGGTTCGAGTTGTTCGCGCCGGAGGCCGTGGCCCCGGCGCTGTGGCGGGACCTTCTCGATCGAGGGCGGTCCGTCGGCCTGGAGCCGTGCGGCCTGGGGGCTCGGGACATCCTTCGCCTGGAGATGGGCTATCCACTCCACGGCAGCGACATCTCGCCGGACCGGACGCCGCTCGAGGCCGGCCTGTCGTGGGCGGTGGCCATCGACAAGGGACCGTTCCCCGGACGAGAGGCGTTGATCCGACAGCGTCGGGAGGGGATCCCGGCCAGGCTCCGGGCCCTCCGGATGGAGGGGAAGCTGATCCCCCGGGCCCACTACCCGGTGGTCACCGAGAGCGACCGCATCGGCGAGACGACCAGCG
The DNA here is from genome assembly GCA_035642095.1 of Actinomycetota bacterium. GTDB lineage: Bacteria > Actinomycetota > UBA4738 > UBA4738 > CALAEC01 > DASQTB01. Next base: position 11,242 of record DASQTB010000081.1, on the reverse strand, counting down.
GCTCCTTCTCTCCCACCCTGAAGGTCGGCATCGCCCTGGCGTACCTCTCGCCGGCGGATCGGTGGGTCCCGGGGGAGCGCGTGGAGGTGGACATCCGTGGACGCCGGGGCCTCGCCGAGGTCGTCAAGCCCCCCTTCGTCGACCGGAGCCCGAAGGGGTAGTCTCCTTTCCGGAACGACGGTCCCGAGGTGGCCGGGACGGAGGCGGCACCTCCGTCCGGCCCGGGCGAGGAGCCCGACGGGAAGCCGGTGGGAATCCGGCACGGTCGCGCCACTGTGACCGGGGAGCGACCTCGAGGGATGCCACTGGGGGGAAACCCCCGGGAAGGCTCGAGGGAACGACGATCCGGGAGTCAGGAGACCTGCCTCGGGAACGGAGGGAGCCGTCCCTCGCGTCAAGGAGGCGGGCCTGTCCGCCCCGGCTCAGAGCCGGGGGCGCCTTCCTTCCCAGGGGCGGCCTGATCGGCCGCGCGTGACGGTCGGGAAGGAGGAAGCATGCGGAGGCTGCTGGTCCTGGGGGCGGTCGCCATCGTTGGGGCAGGGTGTGCGGCCCAACCCGAGCCCAGGCGCGGTTCAGAGGGGAGTGCCGACCCGGCGTTCCCCGCCTCGGTGGAGGCGGCCAACGGCACCGTCGAGATCCCCGAACGCCCCGAGCACATCGTGTCGCTCTCGCCGACGTCCACAGAGATGTTGTTCGCTATCGGTGCCGGAGACCAGGTCGAGGCCGTCGACGACGCGTCGAACTACCCAGCGGAGGCACCCCAGACCGACCTCTCGGGATACGAGCCCAACGTCGAGGCGATCGCGGGATACGAGCCCGACTTGGTGGTCATGGCGGAGGATCCAGGCGGCCTGGAGAAAGCGCTGGAGGCCCTTGACCTTCCGGTCCTCGCTCAACCGGCCGCGCAGTCGCTGGGCGATACGTACCTTCAGATCGAACAGCTGGGAACGACCACAGGGCACACGGAGGAAGCCGCCGCCCTGATCTCCGACATGCAGCGGGATATCCAGGAGCTCGTGGCCACCGCCCCCACCTTCCAGCGGGCGCCGACGTACTACCACGAGCTGGACGACACGTACTTCACCGTGACCAGCGACACCTTCATCGGGCAGGTCTACGCCCTGGTTGGCCTGGAGAACATCGCCGACGCCGCCCGGGGGGCCGGGACCGGCTATCCGCAGCTCTCCGCCGAGTACATCCTCCACGCGAACCCGGACTTCATCTTCCTGTCGGATACCAAGTGTTGTGGCGAATCGGCGGAGACCGTGGCCCGGCGCCCCGGATGGGGTCGGATCGGTGCGGTGCAGGACGGGGCGGTGGTGGAGCTCGACGACGACATCGCTTCACGGTGGGGACCTCGGGTCGTCGACTTCCTACGGGCCGTCGTGGAAGCCCTGCAGCGGTTCGCATCGGGTTCGTCATGACCGCTACCGAAACCTCTGCGACACCGCTCGGCGCAGAGATGGTCCGAACAGCCGGGCTTCGGGCCGGGCCGATGGCGGTCGGGGTGGCGTGCCTCCTGGCCGCCTGCCTGGCCGGAGTGCTGATCGGTCCGGTCGCCCTCCCGCCCGGCGCGGTCGGGCGCGACCTCCTCGATGCCTTACCCTTCGTCGACCTGTCCTCAGGACTATCGCCGGCGGAGTCGGCGATCCTGTGGGAGCTGCGCCTTCCTCGGGTCGTCTTGGGCGGGGTGGTGGGGGCGGTCTTGGCCCTATCGGGGGCGGCGTATCAGGGGGTGTTCCGGAATCCGCTGGCGGATCCCTACCTCTTGGGGGTGGCCGCCGGAGCGGGCTTGGGGGTCACGCTGGCCGTGGCGTACGGGCCCGGACTCGCCGGCTGGTCGATCGACCTGCGGCCGGTGGCCGCCTTCGCCGGTGCCCTCCTGGCCGTAGCGGCCACGTACGTGCTGGGTCGGTCGACGGGCAGGACCCGAACCGCGGCCACCCTGATCCTGGCTGGCGTTGCCATGGCCTCGTTCCTCACCGCCCTGCAGACGTTCGTCCAGCAGCAGGAGTCCGAGACTCTCCGCCAGGTGTACACGTGGATCCTGGGGACGTTGGGCACCGCCGGCTGGGACCAGGTCCTGCTGATCCTTCCGTATGCGGTGGTGGCGGTGGCGGCCATCCTGGTCCACCGTCGGCACCTCGATGTCCTGAGCGTCGGTGATGAGGAAGCGGACAGCCTGGGGGTCCGGAGCACTCGGGTCCGGCTGATCGTTGTCGCGGCGGCCAGCATGGGGACGGCGGCGGCCGTGGCCGTGAGCGGGTTGATCGGCTTCGTGGGGATCATCGTCCCGCACACGGTCCGACTTGTCGTGGGCTCGAGCTATCGTTTGGTCCTGCCGCTGTCGGTGGCCTTTGGCGCCGCGTTCCTCATCCTCAGCGATCTCCTGGGCCGGACGGTGGTGGCCCCCGCCGAGATCCCGATCGGGGTGGTCACCGCGTTCTTCGGGGCCCCCTTCTTCCTGGTCATCTTGCGACGGAGCCGGAGGCTGGGATGACCGCGATCCGGATCGAGCGGGCGTCCGTGGCCTATGACGGTACTCGGGCGGTGGCCGATGTCTCGGCGGAGGTGGCGGCGGGCTCGTGGGTCGCGTTGATCGGCCCCAACGGCGCCGGCAAGAGCTCGCTCCTCCGGGCCGTGGCCGGCTTGGTCCCCCACGCCGGCACGATCCGGCTGGACGGCGTGCCCATCTCCAGCCTCCGTCGTCGTCGTCTGGCTCGCCTGGTGGCCTACCTTCCCCAGCGCCCCGCGGTGCCCGCCTCGATGACGGTGGCGGACTACGTCCTCCTCGGCCGGACGCCGTACATCTCCTACTTCGGTACCGAGGGCCGCCGCGATCTGGAGGTCTCGACGGCCATCCTGAACCGACTGGAGCTGTCGCCGCTGTCGGATCGATCGCTGGGGTCGCTCTCGGGCGGCGAGCTTCAGCGCGCCCTCTTGGGAAGAGCCCTGGCCCAGGAGGCCCCGGTCCTCCTGCTCGACGAGCCGACCACCGCCCTCGACATCGGCCATCAGCAGCAGGTTCTCGAGTTGCTCGATGAGCTGAGGACCGAGCGCCGGCTCACCGTGCTCAGCGCCATGCACGACCTCACCCTGGCCGGGCAGTTCGCAGACCGGCTGGTACTGCTCGGTGGGGGAAGGGTCGTCGCGGATGGCCCGCCCGAGGAGGTCTTGACGCCGAACCTGATCGGTCGCCACTACGGAGCGGACGTCCGAGTGGTTCAGGACGACTGGGGACTGCTGGTGGCGCCGGCCAGACCGTCCCGTTCCCCGAAGCAGCGTTCCCTTGGAGCGACCGCCACGAGCACCCTCCCACCAAAGGCGCGTTCCGTCCGTCCTCCTCGCCGCCGGATCGACTCCTGATGGGCATCACCCTGCTGCTCGGTCCGGCCCGAAGCGGGAAGTCCCGAACGGCCGTCCGGATGGCTGCGGCCTGGGGCGGGCCGGTGGGAGTGGTCGCCACGGCGGAGGCTCGAGACCAGGAGATGGCCGACCGGATCGCTCGCCACCGAGCGGACCGCCCGGCGTCCTGGGAGACCGTGGAGGAGCCGATCGACCTCGAGTCGGCCCTTCGGAAGATACCGATCGACGCGGCGGCGATCGTTGACTGCTTGACGCTCTGGGTCTCCAACCTGATCGAAGCGGGGAATGACGACGCCACCATCGAGCTCCAAGCCGCAGATGCCGCTCGGATGGCAACCACTCGGTCGGCTCCCACCATCGTGGTAAGCAACGAGGTCGGGTGGGGGATCGTGCCCGTGGACGCCTCGGTTCGCCGATACCGCGACCGCCTCGGTGTGGTGAACCAGCTCTGGGCCGAGGCATCCGACCAGGTGCTGCTGGTGGTGGCCGGCCGAGTGGTGGACCTGGCCAGGATGGATGAGATCCGTGACCTCAGGGTCTGAAGAGCTCGTCCGTCTTCTGGGTGACCTCCCCGGACCCGACCGAGCCGCCCGGGCGGCGGTCGCCGCGCGCGCCGGACGCACCCTTCGCCCGGCCGGTTCCCTATCTCGTCTGGATGAGGTGGCGACCTGGCTCGCCGGCTGGCAGCGCACCGACCGCCCCGCCGTCCGCCGCCCCGGTGCGGTGCTCTTCGCCGGCGATCACGGGGTCACTGCGCGAGGAGTCACGGCCTATCCCTCCTCGGTTACCGCCTCGGTGGTGAAGGCGGTCGAGGCCGGTGCGGCCACCGCGCCGGCCCTGGGTCGACAGGCAGGCGTCGAAGTCGCCGTGGTGGACGTCGGCGTGGGGTTTCCGACCGGCGACCTGGCGGTCGAGGCGGCGCTGGATCAGGAACGGTTCGCAGAGTGCGTCGAGGTGGGCCGAAGATCTGTGGCCGGTCTGGCGGTTGATCTGCTGGTCCTGGGCGAGATGGGGATCGGCAACACGACGGCCGCCGCGGCGGTGAGCGCGGCGCTGTTCGGGGGGCCGGCGGCCGACTGGGTGGGCCCCGGAGCCGGTCTGGATGCCGGGGGGATGGCCCGAAAGACCGCCGTGGTCCGGGCCGCTCGCAGACGGATCGCCGGAGCCGGTCCTCTGGAGGTCCTCAGGGAGGTTGGTGGAGCGGAGCTCGCTGCCCTGGCCGGGGCAGCCCTGGAAGCCCGCCGCCGTTCGGTGCCGGTCCTACTGGATGGATACGTGGTGACCGCGGCCGTGGCACCGTTGGCCCTGGTGGCCGGGGGCGCCCTCGATCACTGCCTGGCCGCCCATCGGTCCCCGGAGCCGGGCCACGCCCGGCTCCTGGCCCGATTGGGGTTGCGGCCGTTGCTTGACCTCGACATGCGGCTGGGGGAGGGGACCGGGGGGTTGCTCGCGGTCCCCTTGATCCGAATGGCATGTGCGGCGGTCACGGACGTGACGACCTTCGACGAATGGGGACTGGACGTCCAGTGAACGGCCTTCGGAGCGCCGTGGCGTTCCTGACTCGGTTCCCGGTCGCCGCGGCCGGTGACGACGCGACCCTCCCACCGGAGGCGGTGCGGTGGTTCCCGGTGGTGGGGGCCCTGGTGGGCCTGGCTGTGGCAGGCCTGTACGCGGTGGCGATCCTGGTGCTGTCGCCGGCCGCGGCCGCGGCCACAGCCGTGGCCGCCGGCGTCCTCCTTACGGGTGCCTTCCACGAGGACGGCCTGGCCGACACGATGGATGCGGTCGGAGGGTCATTCACCCGAGAGAAGGCCCTCCGGATCCTGCGAGATCCGCGGCACGGGACCTTCGGGGTCGCCGCCATCGTCCTCAGTCTCCTGGTCCGAAGCGCCGCCCTGGCCTCGCTCACCGCGAGTGCTGCGGTGGCCCTGGTTCCGGTGGCCCACGCCGTGAGCCGGGCCGTGGCCGTCGGTGTCGTGGCAGCCATCCCTCCGGCCGGTGAAGACGGGATGGGAGCGGCGTTCGGGCGAGCCATCGGTCGGCGCGACCTCATCCCGGCCTTCGGCTTCGCGCTGGCCGTGTCTCTCGCCGCGGCCGGCCCATGGTCGGCCGCCGTGCTGGGTGCGGCGGTCGCCGGAGCGCTCCTGGCCGCGTGGCCCGCGGTTCGGCGGCTGGGGGGGATCACCGGCGACGTGCTCGGGGCGGTGCAGCAAGCCGGCGAGATCGCCGTGCTGGTCACGGGGTCGGCGCTGCTCCTCCAGGATTGGTGGTCGTTCCCGTGGTGGTCATGACCGTCCGTCTCTGCCTGGTGCGTCATGGGGCCACGGCGTGGAGCGAATCCGGACGGCTGACGGGTTGGACGGACATCCCGCTCAGCCCTCGGGGTCGGGCGGAGGCCCGGGGCCTCCGATCCCGCCTGGGGGGAAGACGATTCGTGGCGGTGTGGTCGTCCGACCTGGCCCGAGCCGTTGAGACGGCCAAGATCGCAGCGAGCCCGCCCACGCAGGATCGACGGTTACGGGAGCTGGACTTTGGCGAATTGGAGGGAAAGGGGTGGAATGATCTTCTCCCGGAGATGCGACGAGCGCTCCTCGCCTTCGAAGGCTTCCAGGCGCCGGGCGGAGAGTCGCTGGACCAGCTTCGATTCCGGGTCGCCGAGTTCGTGAACGAGCTTGTCCCCGGGGAACATCTGGTGGTCACGCACGGCGGGGTGGCTCGGCTGCTTCTGCGAAACGCTGGCCGGGATCAGGTCCTCGCCCCGGCATCCGTCGGTGAAGCGACCATCGACCTCTGACTGCCTACGGGCGGCGAGGCCACGGCGCTCGGGGAGCGGCTGCGCGTCCGCGTGGACGTGGCCGACTCTTACGAGGATGTGCTCGCGGTCGCTGGCGCATCGGACTGAGGTGGCGGCCGCGGACCCTCCGCCGGGATGGTGAACGACACCCGTGAGCCGCCGCCGGGGAGCGGCTCCGCCCACAGGATTCCTCCGTGGATGGCCAGGAGGGACCGGGCCAGGTTGAGTCCCAGTCCCAGGCCGGCCAGCTGCTTCGTCATGATCTCTTCGCCGGGGGAGAACGCCTCGTCGAATGCCGCGGCGATCTGGCCCCGGCGGAACCCGGGCCCTCGATCGGTGATGTGGACGATGATCCCCTCGTCCGACCGAAGCCCCTTCACGGTGACCACGCCGCCGTCCTTGGAGTACCGGCAGGCGTTGTCGACGAGCTGGCGGACGATGCCCCGAACGGCCCGGGCGTCGGCCACGCCGGGGATCGCCGCCGGCAGCAGGACCTGGACGTCCACGTTGAAGTAATGGGCGGCCGCTTCGGCCGCACCTTCCCGGACGGCCAGGGCGACGTCGCAGGGCTGGAAGTCGAGGCGGAACTCTCCCCGGCTCATCTCGGCCTGGGTGAGGATCCCCTCGATCATGGTGGCCAGCTTGTCGGCCGCGCTCTCCGCCTCGGCCAGGAGCTGCCGCTGGGCCTCGGAGGCCGGGGTCCGGCCCAGCGTCGCGGCCACGCCCTTGATGATGGTCAGAGGCGTGCGAAGCTCGTGCGAGACGTTTCCGATGAACTCGGTCTTCGCCCGGGTCAAGGCCTCCGCCTGCTGGGCCGAGTCGGCCAGGGCCCGGCCCCACTCGCGCTCCCGGATCGAGGACTCGGCCAACGACTCGACGAGCTGCCGGGCCACCTGGGGAGCCAGGACCACGCCGCCCTCCTCCACCTGGTGGAGGGACCAGGTCAGGAGGGCGGGGTCAGGTTCGCCGACCAGGACGCCGTCGGCCCCGGCTCGGAGGAGGCCGGCGGCCTGGAAGCCGCCCGCTTCGTCCAGCACGCTGACGATAGCGGCATTGGGCGCCGCGGATCGGAGCCTGGCCACCAGCTCGACAGGCCCGGGACCGGGCAGGGCGGTTCGGACCACCACGGCGGCCGGCTCGATCCGCTCGGCCAGCTCCAGGGCCCGATAGCCGTTGGCGGCCCGTTCCACCGGGTGGCCGTTCGATTCCATGGCCTGGGCCGTCTGGAGGCTCAGCCCGCACAGGAGGAGAGGACGTCGCTCCATCTCTGGTGCTATCGGCACGCGAAACGTCCGACCTGACGTTCGGGTGCGGGATGTGGCGGGTTACTCGACCAGGCCCTGGCGGATGGCGATGGCCACGGCCTGGGCTCGGTCGTTGGCCCCCAGCTTCTCGAAGATCCTCTCGAGGTGGGTCTTGACTGTATGGAAGGAGATGCCGAGCTGGTCGGCCACCTCCTTGGTGGTGGCCCCGTAGGCGATCTTCTGGAGGATCTCGACCTCTCGAGGGGACAGCGGGGCCTCCCCTCCCGGCCGGTCGACCAGCTGGACCTCTTCGATGAAGGCCTGGGTCAGGCTGGGGTGGATGACGGCCTTCCCGGCCATGGCCTGTCGGGCCGCGTTGATGAGCTCCTGGACCGAGGCGTCCTTGAGCAAGTAGCCGGACACCCCGGCCTGGATGGCCTCGGCCACGCTGGCCCGGGACTCATCGATGGTGAACAGGATGATCTTCGTGTCGGGGTGCCTCTCCCGGATGGCCCGCGTGGCCTGGATGCCGTTCATCCCCGGCATCCGCACGTCCATGAACACCACGTCGGGCTTGGTCTCATCGACGCGATCGATGGCCTCCTCCCCGGAGGCCGCCTCGCCGACCACGTCGATCTCGTCGGCCATGTTGAAGGCCGTGCGGAGACCGTCGCGGGTCACCGGGTGGTCGTCCACGATCATGACGCGCATCGCTCTCTCCCAGTCACAGAGCGGCCCCTAGGATATCCTGAGAACGGAGGCCGATGGTGGAACGGGATCAGGAAGTTCAAACCGCGGAGACCGCCCAGTCGAGTGACGGCGGCGACCTGCACGACCGGGTCATCGAGGCCCTGCGGCACGTCAACGACCCCGAGCTGGGGATCAACGTCGTCGACCTGGGCCTGATCTACGACGTGGCCATCGAGGGCGACACCGTCCACGTGGAGTACACCTTGACCACGATGGGCTGCCCGATCGGGCCCATGATCGAGGAGCAGATCCGCCAGGTGATCGATCCGATCGAGGGGATCGAGAACGTGGACGCCGAGATGACGATGTCGCCTCCGTGGACCCCGGACAAGATGTCCGAGGAGGCCAAGGCCGCCCTGGGGATGTTCTGAGCCGGGTCCTGACACTCCTTCACTAGACTGGCCGGCATGAGCGAGGATCTGGCCGGCCTGGAGCACGACGCGGCCGAGCACCCCGAGCGCCTGGAACGGCTGGGCCCGACCTACGACGTCGAGGAGCACCCCGGAGCCCACCGGGTCGCCGGCGAGTGGATCCGGGATGCCACGCTGGGGGCCAACGACGGGCTGGTGTCGATCCTCACGCTCCTGGCGGGGGTGGCCGGGGCGGAGGTCGCCGGGTCGACCGTCCTCATCGCCGGCCTGGCCGGGTTGGTCGCGGGCGCCATCTCCATGGGAGTCGGCGCCTACGTCTCGGCCAAGGCATATCGGGCGTACTACCGGAAGGAGCTCCGCAAGGAAGTCGAGGAGATGCGGGAGAAGCCGGACGTTGAGCGGGAGGAGATCCGACGGATCTACCGGAACCGGGGGTTCGAGGGGGACCTGCTCGAGCGGGTGGTGAGCGTGATCACCTCCAACCCCGGGGTGTGGCTGAAGGTGATGATGACCGAGGAGCTGGGCCTCTCCTCACAGTTCGGCCGCCCGGTCGGTGCGGCGGTGGTGGTCTTCGTGGCCTTCCTGGCCGGGGGAGTGGTTCCCGTCCTACCCTTCCTGTGGGCGGAGGGCCTCCCCGCCCTGCTCCTGGCCTTCGCCCTCACCGCCGCGGCCTTGCTCGCGGCTGGAGGGGTCCGGAGCCGATTCACCGGGGAAGCCCCTCTCAAGGCGGGATTTGAGCTGGTGGCCATGGCCGCGGTGGGGGTGGGGGCGGCCAACCTGATCGGCCGCCTGGTAGGCGTGGCCGTTCCGGGGTAAATCCGACTCGACCGATCGGATATATACTGGGGTGGACATGGCCGCGACCAAGCCCGATCTGAAGGAGCTCGAACAGGGCTACCGCTTCGGCTGGCGGGACCCTCAGCACTCGGTGTTCACGCCGAAGAAGGGGCTGTCCCCCCAGGTCGTCGAGGAGATCTCCGAGCTCAAATCCGAGCCGGACTGGATGCGGAAGTTCCGCCTCAAGGCGCTGAAGCACTTCCAGGGCCGTCCGATGCCGTGGTGGGGCGCCGACCTGTCCGACATCGACTTCGACGACATCTACTACTTCATCCGCTCGACCGAGAAGCAGGCCAAGGAATGGGAGGACCTGCCCCAGGACATCCGGGGGACCTGGGACAAGCTGGGGATCCCGGAGGCAGAGAAGAAGTTCCTGGGGGGCGTCAGCGCCCAGTACGAGTCCGAGGTCGTCTATCACAAGATCAAGGACGAGCTCGACAAGATCGGAGTCGTGTTCACCGACATGGACTCCGGGCTCCGCGAGCACGAGGACATCGTCCGGGAGTACTTCGGGACGATCATCCCGCCCAACGACAACAAGTTCGCCGCCCTGAACTCGGCGGTGTGGTCGGGCGGGTCGTTCGTCTACGTCCCGGCGGGCGTGCACGTGGAGATCCCTCTCCAGGCCTACTTCCGGATCAACGCCGAGAACATGGGCCAATTCGAGCGGACTCTGATCATCGCCGAGGAAGGTTCCTACGTGCACTACGTGGAGGGCTGCTCGGCGCCGATCTACACCAGCGACTCGCTGCACTCCGCGGTGGTGGAGATCATCGCCAAGCCGGGGGCCCGGGTCCGGTACACCACGATCCAGAACTGGTCGACGAACGTGTACAACCTGGTCACCAAGCGGGCGGCCGCGTACGAGGACTCGATCGTCGAATGGATCGACGGCAACATCGGGTCGAAGGTGACCATGAAGTACCCGTCGATCTACCTGCTCGGCAAGGGCGCCAGGGGCGAGGTGCTGTCCGTGGCGTACGCGGGCGAGGGGATGCACACCGACGCCGGCGGCAAGGCCATCCACGCCGCGCCCCACACCACCTCGATCATCACCTCCAAGTCCGTGTCCAAGGACGGCGGACGGACCGGCTACCGCGGCCTGGTGCGGGTCGAGCCCGAGGCCCATCACGCCAAATCGAACGTCCGGTGCGATGCCCTGATCCTGGACGAGGCCTCTCGATCCGACACCTACCCGTACATCGAGATCGAGGAGGAGACCGCGGCCATCGGCCACGAGGCCACCGTGTCGCGGGTCGGCGAGGACCAGCTCTTCTACCTCCGGAGCCGCGGACTGTCCGAGGCCGACGCCACGGCAATGATCGTCAACGGCTTCATCGAGCCCATCACCCGCGAGCTCCCCATGGAGTACGCGGTGGAGCTCAACCGCCTGATCGAGCTCCAGATGGAAGGCTCGGTCGGCTAGCCAGCCCGGGCGAAGGTTCGTCACCTCGTCCTCGCCAACGACCGCTTCGATGAACGTCGGGTCGTCGGACCGATCGAAATAATTTGGTTGCAGGCCGACTCGGCCAGCTGGAGTTCGGCCGCTAAGGGGGAGCGCGGTCCTCGAGCACTGAGCCGTCCGGGCGTCTGAACACCGGCCGGCCCCCTACCAGCTCCAATCCGAAACCACCGCGCTGATACACCATCCTGCGGTGCCTGCGGCACAGCAAGAGCAGATTCGGTAACGGGGTGGGGCCGCCGTCCGCCCAGTGGACGACGTGGTGCGCGTCGCACCACGGGTGAGGACGGTCGCATCCGGGGAAGCGGCAGCGTCGGTCCCGGACGATCACGGCGCGCCGCATGCCCGGCGACACTACGGGCGTTCGCCGGCCGACGTCGAGCGGCTCCGACCGACCGGCCATCACCACTCGCCGGAT
>DASQTB010000080.1:0-32093 GCA_035642095.1 Actinomycetota bacterium | reverse complement strand
GTGAACAGCACCGCCGCTCCGATCAGCCACGGCTGCACGGTGATCAGCCCTCCGATCAGAGCGACCAGCAGCGCCGCCGCCAGCGGACCGCCCTCGCCCAGCATGGCGTAGACCGCGGTGACCTTCCCCGGCTGGGCGGCGACCCGCTGGATCAGGGCCTGGCCCGGCGAGGAGAAGAACGTGAACCCCGCGCCGAAGAAGAACGATCCCACCAGGCAGACGACCGGCGATGCGGTGACGACGTACAGGATGTACCCAACCCCCCCACCGGTGAGCCCGAACGCCATCAGCAGGTGCTCCCGGCCCACCCCGTGCTTCAGCGCCGCCAGCGCCAGTGACCCCAGCGCGGCGCCCGCCCCGGTCACCGAGAAGATCACGCCGAGGAATTCCTGACCGCGCTCCAACACCTGGCGGACGTACAGGGCCTCGAGGGTGATGGCCATGCCCAGGAGGAGGTAGGCCACGATGGCTCGAACGATCAGCGCCCGGATCACCGGGGTCCGCCAGCCCTCCCGGAAGCCACCGGCCAGGTCGGCCAAGAATCGCTCCCGCTCCTCTCCCCGCTGCTGCTTCCGGCGATCGGGGATCAGGGCGTACAGCGGCAGCGACAGGGCCACCGCGGCCATGGCCACGTAGTACGGCGCGTTCGATCCGGCCAGCCGGACGACCACCGCCCCCAGGGCCGGCCCGATCACCAAGGGGATCTGCCAGGCGACGCCCATCATCCCGTTGGCCTGGACCAGACGGCTCTCGTCGACCAGAAGCGGCACGAGCGCGCCCCGAGCCGGCCACACCGCGGCTTCGGCCAGCCCGAAGAGTCCCATCACCAGGATCAGCCACGAGAGCGACGGAGCCCGCGACGCCACGAGCAGGACGATCACGGCGCCGCCCTGGGCCACCAGGAGGAGCCGCTTGGGACTCCACCGGTCGGCCAGCAGCCCGAACGCCGGAGCTGCGGGGACGAAGGTCAACGAGTAGGCCGACAACACGACCGCCAGCTCGCTGGGGGTGGCCCGGAACCGGAACGCCGCCTCGCCCTCGGCGGCGATGAAGAACGACCACAGCCCGATGTTGGCCAGCATCTCGCCGAGGACCAGCCACAGGAACGGGCGGATGGCCAGGAGCCGCGGCGGACTCCCGGGGTCCGGATGCGGCCGGGGGACCTCGAGGAGGATCTCCTCGGCACCCGTCCGCTCGGCGCGCCGCTCGTCGTTCACCATCCCGATGAACCCCCGCTCGAATGCCACACCTTTTTCGGCACGGCCTGGTCCGGCGAGGTCTGGAAGCTCGCCCCGGGCGACCCCGCCGGCGTCCGCATCATCTCAAGCAGGCGGCCCTCCCGTCGGGCGGCGTCGAGCAGTTGGAGGTCCCACACCTCCTCGGCGGCGATGCTCACCCCGCCCACGCCGGTCCGGCGGAGCCGACCCCACACCGCCAGAAGGAATCCGTGGAACACCGTGCGGGCACACCGCTCCTGGACCCGCTGGAACACCGTGATGTCGACGGGGCCCGTGGCGTCGTCCAGGGTGAGGAAGATGATCCGCTGACCGCTCCGCACCGCCGGCGTCTGGGACGCCACCTTCACCCCGGCGACCATCACCCGACTGTCACCCCGGCACCGGCGGAGGTCGCCGGACCGGATCACCCCGAGGTCTCCGAGCAGCGCCTCGTAGAACGACAGGAGATGCCGGCTCCAGTCCATCCCGGTCACCTCCAGCTCGGCCCGGACCCGTTCGGGGTCGGTGTACTCGCGAAGTCCCGGCGCCCGCTCGACCACATCCAGCGGCAGGCAGAGCTGCTCCCCCTCACGCTGTGTTTCGGCGGTCATGGCCACGTACAGCCGATCCCGCCGCGTGGGACGCCGCTCACCGCGCGACGCGCCACCTGCTTCAGCCGCGGCGCCTGCTGACGGCCGGCCACCCCGCTCGCTGACGACTCGCGGGGGCCCCGTCCGGCCCGCGCGGCGCCGCGGAGCGGCTTCTGGCGCGTCGCGGTGGAGCCCCACCGCGTCGAACGCGCCGGCGTGGGCCAGCGCCTCGACCACCGGCCGGGAGACCCGGGTCCGGCGCAGGAAGTCGCCGACCGAGGCGAACGGTCGCTCGGCCCGGGCCCCCAGGATCGAGGCGATCTCGGCATCCGAGATCCCGTGCACGTCCTGCAACCCGATCCGGATGCCATAGGTGGCGGACGACGAGGGTCGGCCACCCTCGGCGAAACACCCCCGCCGAGGAGAAGGGCCGAGCCGCTCGTTGGGGGCGGGTTCGACGGTGTACGGCTTCTGGCTGTGGTTCACGTCGAGAGGGAGGATCGGGATGGCGTGCTCCCGGGCGTCCTCCAGGATCAGCCGCCTGGGATACATGCCGGGCTCATGGGTCAGCACCCCCGCCAGGAAGTGGGCCGGGTAGTGGGCTTTGAGCCACGACGACTGGTACGTGGGCACGGCGAACGCCGCGGCGTGCGCCTTGCAGAACCCGAACGAGGCGAAGGAGGCCAGCTCCCGCCACACGGTATCGGCGTCGTCGCTCCCCAGCCCGCAGGCCACGGCGTGCTCCAGGAACGCGTTCTCCAATTCCCCGATCTCCGCGCCGTCGTCGAGGTGGCGTCGGATCCGGTCGGCCTGGGCCAGGTCGTACCCGGCCACCTCGAGGACCCGCATGATCTGCTCGTGGTAGACGATCACGCCGTAGGTCTCCTGGAGCGCGGCGCGGAGAGCAGGATGGGCATACCGGGGCCGCTCCCAGCCGAACCGGCGATTGATGAACGGCGTGATCATGTCGGACTTCACCGGGCCCGGCCGGAACAGCGAGATGTCGACGATCAGGTCCTCGAACCGCTCGGGCTGGAGCTTCTGGAGGAGCTCCCGCTGTCCGGGCGACTCGATCTGGAAGCATCCGATCGTGTTCGATGCTCGGATCAGTTCGAACGTGTCCTCGTCGTCGTGGGGGATCCGGTCCAGGTCGATCCGCTCCCCCGTGGTTCGCTGGATCTCGTCCAGGCTGTGCCGCATCGACGAAAGGAGCCGCACGCCGAGGACGTCGAGCTTCAAGAGCCCGAGCCGCTCCACGTCATCCTTGTCTGCCTGGACCATCCGGTGCTCCAGGAACGACCGCTCCACCGGGACCCGGTCCGGAAGGTCGTCGCCGGAGAGCACGATCCCCGAGGGATGGAGGGCCAGGTGCCGGGGGAACCCGTTGAGCCGCTCGGCCACCCGGAACAGCGTCTCCAGCTGACCGGCGCCGAGATTCGACCCGCGCAGCTCGGGCAACGATTCCATCGCCTCACGGATGCGATGGGCCCCGATGTGGGGGAACGCCTTGGCCACCCGGTCGATCTCGTCCTCGGGATAGCCGAGGGCCTTGCCCACCTCGCGAACCGCCGCCCGGGCCCGGTACGTGTCGACCATCGTCACACAAGCGCACCGGTCCCAGCCGTGACGGCGCAGGATCATCTCGTACACCTCCTCACGGCGGGCCGACTCGACGTCGACATCGATGTCGGGTAACTCATCGCGAAGCGGGTTGATGAACCGCTCGAATAGGAGACCGTGGTGGACCGGGTCGACCTCGGAGATCCCGGTGAGGTAGCAGACCAGCGATCCCGCAGCTGAGCCTCGGGCGCCGCACCGGATCCCCATCCGCTTGACCTCGGCCACGATGTCGGCCACGGTCAGGAAGTACGCCGCGTACCCCATCCGGTGGATCTGCCCGAGTTCGAGATCGACGCGGTCGATCACCTCCGGAGACCGAGGCAGGCCTCGCCACGTGACCCCGGCGTGGCACCGCTCGGCCAGGACCGACGTGGCGCTCCGTCCCCGCGGGGTGGGGAAGTCCGGGAAGTGGACCCGTCCCAGCCCGAGGTCGAACGTGCACGCCTCGGCGATCCGGACCGTGGCATCGCACAGGTCGGGACGGTCGGCGAACAGCGCCCGCATCTCGTTCGCCGACTTGAGGTGGCCTTCGGTGTTCCGTCGGCTCAGGTGGTGATCGTCGACCGGGACGATCTGCCGCATGCACTCGAGCGCGTCGGCCAGGAACGCATCCTCGGGGGCGAGGTGGCGGACTGGGTTCGTGGCCACCCCGGGCAGTCCGGCATCCTCGGCCAGCCGGAGCAGGGTTCGGATCTCGGCCGTGCTCCCCGGCTCCATGAGGTGGCGGACCTCGACGAAGCACCACCGACCGAACGCCTCGCGCCACGGCCGGAGCAACTCTCGGGCCGCCCCCGGCCGTCCGCCGAGGGCCATCGCCCCCGGGGGCGACTCGGGGCCGAGAAGGCACACCAGGCCCTCGGCCCGGGCCATCACCGCCCGCGGGGAGAGCGACGGCTCCCCCCGCTCCCCGGACATGTGTGCCTCCGTGATCAGCCGGCAGAGATTGCCGTAGCCGACGGCATCTCGAGCCAGCAGGAGGACGCGTGGGTCGACGGAGGGACGCACTCCGGCCGGCCCCCCGTCTCCAAGCGTCAGCCGGGCCCCGAGGATCGGCTGCACGCCGACCCGGTGACAGGCGTCGGTGAACCGGACCGCGCCGTAGAGGCCGTCACGATCGGTGAGGGCCACCGCCGGCATGCCGCGCTCGGCGGCGCCGAGGGCCAGGTCCTCGGGCGAGTACGCCCCGTCCTTCAGCGAGAAGTACGAACGGCAGTGGAGATGGACGAAGGACATCCTGGCCTTCCGAGGGTATCGAACGTATGTTCGAGCCTACCGCTTCGGCCGCCGCCCGGTCAAACCCCACCGCCTGCCCCGGGCGCCACCCCGGGCCGTGGCGCGCTCGCCCTCCGACCAACCACCAGACACTGGTTTCACGACCGAACGACGCTGCTTTGCTCAGACCAGGCAACCCGCGACCTCGCCGGGAAGGCCGGGAAATCCGAAGACATTCTCGTCGTCCTCCAGGCTCGTCCCACGGACGAAGTCGTAGGGCGTGCCCGCCCACGAGCCGGGCAGGCCCTCGTACGCCTCGCGACCGGCATCCGCCCCCTCGTACTGGAAGCCGATCCAGTCCGAGGACTCGAACCCCTCCGAGTCGAACGGAGCCACCGCGACCAGTCCCGCCCCGAAGGTCCGCCGTTCCACCAGGAAGCGCGCGGCGAAGTCGGGGGCGTCCTTCAGCGACGCCTTCACGTACCACCGGCGGACGTTGACGAGGTATTCCCGTTCGCTGGGAGGAGACTCCGGCCCCTCGAAGTACCGGATCTCCTCGACGTCGAAGTCGTCAGGGTGGAGCCGTCTCTCGGCCGCGTCGGTGACCGCCCTGGCCAGGACCCGGAGGCCGTCCAGGCGCAATGGGGCCGCGGGAGGCGGCGTCGTGTAGCCGTTCACGCAGTCGCCCTCCTCCTCCACCCCACCGCTTGGAGCCACACCGGCTTCGCCCACCTCCGGGGTGAGTCGTGGGGCGGGCGTCGGCTCGGCGCCGGAAGGATCCGTCGCGCAGGCGGGAGACAGCGCCACGACCAGGAGGAAGAGGGTCCGACGAAGAACCACCGGCTCGGTAGGATAGTGCACCGTGCCCCCGGGGGACCTGTCCCGACGCGACTTCCTGAGCCTGTCCGCGAAGGCGGCCGGTGCCGTCGTCCTGGCGTCGTGTACCCCGGACATCATGAAACGGGCCCGGCGTCGCCCCCGGCCCACGGCGGGCCTTCGTCCCGAGGACATCGACACGCAGTGGCCGATCAAGCGGGTCGTGTACGTGATGATGGAGAACCGCAGCTTTGACAACCTGTTCGGCCGGTTCCCCGGCGCAGACGGAACCACCGTCGGCGTCAGCTACGAGCGGGAGAGAAAGCTGATCAGGTGCCCGGACTGGCTTCCCGGCGACCTGCCACACGACCAGTCCGCGCACGTCCAGAACGTGGCACACGGGAACATGGATGGGTTCGCCATCGGGGCGTTCGGACACTTGTACGGCTACTCCCAGTTCTGGGAGGAGGACATCCCGAACTACTACCACTGGGCCCGCGAATACGCCCTGTGCGACAACTTCTTCGCCTCGCAGAGCGGCCCGTCGTTCGCCAACCACCTCTACTGGGTCTCGGGAACGGGCAGTGGGGTGATCGACAACCCAGAGAATATCCGGGTCCTCCGCCGCGAGAACGGCACCCAGATGAAGTCCTGGGGGTGCGACGCCTACGGCGACGACGTGTACGTCCTGGTCAGCGACGAGCAAGGCCAGCTGACGAAGCACGACACCTGCTTCTCCGACCCGACCGTCGGCGAACAGCTCACCGAGCGTGACATCGACTGGGCGTCGTACTCGGCCTCGCCGGACCAGCCGGGGTACATCTGGCAGGCGTATTCGGCGTACGAGAACGTGTACGGCACCGAGCTGTGGGACCGGCACATCGAGCCGGTCGATCGGCTCCTCGAGGACATCGAGGCGAACGCGCTGCCGTCGGTGACGTGGATCACCCCTCGCTTCCAGCTCTCCGATCACCCCCCGTACAGCACCGGACACGCCCACAACTGGGTGACCGACGTCGTCAACGGGATCATGGAGAGCGACATGTGGGATTCGTCCGCCATCTTCCTGACGTGGGACGAGTGGGGCGGTTTCTACGATCACGTCCTCCCGCCGAAGCTCGACCACCTCGATCTGGGCATCCGGGTCCCGATGGTGGTCATCTCTCCCTACGCCAGGCGCGGGTTCATCGATCGCGAGGTCGGCGAGTTCACCGCGCCCCTACGGTTCATCGCCGACAACTGGGGCCTGCCCTACCTCACCGAGCGGTACGACAAGGTCACGAACATGCGGCAGAACTTCGATTTCGCCCAACCACCACGCCGGCCCGATCCTCGGCCGAAGCTCACCGAGTTGACCAAGGATGCGTGGGACTTCCCGGAGGACTTCCCCGAGTGGCCGGACTACGTCCAGCCGAATCCGCCGGCCATCGCCTCTTAGCGGCCGCTCCCTCTGGCCTCGCCGACGGCCGAGCGCCGGAGCTCATCGAGGGCCTCGACGAACCGGAGGCCGTATCCCTCCGAGGCGGCCTCAGCCTGGCCGACGCCCACGTCGGCCAGGGCGGCGGCCCACCGCCCGAGCGTCCACTCGGCCGGGTCGCCGACCAGCGCCAGCGTCGACTCCACCGCCCGGCGGAGCGGCGCCGCGCCCCGGTCATCCAGAGGGACCACGAAGATCGGGGTCCGACAGCCCGCATCGAGGAGCCGGGTCCGCATCGCCTCCTCGGGGACGACCACGCCCCGCGCCCGCCGGGCGACGTGGGCGAACCACGCCGGAGGTCGGCCGTCCGGTCTCTCGGCCTCGTGCCGGGCCGTCCGGCCGAATGGATCCCGGGCCCTGACGAGCTCCTCGATCACGGGACCGAGATCGAGATCCGGCAACACGACGAGCCCGGGATGCTCCACCGCGGTGCGGTAGCCGTCACCGTCCTCCGGATCGGCAGAGACCAGGTGGACGGCCAGGTTCGCCACCCGGATCAGCGCGTCGACGTGCTCTGGGATCGGCCACAGGACCCGCACGCGATAACGCCGGCGGATCCCGGACCGACGGAGGAGCCGGACCAGGGCGGCCCCGTGGCGAACCGCCGAGGATCGTGACGGTGGGACCGGGGCGAGCACGACGATCGATGCCATCAGCCGAGCAGTCTGGCCACGACGTCCGGCCACGGCGGCACCAGCCGATCGAGGGCCTCCCGCCCGGCGCCGCCAAGCGTTGCCGCTCGGCCCCGATCCCGGGCCAGGGCGTCGAAGGCCCCGGCGACGGCTCGGGGCTTCGGCTCGACGACGAGGCCCGTCTCACCGTCCCGGACCAGTTCCAGCGGCCCCCCACTATCGGACGTGATGACCAACGGCCGCCGGGCCGCCATGGCCTCCAACGTCACGTACCCGAAGTCCTCGTCGTACGGCCCGTAGTAGATGGCCAACGCCCCCCGATATAGCTCCCGCAGCCGTTCATCCGAGACGGAGCCGGCCATCTCGACCCGGTTGCCCACCGCCAGACGCTCGACCTGACTCCGGACCTCCGGTTCGGACGGCCCGGTGCCGACCAGGACGAGGCGCGTCCCCGTCCGGACGTGGCGCATCGCCTCGACCGCCAGCGATTGCCGCTTGATGGGATCGAGCCGGCTCGGGAACAGGACGTAGTCGCCGGGTCGGCCGGGCTCCTCGCCGAGCAGCGCCTCGCAGAGCGAGGACCGATGGTACAGAGGCTCCGCCGGGATCCGAAGGGTTCGCCACAGCCGATCCCGGACGTTGTCGGAGTTGGTGAAGATGCGCTTGGCCTCGCCCAGGGCGATCCGATCCGCTCGATGGATCAGATCCCGGACCACCTGACCCTCCTCGTGGCGCGACATGTCCGCGAAACGGGGATGGTCCCACAGCTCGTACGCCGTGCGGTGCTGATGGATCAGCCACACGACCTTTCGCTCATGCCGAACGAGATATGCGGGGAACCGGAGGGCGATGACCATGTCGATGGGGATCCCGTTGCTCTCGGTCAGATCGATCGAACGCCACATCGCCATCTGGTGGACAAGCTCGGCGGGCGGATACCACTTGTACGGGATCGACACGATCTCGGCGTCGTGCCCCGCCCGCCGGAGCGCTCGGACCAGGCTCTCCGTGTGCATCTCGGCGCCGCCTCGGGTGAAGGCGGCGTGAGGGTGGCAGACCGCGATGCGCACGGATCAGGCGCCCGGGCCCGGGATCCTCGTCCCGGCGGAGGTCCCCGCCCGGTCCTGGTCCTCTCGAAGCCGCCGGACCTCGGCCTCCAGCTGGAGCACGCAGTCCGCCAGGGCGACCTGGACCGCGGCCAGCTCCGCCGCCAGCCGGTCATACCGCCTGGTGATCGGGCGAAGCGTGCGGTGCAGGAGGATCTTGAGCCGTCGCCGGATACCGCCGCCCGAGGTGAGGGTGGGGTCCCCCCAGGGGGCGGCCTGGACGGCATCGCGACGGAGCCGTTGGAGGAGCCGATCCGCGGCCATCCGGGCGTGTTCGGCCTTGGTTCCCGGCTCGGCGTCCTCGCCGGAGAGCCAGTAGAGCTCGCGCTGCAGCGCCTCACGGGCGCTCTCGTCCACGGGGTGAGGATAGCCGGTGGCCCCGGCCCTAGTCCCACACCCGTTCGAGGTGCCACCGGCCGGCCAGGCGGTCGTGGTACAGGTCGAACACCGCCCCTCCTCGGGCCTCGACCCGCCAGTACTCCCGGTCCCGGCCCTCGGCCCACCACCGGCCCTCGATCCGCCACCTCCCGATGACGTCGGCCACCGTCCACTGCCGCCCCCGCCACCGGAACGCCGACGGCATGCCGGCGTCGCGTTCGACCTCGACCTCGTGGTCGTACCGCTTGGACACCTCGGCTCCTCTGCCCTACGGGAAACCGAACGTATGTTCGATAGATGGAGGCCGAGCGTACCCTCGGGTCACGGCGGCTGTCAAGGGCCCGCATGTGAGGCGAGGCTATGATGCGGCTCCGGCGATGGCGAACGACGACGAGCTCCGGGCCCTCCGACGGGCCTACCGCGAGCGGGTCCGCCGGGACGCCGACGCGCACCGGGCCATGGCCGACCGCCTCGGCGAGGCCGGGCAGGACCGTCGCCGGGAGCGCGAGGTGATGGAGGCCCGGATCACCGACCTGGAGGGCCAGAACACGGACCTCCGCTCCGAGATCCGGGGGAAGAACGAGGAGCTCGCCCGGCTGCTGAACACGAAGACGTTCCGGTACACCGCGGCCGTGCGGCGGTTCTACGGTCGCCTCCGCGGCAGCCGGTGACGGCCGTCTCCCTCCCCCGGCCCCATCGCCCGGTGGCCTCGGTGATCATGGTCACGTACGGCGGGTGGGACCTCACCCGGCGCACGTTGGAGACCCTGGTGGCGAACACGGGGCCGCCGTTCGAGGTGCTCATCGTGGACAACCCGACCGACGAAGACGTGGCGGGCCGGCTCCGTCACGACGTCACCGGGGCTGAGGTCCTCCTCAACGACGACAACATCGGCTTCGGGCCGGCGGCCAACCGGGGCGCGGAACGAGCGCGGGGCGCCTTCCTGGTGTTCCTCAACACCGACGCCCTGGTCCGTCCGGGGTGGCTGGAGCCACTGATCAAGGTCCTGGAGAACGATCCCCGGGCCGGAGCGGCCGTCCCCCGCTTCCTGAACGACGACGGCACCGTCCAGGAAGCAGGCGGTCTGCTGTTCCGCGACGGTTCCACGCTGATGTACGGGTTCGGAGGTCCGGCGGAGGATCCCGCGTACCGCTTCCGACGGTACGTCGACTATGGATCCGCGGCGTGTCTGGTCGTCCGGCGATCGGACTTCGACGCGGCCGGCGGCTTCGACCCCGCGTACGTGCCGGCCTACTGTGAGGATGTCGATCTCCAGCTGCGGCTCCGGGAGCGAGGTCTCCGGACTATGTTCGTGCCGCGATCCGAGGTGGTCCACCTCCGGTTCGGCTCCACCGGTCTGTCCGAGGAGGTAGCGGCCCCGCTGGTGGCCGCGAACACCGCCATCCTCCGGCAACGGTGGCCCGGGGAGCTCTCGCATCGGCCCCCTCCGTTCGATGCTCCCGGCCACGAGATGCGGGTCCTGGCCGCTCGCGACGCCGACGCCCTGGAACGCATCCTGGTGGTGGCCGAGGACGCCCTGCCCGACAAGCTCCTCGGGGCGGTGCTCGATCGCCACCCCACCGGTCGGGTCACGCTGCTGGGGGTGCGGTGGCGGCCCAACGAGGAGGAACTCGAGCGTCTCCTGTCCTCCGGCGTCGAGGTGGCGGCCGGCGGTGACGCTGCGGCGTGGGTCGGGGAACGTCCGTTCCACCACACCGCGGTGTTGTGTCCGGAAGGGTATCCGCCTCCCCGGATCGCCCGGGCCCTGATGGAATGGCAGCCCCAGGCGCCGATGATCACCATGGGCGCCGGCGGCGGTGGCGATCTGGAGACCGATCTCCTGCGAGCGCTCGACGCCGCCGGGATCGTTGCCGAACGGGCCGTGGACGAACCGCCTGGGGACGGCTGACCGGCCACGGCCATCCGATAGACTGCCGGGCCGTGGGTCCCCCGGTTCCATCGTGTTCGACCCTGCCGGCCATCCGGTGACGGCCCGCCGTCCCTTTCTCGTGGTGCTGCTCCTCCTGATCGCGTGCAGCTCGACCGCTCCTCCCGAGGCGGCCCGGTCACCCGGCGCCGAGGTGGTGACCCCGACCGAGACCCTCGACCCCGCGGTCCGAGGGAAGTTCGCTCGGATCGCCTGCCGGATCCCAGCGGTGCAGCTCCGCCGGATCGTGAACGGCTACATCCCCGGGAAGTCGGGCGAGATCCAGTTCGTGCTCCGCACCCCTCACTTCTTCGGAGCCAACTCCCACTCCGGACCGTGGGAGTACCTCCAGCACGTGCCGCTGTTCTTCTACGGGCCGGACCACGTGCCGGCCGTGGGAGAGGTCGACCGGCCGGTGACGGTGGCAGACATCGCTCCCACCTTCGCCCGCCTCCTCGGTTACGACTTCGACACGCCGGACGGCGATCCGCTCGACGAGGCGATCGAAGCGGCCCAGCAGCTCCCGAAGTTGATCGTGCTCGTGGTCTGGGACGGGGGCGGTCGGAACGTCCTGGCCGAACACCCAGGCGCGTGGCGCCGGTTCCGTCGGCTGATCCCCCAAGGGGCCTGGTTCGAGAACGCCACGGTCGGGTCGTCCCCTTCGGTGACGCCGGCGACCCATGCCACCATGGGCACGGGGGTGTTCCCTCGGACCCACGGCGCCCTGGACCTCCGGATCCGCGAGGGCGATCACTTGGTCGGTCCGATCCTGGGTGGCCCCCGGTACCTCCTGGCCCCCTCGTTGGCGGACGAGTACGACCGCGACGCCGGCAACCGTCCGGTGATCGGGTTCGTGGCCACCGAGCCGGCGTTGGGGATGCTGGGTCACGGGTCGTACACGGAGGGAGGCGACAAGGACCTGGCGCTCGGGCAACGCGAAGGGGTATGGGGCCTGTCGCCCGAGAACCAGGAGTACTTCGACTACCGGCCGTCACTGACCGAAGTGCCTGGTCTCGAGGAAGCGGTCCGTCGGCTGGACCTCCAGGACGGGCGGCTCGATGGCCGGTGGCTGGGCGAGGCCGTGCTCGAGCTGCCGGCCGACATCCTGCACACACCGGCCTACGCCGAATACCAGACCGCGGTTCTCCGGAACGTGATCAGGGAGGAGGGGTTCGGCGACGACGACGTCCCCGACCTCCTGTTCACGAACTACAAACAGATCGATCGGGTGGGGCACCGGTGGCCGTTCCCCAGCCCGCAGATGGAGGCGGTGGTCGCGTCCAGCGCCCGCGAGTTCATCAACCTCACCGAGATCCTCGACGAGGAGGTGGGCCGGGGCGAGTGGGTGGTGGCGCTCACCGCGGACCACGGCTCGACGCCGTCCGCCACGACGACCGGCGCTTACGCCATCGACCAGCTCGCCCTGAACGACGACGTGAACGCGGCGTTCGACACCGACGGGGACGACGTGCCCGTCCTCCAGAGCTTCCGAGTCACCCAGCTGTGGATCAACCTGGCCGAGCTGGAAGAGAACGGGCACACCCTGGGCGAGGTGGCCGAGTTCCTCCTGGACTACACCCCGTCGGACAACGCGGCCGATCCGTCGGCACTACGACCGGCCCTGCAAAACGAGCGGCTGTTCCGGTCGGCGTTTCCGGATACGGTGCTCCGGGATCTGCCGTGCCTGGAGGGATCCACGTGACGAGGAGGGGCCGGTGGGAGTGACCGAGACCAGAGCCGCCGCCGCACCGCCGGCTCCGCAGGAGGGACGGGCGGCGGCGTACGTCGGCCGGCCGCTGGTCGGTGTGATCGTCCTCGCCGCGATCTCGCTGGCCATGGGATGGCAGTTCCTCACCGACGCGTCCAGGGGGGTTCCGGCGTTCGACACCGCCTTCTACCAATGGCGGGTGGAATACCTCCTGGAGAACGATCCAGGGTCCATGATCGACCTCCGGGGGGCCACCGGCGCGCTGGCCGGCGGGTACCGGATCGCCGAGCCGGTCCTCGGAGCGGCGGTCAGGACCGTGGGAGGGGTGGCCCCGACCGTGCCCACGATCCTGCTGTCGGTCCTCTTCCGGATCCTGTGTGCGGCGGGCATGGCCGCGTTCGCCTGGAAGCACCGCCGGAACTGGCTGCTGTTCTACGTCACGCTGATCAGCATCCCGGCGCTCTTCTTCCTGCAGCGCTTCTTCGGCTACATGGACAACTTCATGACGCTGGCCCTCCTGGCCGGCGTCCTGGTGCTGATGGACCGGATGCCCGGATCGTGGGGGGCCCGCATCGCGGTGACCACGTTCCTGTTCCTGGCGGGGATGTCCCATCCCACGACGTTGGTCATCTTCCTCCTGTCGATGGGCGCGGTGGCCGGATACCGCCTGCTCCGCGAGCGGTCGCTCCTGGCCGCGCTCCGTGCCGAGGGGCTGATCATCGTCACCGGGACGGTGGCCGTCATCATGGTCGCGGCGTTCTGGCTCGGGGGGCTGTGGGGACCGACGTCATCCTTCAGCGACGCCGCCGTTCCGCCCCCCGAGACCGTGGACTTCTTCGTCAACCGCTCCATCGGGGTGCTGAAATCGCTGGAGCCGTTCTTCCCGGTGCTGATCCTGTTCCCGCTGATGGCCGTGGGCTTCGTCGCCCTCCTGGTCAAGGTGTTCCGGAACCGGGAGTACTTCGCCGAGGTCGCCGTGGCCTGGACCCTGCCGGTGGCCGGGATGCTCGGGTTCCTGATCGGGGCGGCGTACCCGTACTTCCGATTCTTCAACGCCACGCTCGCTCCCCTTCTCCTGGCGGCGGTGGCCCTGACGCTGCTGATTCTGTGGCCGCTCCGGATCCGGGGCGTGGCCGGTCGCGTGCTGGCCGCCGTGGCGGCCGTGGCCGTGACGTTCGTGGTGGGGACGTGGTGGACGCGCGGTCTGTCGGCGTGGAACACCACGCCGACCTGGCTGACTCCCGAGATCCGGTCCACCATGGCCGCCGCCGGGGCGTACCTCGACGCCTCCTCCGAAGCCGAACGCGTGGTGTTCGTGACCGATGCCCAGCCGGGCCAGATCGTCCCGTACGGCCACTACAAGGAGCACGCCAACGCGATCAACGCGGGCCTCCGGGGCGACCAGATCGACCAGGCGACCCTGTTCTTCGGGAGGATCGAGGATCTCGAGGCCGGACGGCCCTCGACCTCCGAGGACCAGCCGTACAACGACATCTCCGCGGAGACGGCGGACGAGGCTCTGCCCCTGCTGGAGGAGAGCGGCTCCGTGGTCATGGTCCCGGCCGTGTTCAACGAGCACTCCACGAACCTCGACTTCCTGGACGACCCCTCATGCGTCGAGTCGCCGCCCGGGATGGGCCCCTGTGTCGGCGTGACGGAGGGCCTGACGATCCTTCCCGACGCGTCCACCGCATCGGTTGACGAGCAGGCCGTCGAGAAGGCCGCGCGGGCGGCATCCGAGGCGCGGTCGTTCGCCGTCTCGCCTCCGGGCCCCCTCTCCGATCTGGGGAGCACCCTACTGGCCACCATCAGGTTGCTACTGCTGTTCGTCCTTCCGGGCTTCCTGTACTACCGGCGGATGGAGCGCCGGTCCTGGCCCGAGGCCGTGGCCCTGGTACCCCTGTTCTCGATCGCCTCCGTCACGGCGATCGGGGTGATCCTGGTGGCCATCCTCCGCGGTCCTTTCACCCCGACGGTCGGGTGGATCTCGTGGGCCCTGGCCGTGGCCCTGGCGGTGTTCGGACGGCTCCCCGCGCGGCAGGCCCGCCGGCGCGACCGGCTGTTCGCCGCACCGGGCCGGTTCATCGACGAGACATCGGAGCCCTTCCGCAACCAGCACTTCACGTACCTGATGGGCGCCCAGTGGTTCGCCCAGATGGCCGACGGGCTCGTCGCCGCGGCGCTGGCCAAGCTGATCACGTTCGGAGGAGCGGCGGGGTTCGACCCGGAGGGGGCCAGCTCGACCCGGGAGGCACTGTTGATCGTCCTGCTCACGTTCCTCCCCTACACGCTCTTCAGCCCGTTCGTCGGGGTGCTGATCGACCGGTTGAACCGGAGGCGGCTCCTGATCGGTGCGAACGCTCTCCGGGCCGTGGTCCTGGCACTCATCCTGGTGATCGGGCTATCGCGGATCGGCGACCCGGCGCTCTACGTGTCGTTCCTGCTGATCCTGGCCGGGACCCGGCTCCTGCTGGCGATCAAGGGCGCCGGCCTCCCTGCGGTCCTTGGGGAGGAGAACCTGCTCCAGGGCAACTCGATCTCCCAGGCCGGCAGCGCGATCTTCCAGCTCTTCGGGGCCGGCGTGGCCCTGGTCGCGTCGGAGTCAATCGACACCTCGGTCATCCTGATCGCCGGGGTGCTCGTGTACGCCCTGGCCACGGCGTCCGCCTTCGGGACGGGGCGTCTCGGGTACACCACGAGATCCACGCCGTTCCGTGAGGAGGTGAGGCGGCTCTTCCGGGACATTGTGGACGGCGTCCGGGAGGTGGCCGGCAAGGCCGCCGCGGGCCTCGCCCTGACGTCGTTCCTGGTGATCCGATCACTGCTGACCTTCACCGTGCTAGCTACGGCGTTCGTCTCCCGCGACCTGATCGCGGCGGAGGAGACGACGACCACCGTGGCCGGCGCCGCGGGGGCGCTGGGGGCGGTGATCGGGTTCCTGGCGGCGAACGCGGTCCGGCGGAGGGTCGCGCCGGTGACGATCGTCGGCACCGCGTTGTTCCTCGGAGGCGCGGGGATGCTGGCCTTCGGGGGCATCATCAACCTGCTCGGCGTCTCGCTGATGGCCTTCGCCGTCGGGGTCAGCTTCTTCCTGGGCAAGATCGGAGTCGACACGATGATGCAGGAGGCGCTGTCGGACTCGTTCCGGGGTCGGGGCTTCAGCCTCCAGGACATCGCCTACAACTTCTCGTGGATCATCCCGGCGCTGGTGCTGTTCCTGTTCCTCTCCCGGGACGTGGCCCGGATCCTGATGGTCTCCGCCGGCGCCGTGTTCCTCCTGTTCGCCGTCCTCCTCGGGCTGTGGGCCCGGGCCGTCCGCCGGACGGATCCGGAGGCGGCAGACGCCGAGGGTTGACGGCTAGACCGGCACCGCGACCGGCGAGGTGAGGTCTCCCTCCGGATACGCTCCCGGGCCCAGCGCGGCCGCATCCTCTTCGGTCAGTCCCGCCAGGTAGGTCGAGGGCATCGCGCCCGCGAACACGACGGTATTGAGCACGTCCGTCGGGATCGCCGACCGGTCCACGTCGGCGGGCAGACCATCGCCGTACCGGTACGTGGCAACGAACCGGGCCACGTCGGCGGGGGTGATCCCCGCTTCCCGGAGCTCGGCCCCGTCGAGGAACAGACCCGAGGGCGTGACCTTCTGGACGATCTTCCGGCCGAAGTAGCGGTCGACGTTCCGGCCGAGGAGGTCCGGATGCACGCGGAGACCACCGGTCGTCTCGGGCTTCGGTGTCTGCCCGTGGTCGGCGGTGATCGCCATCACCCATGATCCCCGCCCGACCTCTCGGTCGAGGGTCGCCACTAGGTCGGCCAGGACCCGATCCTGGGCCCGAAGGACCGAAGCCTCCTCCGGCGCGACCATGTTCCACAGGTGGCCCCCGAAGTCCGTCGGCTTGAGCTCCACGAAGAGGAAGTCGGTCAGGTCGTCCCGGCCGATCGGCTCCCGGCGGAGTATCTCCATCACGGCCCGGCCCTGATGCTCGACGAAGGCCGGCGTGGCCGGGACGACGTTCGGGTCGGCCAGGTCCCAACCCCGCCAGGAGCCGTCGATGGCCCCGTCCTCGCCGTCGAGCTCGGTGAGCCGGTGCTGGAGGTCGTCGTCTCCCGGCAGGTACGTGGGGAGCTCGTAGAGGGCTTCGTTGACGAAGAAGGCACCGAGCCCCGGCTCGTCCTCCCACAGGACCGCCACGTCGCGATCGCCGCCCTCGGCCTCGGTGCCCTTCCCCATCATCCCCAGATGCCACGACTCGTATCCAAGGAGGCCTATCCACGGCCGGTTCCCATTGGCCCGATCCCACGCATCGGCCACCGTCTCCGCCCGGAGGAGCCGGGGGTCGGCCTCCTCGTCGAAGTACACGTCGCCCACCGAGCCGTCTGGCAGCCGAGCGGTGATCTCGGCGACCCCGTGCGTCCTGGGGTAGGCACCGGTGCCCATGTTGGCGTGGATGGCGGACGTCACCGCGGGCGCGGACCCGATGGTGGCGTTCGTGTAGGTGAATCCCTCGGCCATCAGCCGGTGCTGGAACGGCCAGGACTCGGGCCACTGCTCGAGAAGGTTCCATCCGCCCCCGTCGTACGCCACCAGGACGATGACCCGAGGGCGGTCATCCCGCGGGCCGGCCAGCGCCTCTCGGAGCGGCTCGCCATGCGGGGCATCGAAGTGGAGATCCACCATGTCCGCGAAGGTGGGAGCCAGATCCGTGACGTCGACCGATCGGTCGGACCGTCCCGGCCGAACGTGGTCCGGCCCGAACAGCACGATCGGAACCCGCTGGTGGTAGTCCCACGGGGTGGGGTGGGTGGTTCGGGGATCGGCCGCATCGGTGCCCAACCCCTCGCCGCTCCACCGAACCACGGTCGATCCCGGGAGGGGCACGAACGCCACGTCGGTCGAGGTGTTCTCGTCGAACCCTCGAAGCAGGGCCGTCATCACGTCCGAGCCCAGCGCGGTGGCCATCTCGTCGACCGAGGGCGCACCGGGCGGTGGACCGTTCGGCGGGGCGGCGTCCTCGGTGCATGCCCCGGAAAGGAGCAACGCGATGCAGAGGGCGGTTGCGCGACGCAACTCGGGGCCGGATGGTACACGACCCCTGTCCGGATCCCCTGGGAGAATGACCCCGAATGCTCACCGATCGACGAACGCTCCTGGTCGTCCTGGTCGCCCTGGCGGTGGCGGCTCCGGCGGCCGCGCTTCGAGCCCTGTGCATCGGCCGGTCCTGTCGGGCGACGGAACCCGCGGCCGGGCCGGTGCCGTTCTGCTCCCTTCCGGACCGGGTGCGGGACCTGCTGGCGGCCGGGTTCCGCGATGGGCGCGGTCCCCACCTGATGGCCGTGGCCGGCCCGACGCCGATCCAAGGAGCGACCGGCGGCGGCGACCCCCAGGCCCCGTGGCCGGCGATCGACCCGGGCACCGCTGACCGGGTCCCGCTGGTGTTCGCCGGGGCCGGGGTCCGACGGGGAGCGGAGGTTCCCTCCGGGACCACGCTCGACTCCGTCGCTCCGACGGTGGCCGAGGCGATCGGTCTCCGCCGTCCCCATCCCGGCGTCCGTTCGGGACGTGCCCTGCCGAACGTGTCCCGGAGGACCTACCGGCCTCGGCTGGTGGTCCAAGTGGTGTGGGTCGGTGTGGGAGCCACTGCCCTCCGGACGGACCCGACGGCCTGGCCCACGCTCCGGGGCCTCATCGAGGACCACCCGGGGACCCTCGACGCCAGGGTCGGTTCCCTGCCGCTCGATCCGGCCGCCGTCCTCACCACGATCGGCACCGGCGCGCTCCCCCGCGACCACGGGATCACCGGGACCCTGGTCCGGGACGACGAGGGCCGAACGGTCCGGGCGTGGGGACGACGGTCTCCCTACTCGGTGGTGGCCGGCCTGGGAGACGACCTCGACCAGCTCAGGGACCAACGGCCTCGCATCGGCGCGGTCCTCTCGGACGTGACCGAGCGCGGCGTGGTCGGCGGCACGTGGTACGTCGACGGCGATCGGGACGACCTGGTCGTCGAGCCGGTACCCGCGCGCCAGGCCGACGCCGCGGCCGGGCTCCTGGCGGCCGGGTACGGCCGGGACGACGTCCCCGACCTCCTGGCCGTGGTGATGCGCGGATCCGTTCGGGCCCTGGACCGGGCCCTGGCGGACGTCCTGGCCGCGGCCGAAGCGGTCGCCGGGCGGAGGGTCCTGTACTTGGTGACAGCCACGGGGCAACAAGGGGAAGGGGCGGGGATCCCGGCCTCGGACGTCGAGGCTCAGGTCGAGCGACAGATGGGCGAGGAGGTCGTCCGGGCGGCCGTGCCGGGAGGCCTCTTCCTCGACCAGGATGCGCTGGCGGCGGAAGGTCTCTCCGACGACTCCGTCCTGGGCGCGCTCCGGGGTCTTCGGGGTCCGAGCGGAGAACCGGCCATCGTCGATGCCTTCCCCCAGGTGGCGGTGACGTTCGCGAGGTACTGCTGATGACGGTGGTCGAGCGAGCCGAGCGCCCCGTCCGAACCGGCTGGGCTCCGGTGGCCGGGGCCGTCGCCGCGCTCATCCTGGCCGCGCTGATCGCCCGCATGGTCGAGGGCGCAGGCATCGCCGCGATCCAGAACTTCCTCCTGGTCTTCGCCTCGCTGCTGGTCGAGGCGCTGCCGTTCATCGTTCTGGGAGCAGCGGTGTCGGCCCTGATCGAGGTGTTCATCCCGGCCCGGGCATTCGCCAGGCTGGCCCGCCTGCCCCGGCCGGTGCAGATGCCGATGGCCGGGCTGGGCGGATTCGCCTTCCCCGTCTGCGAGTGCGGCTCCGTGCCGGTGGCTCGCCGTCTGCTGGTCAAAGGGCTGTCCCCCGCCGCGGCGATCACGTTCATGCTGGCCGCCCCGATCCTCAACCCTGTTGTCCTGGTGGCCACGGCCATCGCCTATCGGGGCCGCGATCTCCTGTGGCCGATGGTGCTCGGCCGGGCCGGCCTGGGGCTGACCGTGGCCCTGGCCGTCGGGTGGATCGTCTCCAGGCGAACCCCGAAGGAGATGCTCCGGGAGGCGCCATCCGACGTCGATGACCGGGCCGGTCCTCGAGAGGGCCGGGCCGCCGCCTACTTCGGTCACCTGGCCGCGGACTTCGCCATGCTGGCCCGGTACCTGATCATCGGCGTGGCCGTGGCGGCGGCCGTCCAGACGTTCGTTCCCCAGTCGGTGATCGGCGCCGTCGCCGGGGCGCCGATCCTCGACATCCTGGCCATGATGCTGCTCGCCGCGGCCCTGTCACTGTGCTCCGAGTCGGACGCCTTCGTGGCCGCCTCGTTCATCCAGTTCGGCTTCGCCGCCCAGCTCGCCTTCCTGGTGGCCGGGCCGATGGTGGACGCGAAGCTGGGAGCCCTGTACGCGGGCACGTTCGGACGGCGGTTCGTGTGGACGGTCGCCGCCGGCGTCCTGGCGGTCACCTTCGCCGGCGCCCTGTGGCTCCAGGTGGTCTTCGGATGACCCCGGCCAACTGGAGCCCTCGCCGGATTGCCACGGCCGTGGTCCTCGGGGCGTGGGGAGCGCTGTTCTGGATCCTTCTGCTCACCGGACGGACCTCCCTGTATCTCTCGCCCCGGACGGCGTGGGTCGTCCCCACCGGAGCCATCCTCCTCACCGTCGCCCTGGTGGGGCGGGTGATGACCGCTCGGACCGGCCGGCCGGAGCCGATCCGAGCGCGCACCGCGGGCGCCCTGGGCTTCGTGCTGCTGCCGGCGGTCCTCATCCTGTCCGTGCCCCCCTCGGCCCTCGGCTCCTACGCGGCGTCACGCCGCTCGGCGGCCGTGGGAGTGGTGGCCGGCCCGGCCGACGTGACCGTCGGCCGGCAGGTCACGTTGGAGGCCGTGGCCGCCGGCGTGTGGTCGGACGACGCCCGTCGGGCCCTGGCCGACCGAGCCGGCAGCCGGGTCACGTTCCAGGGGATCGTTACCCATCGGGAGGGCCAGCCCGCCGACGAGTTCGTGCTCACTCGGTTCATCGTGTCCTGCTGCGTCGCCGACGCCCTGAGCGTCCAGGTCCGGGTGGTCGGGGCCCCCCCGGGCCGGTTCCGGGAGGACCAGTGGGTTCGGGTGACCGGCACGTTCTATCCGATCGGACGGGAGACCGTGGTCGACGCCGCGGAGATCCGCCCCATCCCCCGGCCGGCGGATCCCTACCTCAGTCTGTGAACGTCCCCAGGTCGACCACGGGGGACGTCAGGTCGCCCTCCGGGTAGTTTCCCGGTCCCGCCTCGGCGAGCTGCCCCGGCGTCATGGCCCCGACGACCGATCCCGGGATCGCCGCCGCGAACACCCGTCGATCGAGCACGTCCTGTGGGATCCCCGCCGCGGGGGTCCCTTCGGGGAGACCGTCCCGGTACCGATACGCGCCGACGTACCGAGCCACGTCCGTGATCGAGATCCCTTCGTTCCCGAGTGCGTCCCTGTCCACGTAGAGCTCGGTGGGGTGGAGCGCCTCGACCACGTCGGACCCGAAGTACTCCTCGATGTCCTGCTCGAGCTCGATCCGGTCGATGCGGAGCCCGCCGGTCGCGGTGGGCAGCGGCGTCTGCCCGTGGTCGGCCGTCACCGCGAGCACCCATCGCCCCGCTCCGACCTCCTCGTCCAGCGCGGCCATCAGGCCTCCCAGCGCCCGGTCCTGGGCCTCCAGGACCTGACCGACCTCGGGACGGAGCATGTTCCAGATGTGGCCCGCATAGTCCGTGCTCTTCATCTCCACGAAGAGGAAGTCGGTGACAGCGTCCTCACCGATCGGCTCTCGGAGCAGCACCTGGGCCAGGACCCCCGCCTGGAACTCGACGAACGCCGGGGTCCCGGGAAGGATGAACGTGTCCCCGCTGAACAGGTCGTTCCCCCGCCAGTGGTCGTCGCGGGCGCCGTCCCGAGCATCGAGGTCGTGCAGGTGCCCGGCAAGCTTCGTCGGAGGCGGGAGGTAGCTGGGAAGCCGGTAGGCTTCCTCGTTCGTTCGGAAGTCGAACTCCTCTCGCTCCCACAGGATGGCCATGTCGTGGTCGCCCCCCGGGCTCCGGGCGCCCTTCCCCATCATCCCCAGGTGCCACGACTCGAATCCCAGGAGGCCGACCCACGCCCGGTTGCCGTTGGCCTCATCCCAGGCGTCCGCCACCGTCGGGCCGCGAAGCAGGACCGGGTCGGCCTCCTTGTAGAACAGCTCGCTGATCTCGCCGTCCGGACGACGGGCGGTGTTCTCCGGAAGGCCGTGGTACCGGGGATAGCCGCCGGTCCCCATGTTGGCGTGGACGGGAGCCGTCAGGGACGGTGACGAGCCGACCGTGGCGTTGACGTACGTCGTCCCGTTCTCGATCACCCTTCTGAGAACCGGCCACGCCTCGGGCCACTGCTCCAGCACGTTCCACCCGCCCCCGTCGTAGGCCAGCAGGACGATCACCCGGGGAGGATCAGGCCGGCGCGCCGCCGGGACCAGGGCCTCGCCGAGCACGTCGCCGTCCGGAGCGTCGAACGACATCCCAAGGAGGTCGGCGAACGTCGGGGCCAGG
The DNA here is from genome assembly GCA_035642095.1 of Actinomycetota bacterium. Lineage (GTDB taxonomy): Bacteria > Actinomycetota > UBA4738 > UBA4738 > CALAEC01 > DASQTB01. The sequence continues at coordinate 9,906 of DASQTB010000080.1, read as the reverse complement.
TCCGTCACGTCGACCGACCGGCTCGACACGGCGCCCGAACGGATGTAGCCGGGACCCGAGAGGACGATGGGGACCCGCTGGTGGTACGACCACGGGGAGGCATGCGTGGTCCGCGGATCAGCGATCCCGCGGAGACCGCCGTTCCACTGACCGAGGACGTTCCACGGAGCCGGGACCAAGAGGATGTCGCCGGACCGTCCGGGCACGTAGCCCCGGGCCACCGTGGTGAGCACGTCCCGGCCGACGGCCCGGGCCATCCCGTCGACGGTCGGCGCTCCGGGGGGCGCTCCGGGGGGGCGTTCGTCGACGCACGCCGCGCTAACCAGCACCAGAGCCAGGAGGGCGGCCCGCACGGGGCCGGCGTGTCGGAGGGGAGGACTCACGCGTGCCTTACAATAGGCGGTCCATCCACAGGGCAAGCACATGCGGATCCTGATCCTCGGCGGCGACGGGTATCTTGGCTGGCCTACCGCGATGCACCTCTCGCGGCGCGGCCACGACGTCCACCTGGTCGACAACTACCTCCGTCGCCGGGCTCATCGGGAGAACGGCACGGAGTCATTGACCCCGGTGGCGGCCGGTCTCGGCCCGCGAGTAGGAGCATGGAAGGAGGTCGCCGGCCGCTCGATCACCTTCGTGGAGGGCGACCTGTGCCGGCCCGACGTCGTGGAACGGCTCATGCGTGACTTCGAGCCGGAGGCCATCGTCCACTACGGAGAGATGCCCTCCGCGCCGTATTCCATGGCGTCACGGGCCCATGCCGTGTTCACCCAATACAACAACATCGCCGGGACCCTCAACGTCCTGTTCGCCATGAGGGATCTGGCCCCGGAGGCGCATCTGATCAAGCTGGGCACGATGGGTGAGTACGGAACCCCGAACATCGATATCGAGGAGGGGTTCCTGGAGGTCGAACACCATGGGCGCTCCGATCTCCTCCCGTATCCGAAGCAGCCCGGCAGCTTCTATCACGCGTCGAAGGTCCATGACTCGGTCAACATCCAGCTGGCCTGCCGGATCTGGGAGCTCCGGGCGACCGATCTGAATCAGGGCGTGGTGTACGGGATCCACACCGAGGACACCGAGGCGGACGAGCGGCTGCTGACCCGGTTCGACTACGACGAGATCTTCGGGACGACCCTCAACCGGTTCTGTCTCCAGGCGGTCATCGGCCATCCGCTGACCGTCTACGGGGCCGGCGGCCAGACCCGTGGCTACCTCAATCTGGTGGACACGATCCAATGCGTCGAGCTGGCCGTGGAGAACCCGGCGAGCGCCGCGGAGTATCGCGTGTTCAACCAGTTCACGGAGCAGTTCACGGTGCTGGAGCTGGCCGAGCTGGTGGTCAGGGCCGGGAAGGAGATCAGCCTGGAGGTGACGATCGATCACGTCGACAACCCCCGGGTCGAGAAGGAGGCCCACTACTACAACGCGGCGAACACCCACCTGCTCGATCTCGGGCTCCAGCCCCATCACCTGTCGGAGACCCTGATCGAGTCGATGTTCAATGCGATCCGCCGCTACCGCGACCGGGTCATCCCGGAGCACATCCTGCCTCGGACCCGCTGGCGGCCCGCCCAGCGCCAGCCGGCCGCTCCTTGATCGCCCTCCGGATCCTCGGCGGCATCTTGGCCGCCGCCCTGTTCGCATCGGCGGTGCTTCGGTACCGTCGCCGTCGTATCACCCGGCTCAACCTGATCATCTCCACCTCGCTGGCCCTCGTGGTGGGCGCGCTGGCCGTTGCCCCGGGCCTGTTCGACCCACTGTTCGACCTGTTCAATTTTCGGCGGGGGGGCGGCCGGCGCCTGCTGGCCGTGCTCCTGTTCGGCAACGTGGTCTTGCTTCTCCTGATCCTCCGGAACCAGTCCGAGACCGACATCACCCGCCGGGACTTCCAGCTCCTAATGGAGTGGATGGGAACCGGCTCCCTGCCGGAGGACCAGGTGGACAGCCTCCCGGCAGGCGATCGGATCGTGGTCGTCCTCCCGGCGCACAACGAGGAGGCGAACGTGGGCGACGTCCTCCTGGCCATGCCGGAGAAGGTCGACGGACAGCCGGTGGTGCCGCTGGTGGTGGACGACGCCTCGGAGGATCGAACCGCCGAGGCCGCTCGTCGAGCGGGCGCGCTGGTGGCCCGCTTGCCGATCCGCCGCGGCGGCGGCCAGGCGGTCCGGGTCGGATACGAGCTGGCCCTGAAGCTCGACGCCGTGGTGGTGGCGTCGATCGATGCCGACGGGCAGCACGATCCCGCGGAGCTGCCCCGTCTGATCGAGCCGATCCTCCGGGACGAGTACGACATGGTCCAGGGCTCGCGGATCCTGGGCAGCTTCGAGCAGGAGAGCCGTGTCCGGCACCTCGGGGTATTGATCCTGTCCCGGCTGGTCTCGCTGATGACCGGAACCCGGATCACCGACGTCTCGAATGGCTACCGGGCGATCCGATCGTCGACCCTCCGGGAGCTCATCCTGCGCGAGGATCAGTTCTGGACCAGCGAGGTCATCATCGAGGCCCTCCGACAGCGAGCTCGGATCCTCGAGGTCCCCATCAGCGTGCGCGCCCGAGCCAGCGGCGAGACGAAGAAGCCCCCCGCGTTTAAGTACGGCTGGCAGTTCCTGAAGGTCATCGTCAAGACGTGGCTCCGCTGAGGAGCCGGCGGGCCAGCTCCCGGGCCGCCGGTCCGGGAACGTCCGATCCGCTCACCGCCCGGACGACGACGATGCGGGTCGCTCCGGCGTCGAGAACCTCCGATAGGTTCGTCGGGTCGATCCCGCCGATGGCGAACCACGGTCTGAGCTGCGCGCTCTTCGCCGCGTACCGGACGGCGTCGAGCCCCGTGGCCGGACGTCCCTCTTTCGTCGGGGTGTCCCACACCGGGCCGGCGCACAGATAGTCCGCCTCCGGGGGGGCGGCGTCCCACTGTTCCGGCCCGTGGGTGGAGAGGCCGATGATCGCGTCGGGTCCGAGGATCTTCCTGGCCACCGCCGCCGGGAGGTCGTTCTGTCCCAGGTGGACGCCATCCGCGCCGGCCGCCAGGGCCACGTCGGGCCGGTCGTTGACGATGAACACCGCTCCGTGGCGGCCGGCGGCGTCGCGGAAGACCTCTCCCCATCGGAGGAGGTCGCCCCCCTCCGCCTCCTTTTCGCGGAGCTGGACGATGTCGACACCGGCCGACAGGATGGCGTCCAGGAACGGCTTCAGGTCGCCCCGGTCCCGGCGGGCACCGGTGACGACATAGAGATGCGCCCCGTTAAGACGCTCCAGCCGCTCGGGCCGGTTCATCCGCCGGCCACGGCCCGGACCAGCTCCAGCCGATCGCCGGACGACAGGAGCAGCTCGTCGTAGCGGTCTCGAGACAGCGGCTCGCCGTTCCGCTCGACCACGACCCAGCGGGGGTCGAGGCCGCGAGCCCGGATGAAGGCCGCCACCGTGACGCCTTCCTCCACGTCGAACTCCGATCCGTTGGCGATGACCCGCACGTCAGGTGCCGGTCGGCTGGAGGCCTCGGGCGATCCCGGCGACCAGCGACGGGTCCTCCCACACCGGCTCGTAGCCCATCGTTCGGAGCGAGTCGGCCACCTCGGCCGGCGAGCGGTGGTCGGCTACCTCGAACTGCTCCTCCGCCTCGCCGGGGTGCTCGTATCCTCCCGGCTCGGTGTGCGAACCCGCGCTGGTGTGGGTGATGCCGATCCGGTGCAGCCCGTCGCGCACCTCGGCCGTCTCCCGGCTCGACAGCACCAGCCCCACATCGGGCAGGAACAGCCGCAGCGAGCAGACCAGCTGAGCGAGCTCCCGGTCGCCGATGCGGGTCCGGGGTTGGAAGCCGCTGGCCGAGGGCCGGATCCGGGGCACCGACACCGTGACCTGGGAGCGCCAGAACCGCCGAGTCAGGAACCGAGCGTGGGCCGCCGTGGCCAGAGCCTCGAACAGCCAGTCGTCGTGCAGCCCGAGGAGGGCGCCGATCCCGACCCGACGCATCCCCGCCCGGGCGGCCCGCTCCGGCCCGAGAAGGCGCCACCGGTAGTCGCGCTTCCGGCCGGCCAGGTGGACCTCCGAGTAGCGCCCCGGATGATAAGTCTCCTGATAGATCACCACGCCCTCGCACCCGGCGTCCCGAAGCCGCCGGTAATCCGCCTCCCCCCACACCTGGACCTCGACGGCCAGTGACGGAATCACCGCCCGGAGGATCCGAAGGTGGCGTTCCAGGAACTCGACCCCGGTCCGGCGTTCGTGCTCGCCGGTCAGGAGGAGCACGGATCGGAAGCCCTGACGACGAAGATGCTCTGCCTCCTCCCGGGCGCCCGCTTCCCCGAGCGTCTTTCGGACCACCGAGAGATTCCTGGCGAATCCGCAGTAGGCGCATGTGGTCAGGCACTCGTTCGACAGGTACAGCGGGGCGTACATGTGCATCGTCCGACCGAACCGGGACACGGTCAGTCGATGGGACGTGCCGGCCAGGTCCTCCAGCCGCTCTCCCCCGGCCGGCGACAGGAGCGCGGCGAAGTCCCGGAGCGTTCGGTCCGGCGGGCTGGTCGACAGAGCCCGGACGACGTCCCGGTCGCCGGCGTCCTCGGCCACGGCACGAAGCTCGGCCACCGGCAGCCGGGACAGCTGGTGGGCGAACGTGTGTTCCGGCCACGGCTCCTCGAACCCGTCCCGCTCCGACACGGCGGCTGCCAGATCCGCCAGGGCCTCGACCTTCACGACTCGGTCACCCCGGGATCGGCCTGCGACGTGACCAGCTTGTCCAGGAACCCGGTCAGGGGACTGGACGGCTCCGCCGTTCCCCGGGGCACGCCCCGTCCGGCCCGGAACGCCCGTCGCCCGGCCTCCACTCCCAGCCGGAAGGCCCGGGCCATCTCCACCGGGTCATCGGCCACGGCGATGGCCGTGTTCACCAGCACGGCGTCACACCCCATCTCCATGCTCTCCGCGGCGTGCGACGGGACGCCGAGCCCGGCGTCGACCACCACCGGCACGGCGGATTGCTCCACGATGATCCCGATGGCTTCGCGCGTCCGAACCCCCTGGTTCGATCCGATCCACGACCCGAGGGGCATCACCGTGGCGCACCCGACCTCCTCCAGCCGCTTGGCCAGGACCGGGTCGGCGCCGATGTACGGCAGCACGGTGAAGCCCTCCCCTACCAGCTGCTCGGCCGCTCGGAGCGTCTCCACCGGATCCGGGAGGAGGTACCGGGGCTCGGGCGTCACCTCCAGCTTGATCCATGGCGGCATCCCGGCGGCCCGAGCGAGCCGGGACAGTCGAACGGCTTCCTCGGCATCGATCGCTCCGCTGGTGTTGGGAAGCAGGAGATAGAGATCCTGGTCGATGAAATCCAGGATGTCCGGGCCCCCCGTGGCTTCGAGGTCGACCCGGCGGAGGGCCACGGTGACCATCTCCGTCTCGGACGCCGCCAGGGCGTCGCGCATCACCGAGAACGACCCGAACTTGCCCGTGCCAACGATCAGCCGCGACCGGAACGATCGGTCGCCGATAACCAGCGGGTCGGCCCGCTGCTCGGTCTTCGTCATGGAAAGGGCCGCGTCGCCGCGGCCCACCACCTCCCTCGTCCGCATTACCGGACGGGTTCGCGGGTCGCCGACACACCTTCCAGTCGGCCTCTCAGCCCGGTCGCCCGAGCTCCCCGGCCCATCTCGCCTTCTGCACGGATCGTACCACTCGGAGCTAGAGCACCCGCTTGCGCTGCATCCTGGAGATCCGGAGCTCCCGGCCGACCTTCTTCCAGTCGGACCTCTTCCTGGAGGACACGACATCGGTGACGAGCTGCAGCGCCCCGAAGGCCAGGATGGCCCACAGCGACCAGGACGGCAGGAGATCGTATCCGGCGGCCCGGTGGGGAAGATAGACGGAGCCGAACACGGCGAACGGGGCCACCTTCGACGCCACCGCCCCGGCGGCATGCATCCGGGCCCGGGCTTCGGGGGAGGCCCGGAGGTACGAGGCGTACTCGATCTTCAGCCCGGGCTGGATCAGGAGGGGGCCGTCGAGGAAGTAGTGGCTGAACCGGATCCCCGCGGCTCGGCCGACCGCCCAGTGGGCCAGGTCGTGGACCGTGGTCGCGAGCCCGCCGGCCGCCGCCACGACCAGCAGCCCGGCGAGAGGGGACTCGGGGTCCCGGCGAGCCAGGCCCAGGCCGACCGGGACCAACGCCACCAGGACGATCGACCCGGCCCCGAGGATCAGGTTCCCCATCCAGACCGGCAGGCGGAAGCCCACGCGGCCTTCGAACGCCTTGCGGTCGATCCGGCCCACGACGTCCGCCCAGTGTTCGGCCAGCCGCGGCTCGGCCTTCACCCGGCCAACCAGCCGCCAGAACCCCAGGGCCGACAGGTCGTGGTTCCCCGCGTCCACCTGCCCTTCGATGCGGGCGAAGGCGTCCTGATAGGACTCGATCCGCTCCTCGCCCACGGCGCTATTCTGACCGGTTCCGTGTTCCGGCCGCGGCCGGCTCCTACAATGGGTGGCCGGAGGCCGCTCCCCTGATGTTGCCGTGATGCTCGAGACAACCATCGACGGTCGCTACCAGATCGTCTCGCGGATCGCCGCCGGCGGGATGGGCGAGGTGTACCGAGCCCACGACCCCGTGCTCGACCGCGAAGTCGCCCTGAAGATCCTCCACCCCTCGCTGGCGGACGACTCCGGGTTCATCGACCGGTTCCGGCGCGAGGCCCGGTCGGCGGCGATGCTCAGCCATCCCAACATCGTCGCCGTCCACGACTGGGGAGAGACCCAAGGCACCTACTTCATGATCATGGAGTTCGTCCGGGGCCCGAACCTCCGGGCCCTCCTGATGCGTGACGGGACCCTTCAGCCCGGGCAGGCCGTCGAGGTCACCGACGCCGTGCTGGCCGCGCTGGAGCACGCCCACGCCCGAGGGATCGTCCACCGCGACATCAAGCCCGAGAACGTGATGATCCGGGCGGCCGACGGCATTGCCAAGGTGGCCGACTTCGGGCTCGCTCGAGCCTTCGCCGACGCCCGGGTGAGCCAGGCCGCGGGCACGGTCACCGGGACGGTGCAGTACCTGGCCCCGGAACAGATCGAAGGGGAGCAGGCCGATCCGCGAACCGATCTCTACGCCACGGGGATCGTCCTGTACGAGCTGCTGACCGGCCAGGTCCCCTTCACCGGCGAGACGTCGCTGGCCATCGCGTACAAGCACCTCCGGGAGCGGGTGCCACCACCGTCGACCTCGAATCCGGGCGTCGGGGCCGGCCTGGACAGGGTGGTGCTGAACGCCACGGCCCGGGAACGAGATCGAAGGACGGCGGAGGCCAGGACCATGCGCCGCGATCTCCTCTCCGCGTCCGACGAGCTGGCCCCCGCACCTCCCCTGGCCGCGCTGGCTTCGAGCGTGACCCCCGCCGACGAGATCCCCGCGGATCGGCTCTCCACGGTGACCATCCCCAGAACGATGTCGCCCAAGGCCAGGCGGCGGCAGCGGGCTGCCCGGGCCTTCCGGTGGGTGTCCGTCCTGGCCCTCGTCGCGGTCCTCGGGTGGGCGGTGTGGACATTCCTCATCCCTCACCGGACCCGGGTCCCCGATCTCCTGGGCGACACCCTCAGCACCGCCCAGCGCGAGGCCGAGGCTCGAGGCCTGGAGGTCCAGGTGGCCAGCGAGGAGTACGACTCCGACGTGCTCCCGAACCGCGTGATCAGCCAGAGCCTCCGGCCCGGCGGCGAGACCGACCAGGGGACCGCGATCCGCGTGGTGCTGTCCCTCGGGCCTCAGCTCGAACTGGTCCCCGAGGTGACCGACCTGGCGGAGGAGGCGGCCGTCAGGGCTCTCGATGGGGCCGGCTTCGAGCCGCGCATCCTCCGCGAGTACCACGAGGCGGTCCCCGAGGGGCGGGTCTTGGAGCAGAACCCCGATCCGGGCAACGAGCTCGAGGTCGGGAAGCAGGTCCGGATCACGGTCAGCCGGGGGAAGGCCCCGGTCCAGCTCCCCGATGTCACGGGGCAGTCCCAGGAGCAGGCCTCGGCCACGCTGGCCGGTCTCCAGCTGGGCGTCCGGGTGACGGAGGAGTTCTCGGCGGAGGTTCCCCGCGGTGTGGTCCTCGGCCAGCAGCCCGACCCGGGAACCGTGCCCGCCGAGAGCACGGTCACCATCGTGGTCTCGAAGGGGCCTCGAAGCTTCCCCATGCCGGACGTCCTGGAGCTGCCCACGCCCCAGGCCCGTGCCCAGCTCGAGGGACTGGGTCTCGCGGTCCGCCAGGTGGTCGTTCCCAACTCGAGCGGCGCCCAGGTCGTCAGCCAGGATCCGGACGCCGGAGTGACGGTCCAGCAGGGACAGCAGGTCACGATCTTCGTGGCATGAACATCGGGGCCCACGTCCCCACCCGGGGGCGGCCCGCGGGCGCCGTCGAGTACGCCCTGGCCATCGGAGCCGACGCGTTCCAGATTTTCGTGGGCAACCCTCGAGCGTGGGCGCCTCCTCCCGTCCGTCCCGACCTGGCCGAGGAGTTCCGGGAGCGCCGCCGAGAGGCGGGGATCGAGGCGGTGTTCGTCCACGCCTCCTACCTGGTCAACATCGCCTCTCCGACCCCGGCCTTCCTGGAGCGCTCCGTGGAGTTGGCTCGCCGGGAGCTGGAAACGGCGGCGGCCCTCGGTGCCGACGGCCTGGTGGTTCACGCCGGGGCCGGCGGACCCGGCGAGCGGGCGGCGGCCGTGCGCCGGGCGGCGGTCTCGGTGGCGGCCATCGCCGACGACGGCGAGGACGGGCCCGCCGTCCTCCTGGAGCTCACGGCAGGCGGAGCGGGCACGGTGGCCTCCACGGTCCCCCAGGCCAGTGAGCTCCTCGAGGCGGCCGGCGGCCATCCCCGGCTGGGCCTGTGCCTGGACACGTGCCACCTGTTCGCCGCGGGCTATCCCCTGGACCAGGAGGACGGGGTGGCGGCGTGCCTGGGGGAGCTCCACGCCGCAGGGCTCGACGCCCGGCTGGAGTTGGTGCACGCCAACGATGCCAGGGATCCTCGCGGGTCTCGTCGCGACCGCCACGCCGACCCCGGTCGGGGGCACATCGGTGAGGTCGGCTTCACCGCGCTCTTCCGCCATCCTTCTCTCCGGGACCGGACCGTCCTGGCGGAGGTTCCCGGGAAGGAGCGGGAGCACGCCAGGGTCGTGGCCGACCTCCGCCGGCTGGCGGGGGGTTGACGGCTCGGCCGCTATCCTGTGATGCCGCATGCCGGAAGGGAAGGAGTCGAAGGGCGAGCGCCTCGACCGCGAGCTGGGCGAGCTGCTTCAGGAGCTTCGCGTGGCTCTGCCCGGGGTCCAGGTGCTGTTCGCGTTCCTCCTGACCGTCCCGTTCAGTCAGGGCTTCGCCAGGATGACCGCCTTCCAGCGAGGGCTGTACTTCGCCATCCTCCTGTCGACGGCGGTCACGTCCGTGATGCTCATCGCTCCCACCGCCTACCACCGCCTGCGGTGGCGGGACTACGACAAGGAACACATGCTGCTGACGGCGAACCGGCTCTCCATCGCGGGCACCGTATTCCTGGCGCTGTCGATCGGGGGAGCCGTCTACCTGATCGGCGACTTCATGTTCGGGGCGGGTGTGGCCTCGATCACCGCGGCCGCCGTCACCGCGCTGCTGGCCTGGTTCTGGTTCGGGCTGCCGCTCGTCCGCAAGCTCCGGGACGGCTCCGGCCGGGGCTAGCTCAGGCGGTTCCCCCGCCGGTTCGATACCGAACAGAACGATATGGACGAGCGGACCTGCGACCAGTGCGGGGCCCAGAACCCCATGGACGCTGCCTATTGCTGGCAGTGCTATGCCCGGTGGGACGGCTCGGCATCCCCCTCGGCACCGGTTCGGCCCGGGACGATCAGGGCCGCCCCGGCCGAGGCCCACGGCGGCGGGCCCGGCGGGTCCGTCCTGACCGCTCATCC
>DASQTB010000079.1:0-7105 GCA_035642095.1 Actinomycetota bacterium | reverse complement strand
TCGGCCTCCCCACCGGGAGGGCAGGGGATGTGCTCCGCCACCGGAGCCAGCGCGGTCCGTCGAGGATGGACCACGAACACCTTGGCGCCGTGATCCCGGACGGCCTTCCGGATCCGCAGGTGGAGGATGGGAAGCTCTTCCCTTGTGTCCAGGCCGATCACGATGATGGTCGAGGCCCGCTCCACGTCGGCGTAGGTCACTGGCATCCCAGCGGCGGCGACCCGCTCGACCTCGACCGGCACGTCGGGCCGTCCGCCCGAGCGGTGATCGAGGTCGTTCGTTCCGAAGCCCATCCGGGCCAGCTTCGACAGCGCGTAGGCGTCCTCGTCCGTCAGCCTCCCCCCCGCCAGGAAGGCGACGCGGCCCCCTCGAGCCCGGCCCGCGATCGTCCCCAGGACCTCGGAGAATGGGGCCGGCTCCAGCCCCGGCACCCGCAGCATCGGCGTCTCGATCCGATCTCGATCGGGGAACCGAAACGCGTACCGGCCCTTGTCGCACAGCCAGGCGTCGTTGACGTCCGGGTTGTCGACGGCCTGGTGTCGGACGACCTCGCCCCGGCGGACGTCGACCTGGATCGAGCAGCCACAGGCGCAGTGGGGACAGACCGAGAACTGGGACTTCACATCGAACGGCCGGGCCGCGAACCGATAGGTCGACGACGTCAGCGCGCCGACGGGGCAGATCTGCACGGTGTTGCCGGAGAACGGCGAGCGGAAGTCTTCACCCGGCGCGATGGCCACCTGCTCGGCGGGGCCGCGGTCGAACATTTCGATGAACCTCTCGCCCGAGATCTGGTCGCAGAACCGCGTGCATCGGGTGCACAGCACGCACCGTTCCCGGTCCAGCAGCACGAGCGAGGAGAGGGGGATCGGCTTCTCGTAGACCCGCTTGGGATCGACGTACCGGCTCTCGCCGGGTCCCCAGGCCAGGGCCTGGTCCTGGAGGGGGCATTCGCCACCGCGATCACACACCGGGCAGTCGAGGGGGTGGTTGATCAGGAGGAGCTCCAGCATGCCGACCTGGGCCGTTCGGGCCATGTCGCTGGTGTGCTGGGTCCGAACCACCATCCCGTCCGCCACCGGCGTGGTGCACGCGGTGATCGGCTTGCGCTGGCCCTCCACCTCCACGATGCACTGGCGGCACGCCCCGATCGGGTCCAGGTAGGGGTGCTCGCAGAACCGGGGGATCTCGATCCCCAGGGCCTCCGCGGCCCGGATGATCAGGGTGCCGGCCGGCACGGTGAGTTCACCGCCATCGATGGAGACCGTGACGGCGTGGCCGATCCGGTCGCTCACCGGAGCACCTCACCGAGCTCGACGACGCCGGTGGCCCCAGCCTCGCGGGGTTCGGCGGCCGTCACCGCCGGGCGCTCCTCCAGGGGACAGCCCCCTCGCTTCACGTGTTCGACGTACTCGTCGCGGAAGTACTTCAGCGAGGAGTGGATCGGTGAGACCGCTCCGTCGCCGAGGGCGCAGAAGTTCTTGAAGAGCATGTTGTCCCCGACGTCCTGGAGGACCTGGAGGTCGTCCAGGCGTCCTCCGCCGTTCTCCATTCGATACAGGATCTTGGTCAGCCACCACGTCCCCTCGCGGCACGGCGTGCACTTGCCACACGACTCGTGGGCGTAGAACTGGGTGAACCGGAGGGCGGCGTCGACCACGCAGTCTGCCTCGTCGAGGACGATCACCGCGCCCGTTCCCAGGAGCGAGCCGACCGCCGAGATCGACTCGAAGTCCATCGGCGTTTCCAGGTGGTCGGGGGTCAGGAAGGGCGTCGAGGACCCCCCGGGGGTCCACGCCTTGATCGCCTTCCCGTTGGGGACGCCGCCGGCCAGATCGTCGATGATCTCCCGGGCGGGGGTGCCCATCGGGGCCTCGTAGTTCCCGGGACGAGCGACCTTCCCGGAGAGACAGAAGATCTTGGTCCCCGTCGACTTCTCCGGGCCGATCGATGAGAACCAGTCGGCGCCCCGATCGACGATGTGGGGGACGGTCGACAGCGTCTCGACGTTGTTGATCACCGTGGGAGATCGGTACAGACCCTCGACCGCCGGGAAGGGCGGGCGCAGCCGGGGCTGGCCTCGCTTTCCCTCCAGCGACTCCAGCAGCGCCGTCTCCTCACCGCATTCGTAGGAGCCCGCGCCGCGGTGGAGCACGATGTCGAGGTCGACGTCGCTCCCCGCGATCCCCTGGCCCAGGAACCCGCGGTCGTGGGCCTCGCCCAGGGCCCGCTCCAGCTGGAGCCCCGGGTACAGGAACTCCCCCCGCAGGTAGACGAAGGCCTGCCGGCATCCCACAGCGTAGGAGGCGATGGCGATCCCCTCGATGAGCTGATGCGGATCGCGCTCGAGCAGCTCGCGATCCTTAAACGTCCCCGGTTCCCCCTCGTCGGCGTTGCACACCACGTACACCGGACCGGGGTGATCCTTGGGGATGAAGTCCCACTTCATCCCGGTCGGGAAACCGGCGCCCCCTCGGCCTCGGAGTCCCGAGGACTTGACGGCCTCGATCACGTCCTGCGGCGACATGGCCAGGGCCTTCTTCAGGCCCTCGTATCCTCCGGACTCCAGGTAGCCGTCGATCCCATCGGCCCCGTCCCTGCCCCATCGGGCCGTCAGCACCGGCTCGAAGTCAGCCATCCTCGTCCCCCAGCCCGGCCAGGAGCAGGGCCGTGCGATCGTGCGGCATCGGTGTGGGACCGCGGCTCGGCTCGGGAACATGGTCGTTCCGGAGCCCGTCCAGCATCTCCAGGAGCCGGTCCTCGGTGACCCGGTCGTAGTTGCAGTAGTTCACCTGGACCACCGGAGCCGCATCGCACGCCCCCAGGCACTCGACCTCCTCGAGGGTCAGGGCGCCGTCCTCGGTGACCTCGGTCGAACCCGTGCCGAGCGCCTCTTTGGCCCGGTCGTACAGGCGGCGCCCGCCGGCCAGGGCGCAGGACACGTTGGTGCACACCGAAACGACCCATCGTCCGGTGGGATGCTTCTTGAACATCGTGTAATACGTGGCCACGGCCTCGACCTCGGCCGTGGTCAGGCCGAGGAGCCGGCCGACCTCCTGCATCCCCTCCCGGGTGACGAATCCCTGTTTCGCCTGGACCATATAGAGGAGCGGCAGCAGGGCCGAGCGGGGCTGGGGGTATCGGGCCACGATCCCCTCTGCGGTCGCCCGGAGCCGCTCATCGAACACCGCCACTACCGGTCCACCCCGCCCATCACCGGGTCGATGCTGGCCACGCAGGCGATCACGTCGGCGATCAGATGTCCGGGGGTCATCCGGGAGAGCGCGGGGAGGTTGCAGAATGAGGGGTCGCGCATCCGGACCCGATACGGGCGGACGCCACCGTCGGACACCACGTAGTGCCCGAGCTCGCCGCGGGGTGACTCGACCGCCGTGTACACCTCCCCTGCGGGGACCCGGATGCCCTGGGTGACGATCTTGAAGTGGTTGATCAGGGCCTCCATGGAGTCCTCCATGATGTGGCGCACGTAGGCCTCGGAGTTGCCGATGCCATCCGGCCCCGTCTCCAGCCGAGCGGGCCAACGGAGCTTGGGGTCCTCGATCATCACCTCCCCTCCGGGGAGGGAGTCCAGGACCTGCCGGCAGATCCGGATGGACTGGCGCATCTCGTCCATCCGGACCTCGTACCGGGCGTAGCAGTCGCCCTCCGTCCGGGTGGGGACATCGAACTCGTATTGCTCGTAGCCGCTGTACGGCTGGGCCTTCCGGAGGTCGTGGGCCACGCCCGATGCCCGGAGCACGGGGCCGGTAACCCCCAGGCGGAGGGCCTCGTCCGCGGGAAGGACGCCGATCCCCCGGTTGCGCTCCAGCCAGATCGGGTTCTTCGACAGGAGATCCTCGTACTCGTCGAACCTTCCGGGCAGGTGGTCGAGGTAGTCCCGGATCCGGCCCTCGGCGCCGTCGGGAAGGTCCATGAGCAGCCCGCCGATGCGGATGAAGCCGTAATTCATCCGGAGTCCGGTGATCATCTCGAAGAGATCCAGGATGCCTTCCCGCTCCCGGAAGCCGTACAGCATCATCGAGATCGCGCCCAGCTCCAGGGAGGTGGTGGCCAGCCACACCAGGTGGCTCTGGATCCGGGTCAGCTCGTTCAGCAGCACCCGGAGGGTCCGAGCCCGGGGCGGGGCCTCGATCCCCAGCAGCCGCTCCACGGAGAGGCAGTAGGCCAGCTCGTTGAAGAACGGCGACAGGTAGTCGGCCCGGGTGACGAAGGTGACGCCCTGCTGCCACGTCCGGTACTCGGTGTTCTTCTCTATCCCGGTATGGAGGTAGCCGACGATCGGTGTCAGGTCGACGACCCGCTCGCCGTCGAGGGTCAGCAGGAGCCGAAGGACGCCGTGCGTCGAGGGATGCTGCGGGCCCATGTTCACGACCAGGAGGTCGTCCCTGAGCTCCTGAGCCGTGGTCCCCCGTCCTATCCGGGGACCCTCGACGTCGGACGGGACACCGGTGGCCATCACAGTCCTCGCTCGTCGGGGGGCGGCACGAACGCCCCCTTGTACTGCGTGGCCACTCCGCCCAGCGGCTCGTCCTTGCGGAGCGGATACCCCACCCACTCGTCCGGCATCAGGATCCGCCGGAGGTCCGGGTGCCCGTCGAACGTCACCCCGAAGAAGTCGAACACCTCCCGCTCGTGCCAATCGGCCGCCGGGAACATCGACGTGGCCGAGGCGACGCGCAGGTCATCCTGGGGGAGCCCCACCTTGACCCTGACGCGGTGGTTCCGCTCTGGGGAGTACAGGTGGTAGGCCATCCAGATCCGTGGGTCCCGTCCGGGCCAGTCGGTGCACGACACGTCGGCCAAGAACGTGAACCGGAGACCGTCGTCGTCGCGAAGCGACGTCAGGCCCTCGATCAGCGCATCTCGATCCATCGTGACGGTGACCTCGCCCCGGGCCACCAGCACGTCGTCGAACCGGTCACGGAGACTCCCGGCGAGCTCATCAGGGCTCACTTGACCGTCCCTCGCTTCTGGATCTTCTCGTGGAGCCGGAGGATCCCGTACATCAGCATCTCCGGCCGGGGCGGGCACCCCGGGACGTAGATATCGACGGGGACCAACGTGTCCACGCCCTGGATGACGCCGTAGTTGTTGAACATGCCGCCCGAGGAGGCGCATACGCCCATCGAGATGACCCACTTCGGCTCGGGCATCTGGTCGTAGATGTTCCGGAGGACGGGACCCATCTTCTGGGAGACCCGTCCGGCCACGATCATCAGGTCCGCCTGTCGAGGAGAGCCCCGGAAGATCTCCATCCCCCACCGCGACAGGTCGTAGTGCCCGGCGCCGGAGGCCATCATCTCGATGGCGCAGCAGGCCAGGCCGAAGGTCACCGGCCAGGTCGACTGCTTGCGGGCCCAGTTCACGGCCTTGGCCAGGGTCGTGGTCAGGATGCCCTGCTTGACCTCCTCCTCCACGGCTTGCTGCTCCAGCGCCCGGGCCTTCAGTCGGTCCACTCGAGACCACCTCGCTGCCAGACGTAGACGTAGGCCACGAACACGATCCCGATGAAGATCACCATCTCCACCAGGCCGAACAGCCCGAGCTGACGGAAGGTGACCGCCCATGGGAACAGGAAGATGATCTCGATGTCGAACACGATGAACAGCATGGCGATGACGTAGAACTTCACCGAGAAGCGCTCCCGGGGCGTCCGCTCGGGGACGATCCCGCACTCGTACGGCGCCAGCTTGGCCGGAGTCGGCCGGCGCGGCTGCAGCGCTCGCGAGACCAGGACCGAGGCCCCCGCGAACAGGCCGCCCAATGCCGCCAGGACGACGATCGGCAGGTAGGCGGCCAGGCCCGTGTCCGTCATCGCTCCGGGGCGATCCTCACGATCCAGTCCATCAACCGGTCGTCCAGATCCCCGTCGCGGCCGTCGGTGAGGTTCGCCAGGAGCCGGAGGGCGAACTTCATCAGGCGTTCCCGGGGGAACCCGTACAGCACGGAGAGCCGCATGAAGTGGCGGTTGCCGATCGCCCGGGCGAAAGCCCGGCCCACGGTGAAGTAGCGTCCGTAGCGCCGCTTCAGCTCGACGGGATAGACGTGGGCCAGACCCGGCCGGCCGGAGGCCAGCGCGTCGTGCACCAGCTCCGAGGCGACCTCGGCCGACTCGACGGCGTAGGCGATCCCCTCTCCTGTGAACGGATTGACCAGCCCTCCGGCATCCCCGATCAGGAGCAAGCCCGGCATGGCCAGCGGCCGCCGATTCATCCCCATCGGCAGCGGACCGGAGAGGAGGTCACCAACGGCGTTGTCCTCGCCGATCTCCCACTCGGGTGGGAGCGAGCGCTCGAAGACGTCGAGCATCCTCCGCGGCGAGATCTCCTTGAAATACGAAGTCGTGTTGAGCAGGCCGGCCCCCACGTTCAGGACGCCGTCGCCGACAGGGAAGATCCAGCCGTACCCGGGAAGGATCACCCCGTTCTCCCACAGGTCGAACCAGGACTCGAACCAACCGGCCTGCGGCCGAGGCGATCGGTAGTACCGTCTCGCGGCCACGCCGAGGGGCCGCGCCGGATCTCTCCGGACCCCCGCTTTCTGGCCGAACCTCGACGACGCACCGTCCGAGGCGAGCACGTATCGGGCCCGGATGGTCTCCGCGTCTCCGCCCTCCCGCTGCACCCGGGCGCCGACCACCCAGCCGTCCTCGACGACCGGCCCCAGGGCCTCCGTGCCCTCCCACACCGTGGCCCCGGCCTTGACCGCCCGCTGCACCAGGATGTGGTCCAGGTCATGACGGGTCCGGACCACGCCGAAGTCCGGGAGCGACTCGAGCCTCGGCCACGGAAGGTCCAGCCGGACCGTGGGCCCGTGGACCCGAAGTCCCTCGATCCGGACGAACCCCGGCTCGGCGGCGTCGACGCCCATGCGCTGGATGGCGGCGACACCGCGGGGGGTCAGGCCGTCCCCGCACACCTTCTCCCGGGGGAACCGGGCCTTGTCGACGGCCAGGACGTCCACGCCGTGCCGGGCCAGGTGGTGAGCGGCCGCCGCCCCGCCGGGGCCCGCTCCGATGACCAGCACGTCGACGTCGGTGACCCTGCCGCCGGGCTCCTCGGCGGGCTCGCCCCGGGCCGGCTCG
>DASQTB010000078.1:0-17445 GCA_035642095.1 Actinomycetota bacterium | reverse complement strand
GGGTTCATGGTGGAACACGACGTGGAGAGCACGCCGATCACCACGGGGGATGGTGTCCTGCTGGGCCTCCTTCTCCGGGAGGACGCGGTCGCCGAGGCGAGCGAGTTCCAGCGGCGCCATCGCGAGGAGCACGGGGCACATGAGCGGGGCTGAGCCCGTCGTGCTGCTCTGTTCCGGGTGCGACCGGGAGCTGGAGGTCTGCGCGTTCTGCGACGAGGCCGACTGCGGCCACGCGCTGTGCTTCCACTGCGTGCTCATGGAGCTGAAGGCGGAGGTCCCCGAACCACACGCCCACGGCGGCTGAGGCCGCTCACCCCTGGGTGACGAGGCGCTGGGGACGGCTGGCCGCGCCGTTCCCGGCGGCGTCCCACCCCAGGACCCGGTATCGGTAGGAGGTCTGGGGCCGGAGGCCGGCCACCCTCACCCGGTGACCTCGGCTCAGGGCTCGATCGAGCCCCGACGTCCGGCGCTTCGTTCCCGCCTTCCAGTACTGGATCCGCCCCGTCGAAGGCTCGCTGCTCCGCCACCGGATGGTGGCCGACCGCCGCTTCACCCTGCGGGCTTCGATCCGGGAGAGCCGGGGGGGCTTGGTATCGACGTTCCCCACCAAGGCGGCCACCTCCAGGCGGATCGAGGGGAGCGCCGCGTACAGGATCTCCCCCGGGCACTGGGTGGCGCCGTAGTCCCGGTGGCCGGCGATGTTGGGTGAGGTCTTCCTGGCCCCGCTCTCGGGGTTCGTGTACGTCGAGATCGCCAGCGGGGCCAGCCCGTGACGCTCCGACTCCCAGGCCAGGTGGCCGACCAGGGTCTGCCGGGCCGGGGTGGAGATCGGCGTCGAGACGTAGTTGCCCAGGACGGCCAGGCCCATCGTCCCGGAGTTGTAGCCCCCCGTGTGAGCGCCGGTCACCCCATAGCCGTTCGCGTTCTCACCGGTGATCGTGTCCTGGGTCATGGTGTTCCTCGGTCCGGAGTACCGGCCCTTGTACAGGCGGCCCTGGGCGTCGATCAGGAAGTTGTAGGCGATGTCGACGAAGTCCCGGTTGACCACGTGGTCGTAGTAGATCGCCCGGATGGTGGCGGCGGGATCGGAGTCGGCGTTGGCCGTGACGGTATGGTGAACGATCAGCTTCTGAGTCGGGTAGAAGGTTCGGGTGCCCTTCTCGACGCCCCCGTTGAAGCGGAGGCTCTCGTCGGCGCCCCACTGGGCCCGAGTGATCACCGGGGGCTGGGCCAGATGCGACGCCTCGGCGGCCGGTTCGGCCCACACCCGAGGACGGGGGCCGTCGGAGGTGTTGAGGGCCATCGCCTCGACGGCTCCGGCGTGGCCCCGGACCTGATAGGCGTCGGCCTTGTCCGCTGAGACCAGTCCTCCATAGGTCCGGCTGCTCTCGGTTTGGATGTCGTCCAGGTCGACCCGGGCCCACCGCGTCCAGCCGGTACCGGTCCGGAAACGGACGGACGGCGCCTTCCCGTCGGTCCATGACACGGACAGAAAATCCACGGGGAACGAGGGATCGACCGCCTCGGCGACGCCGTCGATCGCTCCCAGGCGCCGGCTGGCGGCCAGCGTCTCGGGGGGACCCAGGCTCACGACCGGCGTGGGCATCATCGCCAGGAAGGCGGCCAGCGACGACGTCATGGCCGCGGCACGAACGGAGGGGAAGCGCGCCATCGGGCGCCCCAACGTAGCATCGCCATCGATCAAGTCAACCTCGGCGGATAATCCTGCCTGCGATGGGTTCGAGCACTCCCTGGCGGCTGGAGCTGGTCCGGGCGGTGAACGTGGCCATCGGGGCTGACCGGACGATGTCGGAGGCCTACCGCACCCGGTTCGAGGGCCGTCCGGCCCGGGTTCGAGACGAGGATCGCGTGGTGACCGTGGAGTTCCCCCGGTTCTCACCGAAGCGAAGGCGGTATCCGGCCACCATAACGCTGAGCGGCAGCCTCCCCTGGGTCATCGGGGCGACGGGGCAGGTGTCTGGCATCACGGCGGACCTCGGCGGTCTCGAGCTCCGGGAGATCGACGTTCGGGGCGGGGCCAGCCGGATCTTGATACTGCTCCCCCGGCCGGCGGGTCACGTCCCCATCAGGTTTGCCGGCGGCGTGGCCGACGTGACGATCCGCCGCCCATCCGGCATCCCGGCCCAGGTGCGTATCGGAGGAGGGGCCAGCACGCTGAAGCTCGACGACCAGTACTTCAACGCCGTCGGGGGAACGCTCAACTGGAAGAGTCCCGATCACCAGAGAGACTCCGACGGCTACGACATCGAGGTGCGTCGTGGCGCCACGAGCCTGACCGTGGCCACCCAGGCGGTCGTGGCCCCCGGTCGGGGACGGACCGGCCGTGGCCTGGCCACCGTGCTGTTCACGGACATCGTTGGCTCGACCGATCGGGCTCAGGAGATCGGGGACGTCCGCTGGCGGGAGGTCCTGGACCGGCACGACCGGACGGCTCGGCGCCTGGTGGAACAGGAGCAGGGAGAGCTGATCAAGACCACGGGCGACGGGATCCTGGCCCTGTTCGAGGCCCCGGGGAGGGCCATCTCGTGCGCGAGGGAGCTCAGCCGCGACCTCCGCGAGCTGGGGATCGGGATCCGGGCGGGGATCCACACCGGCGAGGTGGAGTTCCGGGGCGACGACGTCGGTGGGATCGCCGTTCACATCGCTGCCCGGATCATGGATGCGGCTCGGCCGGACGAGATCCTGGTGTCGAGGACCGTTCGGGATCTGGTGGCCGGGTCGGAGACCGATCTCGTCGATCGGGGGACCCACGGTCTGAAGGGCGTGGCGGAGGACTGGCAGCTGTTCGCGGTGATTTGACCTTCCGCTCGCCGTCTGCGTAAATGCCGGAGATCGGTGTATCGGCCCGCATCGCCGGGCGTCTCACACGTCGAGGAGGTGGAACGATGCGCCGGAGCGCCCTGCTCCTTGCTCTCGTCCTTACCGTCAGCGTCTTCGGGCCCGCCACGGCGAGCCGAGGCGACGAGACCGTGGGCCCCGGAGGTGGAACTCCCGGGACATCATCGAACTTCGAGCTGGTCGGCCATAACCCCTTGTTCTCCAGGGGGATGAACGCCGCGCTGGCCGTCTCGGACGGGTTCGTGTACGTCGGAAACCGAACGGACGGGTCGAGCCGGTGCGGCCTGGGAGACCCTCGTCGGGAGACCCTCGGCCTGGACGCCTGCCCCCACCCGAACCCGGGCATCCTCGTCGTGAACGCCACGGACCCCTCCAACCCGCAGGTCGTGAACGAGATCGGCCCTCCCTACGCGGGCACCGTGGGTGAGACCACCCGGGAGCTCCGGGTCTGGGCGAGCCAGGACCTGTTGATCGTCGAGTCGTTCCAGTGCTCCACGGTCATCCACTCCTGCGTCTTCGCCGGAGTGACCCCCACGTTCCGGTTCTTCGACATCTCGAACCCGGCCAACCCCGTCTTCGTCTCGGAGTGGGTTCCCCGTCAGGCCAACGGGGCCATTCGGACGCCCCACGAGTTCTATCTGTGGGAGGACCCCGACGACCCCGACCGGGGGCTGCTGTGGATCTCCACCCCGACCACGAGCCGGAACGCCAACAACGCCAACCTACTGATCGCCGACATCAGTACCGTACCGAACGGCGGCGCTCCGGTCGTGGTGGCCCAGGGGACGTGGAACGACCAGTACCCGGTCATGCCGAACGTGGCCCTCCACTCGATGACCCCGACGCCGGACGGGACCGAGACCCACCTGGCTCACCTGTCGGGCTTCTTCCTGATGCTGGATACCTCGGACGTGGCGGAGGGCAACTACGCCCCCGGCGAGGTCCTCAACCTGAACGACGATCTGCTGACCCCCGTGGCCAACCGCCCGACGTGGGACAACCCGAACCCCGGCCACTCGGCGGTTCCGTTCCCCGGCCGGCCGTTCTCGTTCCACACGGACGAGGTCTATGGGACGTTCACCGACCCGGAGTTCGGCTGTCCGTGGGGATGGGCCCGGGCCATCCAGGTGGCCCTGCCCAGCCGGCCGCACGTGATCGGAGAGTACCGGCTTCCGGAGAACTCCTGTCCGCCCCCCAGCCAGGCCGACCAGGAGCGGGCGAGCTATGCGTCCCACAACCCCACGCTGACCCGGAACGTGGCCCTGGTCACGTGGCACTCCGGCGGAATGCAGGCCATCGACATCGAGGACCCTGGGCAGATGGAGCAGGGCGGGTGGTACTCGCCGACCCCCCTGCCCTCCGTGGCCAACGAGGACCCCGCCCTGTCGATGGGGACCAACAAGGTCGTGATGTGGAGCTTCCTGATCGTCGAGGATGGCCTGATCTACGTCATCGACCTCCGGAACGGGCTCTACATCCTCCGGTACACGGGCCCCCGGGCCGGTGAGGTGTCGGGGCTGTCGTTCCTGGAGGGGAACTCCAACCTGGGTGACGCCGTTCGGCTGGACAAGTCGGCCGGCTGACGGAGCGGCTAGCCAGACGCGGGTGACCGGCTTCGCGAGTCCGACTCGCGAAGCCGGTCGCTCAGGACGCGCATCACCGCGAGGCCCACGTCGGGTCGCTCTCGAAGGATCCGCTCGAACCTCTTGCGGTCCAGGCTGAGCGTGCGCACCGGTCCGGTGCACACCAGCGAGGCCATCCGCGACTCCCCGGTGAGGAGGGCCATCTCTCCGACGTTCTCGCCCTTCGTTCGGCGTGCAAGCTCCCGGCTCTGTCCCTCCCCGGCATCGACCATCACCCGGATCTCTCCCTCGACGACGATGTGCATCTCGTCCCCGGCCTCCCCCTGCTCGGCGATGACCTCGCCATCGGGATAGACATGCTCGGATGCCGCCTCGGCGATGTGCCTGAGGTCGCCGGGGGAGAGATCGACGAACAGCGGTACCTTCCGCAGGAACAGGATCCGCTCCAGCAGCGACAGCGTCGACAGGGTCTCCACATCGCCTCCTCTCGGGCTCAGGGCCTCCCGAACCAGGGGATCCGGATCGGATCGGGCCCGATCCAACAGGTCGGATCCCAGGCGCCGGTCCGACAGTCCGCCCGCGGCCAGGGCAGCGCAGGCCCGGAGCCATGGATCGTCGTCCCCGAGGATCGCGCCGATGGCGGAGACGGTGTCGACTCCGCGGGGTTGGCCGGCGTCCCACACGGCCAGAAGCGGGCGGACGATGTCCGGCTCACCGCTGGCCTCCAGCGTCTCCAGCGCGTTGGCCCGCTGCTGGCCGTCGCGGCTGGACAGGTTGTCGATGGCCATCGCGGCCTCCGCGCGCCCGGCGGCCACGGCCCGGAGCCCCCGGAGCGCGTGAAGGAGAGCCCGATGCCGGACCGCATCGGCCAGCAGGGCCACCCGTTCGTCCCGCCGGGGATCCAGTCGCTCCCACAGCTTGTGGTATCGGACCGCCTGGGTCGCCTGGCGTTCGGCGTACGCGTGCAGCGCCGGGGAGGGGGGATCGGCCAGACCGATCAGGGCGGTCAGCGCCCCCGCCTCCAGCGCCGGCAGGGACAGGGCTTCGATCACCGCCTGCTGGGCCGGGATCCCCACGCGGACCAGGGCCGCAGCGGCCACGTCGCGGACCACCGGATCCCGGTCCCCGAGCGCCGCCACCAGTGGCTCGATCGACGGCTGGCCCCGCCCTCGGCCGAGGGCGTCGGCCGCGGCCCGTCGAACCGAGGGGTCGGGATCGCCGAGCGCAGCCTCGATCTCGCCGCCGCCGCTCCCCGCCCACCCGGAGATCGCCGCGGCCCGCCACTCGGGGCGAGGGTCCCGGCCCATCGCCGTCAGCGTGCGCCGGCCTCGGTCGTCGGCGTCGTCGAGCAGCCCGGCCGCCCGGGCTCTGACCTCGGGGTCGGGGTCGTCCAGGAGCGGGGCCAGCCGATCCGGGTCCGGACGGTCCTCTCGGCCGGCCAGACCGCGCAGGGCCGCCGCCCGGACCTCGGGATCGGGGTCGGCCAGTCCTCGCTCGAGCACCGCCGCCGAATCGGCCTCCGCGTCCGCCAGGATCTCCATCGAGACCCGTCGCACTCCCGGGTCGGGGTCCGACGCTCCCCGCTCCACGGCGGCGTAGGCTCCGGCGTCGCGAGCGAATCCACCGAACGGCTCCTCGCCTGGCCGAAAGACATCAGGATTCCCGGTTCGCAGCGCCTCGATCAACGCTCCGCCGTAGGCCCGGCGGGCTCGCCACATCGCCACCGTGGCCAGCGCCGCCGCGGCCACCCCGACCACGTACAGGGCCCGTGGCCCGATGACTCGATCGGCCAGGATCAGGAGCACACCCGACAGGACGATGCCCGCCTGGAGCGGGCCGCCGTCCATGAACGTCCTCGTCCGAGCTCGACGCTCCTCCGGCACAACGTTGAACAGCGCCTGCCATCCGGTGGCCCACACGCCGTTCACCCAGACCATCTGGACGAACCGGAAGGCGAGCAGGACGCCGAACGCGGCGCTGACGGCCAGCACACCGAACCCCACCAGGTAGATGGCCGCCAGCACCAGGACCATGGACACCACCCCGAACCGGGCGAAGAGCCGATTCGCCACCAGCAGCGAGACCAGTAGCGCCGCTCCGTTGCTGGCTCCCATGAACAGGCCGAGGAACCCGGCCAGCTGGTCAGTCTGAGGGAACCGGTCCGTGGCCGCCCTGGCGAACAGGAGCGCCAGGGTGAAGTACAGGATGGCGAACAGCACCAGGCTGACCGACATCCACCGCAGCAGCGGCCAGGTCGCCAGGTCGCGGAACCCCTCGACCATCTGCCGGCCCAGGCCGACCCGGTGCCGGGCAGGGCGACGCCTTCGGCGTGTTGTCGCTCGAGTCCCCACGACCATCCTGGCCAGGACGAACGTCACCACCAGCGCCCCGGCCCAGACAACGAGGAGGTTCTCCGCGCCGAGCAGGTTCGCCAGGGGCCCCGTGGCCAGCCCCCCGATGACTGCGCCCGTGATCAGGCCCGCGCCGTACAGCGGGAACAGTCGCTTCGCCTGCCGGGTGTCGCTGACCGCTCCGGCCAGCCCCCAGGACCCCATGACCAGCGAGGTCCACATGACCATCATCACCAGCCACAGCGCCGGATAGAGCCAGCCGATATCCAGCTCCAGCAGGGCCCTGGAGGCGACGGCGACGAGGGCCAGGATCAGCGGCAGCCGCACCAAGAACCGGGTGGCCTCCGTGGCGACCAGTGCGCCGATCCCGACCATGACCGCGAAGGTCACCGGGCCCAGCATCACGTACAGGTAGGGCAGGAACCCCGGTCCGAACCGGGAGAAGAACAGGGACTCCACCCCGTTGGCGCCCACGGCGGCGCCGGCCATGGCCACGAACATCAGGGCTAGGAGGCGGAACGCGGTCCGTTCCTCGCCCGGCCGGATCCGCAGCGCCGACGTCAGCCGTCTCATGTGCCGGGATCCTCGAGGGCCAGGGCTGCGGCTTGCTCGAGGTCCAGGAGTCGGCCCTCCTTCCACAGGGCTTCGATCCGCTGCGGCGGCATCTTCCCCCTGAGCATCTCCAGCGGATCGTCGATACCGACGAGCGACGGAGGAGCTTCTCCGCCGGCGATCTCCCTGAACCGATCCGCAGCACCCGCAAGTCGCAACCCTCGCTCACGGTCTCCCTCCAGGATCGACACCACCGCCAGGCCCTGGATGGCCACGGCGGTCCAAGCTCGAGCACCCATCGCCATGCCCGTCTCGAGCGAACGCGCGGCCTCCGTGCGAGCGGTGTCCAGATCGCCCTGTCTGAGGGCGACGCTGGAGAGCAGTCCCGAGGTCAGGACGACCCCCCACATGTCCCCGGTTGCGACGAACGCCCTCCGAGCCTCTTCGACCCGAGTTGCAGCCTCCACAAAATCCCCCTTCTCCGCCGCCACGTGGCCGAGGGCCGACGTTGCATGGGCCCTTCCAACTGGGTCGTCGATCGTGCGGTAGAGCTCCTGGGCCCGGAGGAAAAGCTCCGTGCCGCCGCGATCGTCGCGAAGGAGCAATCGGGCCCAGCCCAGGTTGTAGGCTGCGTCGGCCTCCCCCTTCGGATCGCCGAGCTCCCGGAAGATGGCCAGGCTCCCCTCGTACGGCCCCGCGACGTGCTCGGGGTCACGCAGGTAGTACGCCAGGCTCCCCAGGGCGCCGAGGGCCCTGGCTCGAGCCGCCGTGCGCCGCGCTGCCGTCGGGAGCGACAGGAGGGACTCCGTCCACTGGCGGCCCTCCGCAAGGTGGTTGCGGAGCTGCCAGAACCGCCACAACGATCCCGCGATACGGAGGCCGACCTCGGCCTCGCCGGTGTCGATCGACCAGCGGAGCGCCGCCCGGATGTTGTCGTGCTCGGCTTCCACCCGGTCCAGCTGTGCTGGGTCCCTGAGGAGGTGGGGCTCGGCGGCCTCGGCCATCTCCGCGACCTCCCGGGCGTGCCGGCGCCGCACGTCCTCCTCCTCACCGGACGCCGAGAGCCCTTCGGCGGCGAACTCCCGGATCGTCTCCAGCATCCGGAACCGCACCGGGTCGCGGGAGCCCCGTCGGATCAGGCTGTGATCGACCAGCTCGGTCAGGCCGTCCAGGACATCGATCCCCAGTCCCGGCGCGCACACGGTCTCTGCCGCCGGAAGCGTCCACCCACCGGCGAAGACCCCCAGCCGGGCGAACAGCCGCCGGACGTCCGGCTCCAGAAGGTCGTGGCTCCACTCGATCGTGGCCCGGAGGGTCCGGTGGCGTAGAGGGGCGTCGTGGGCGCCGCCGGTCAGGAGGGGGAGGCGTCGATCCAGCCGGTCAAGGAGCTCGGCCGGCGGCAGGACCTTGACCCGGTTGGCGGCGAGCTCGATGGCCAGGGGCAGGCCGTCCAGCCGCGCCGTGATCCTGGCCACCGCCGTGGCGGTGTCCCGGTCCAGGGCAAAACCGGGCCGGACCCCGGCGGCCCGCTCCACGAACAGCATCACGGCCTCGCAGGCGCTCAGCGCCCTCACGTCGTTCACCTGATCTGCCGTCGGCAGCGCAAGTGGACGGAGGGGGTACTCCTGCTCGCCGGAGATCCGCAGGGGGATCCGGCTGGTGGCCAGGATGCGCAGGTCCGGGGCGGCATCCAGCAGTCGATCCACCACCGAGGCCGCCTCGACGATCTGCTCCATGTTGTCCATCACCAGCAGCAGCCGGCGGTTCCGGAGCTGGTCGGCCAGCGTGTCGGTCAGCGACCGGCCGGGCTCCTCCCGGACGGCTAACGTCGTGGCGATGGCCGAGGGGACCAGGTCGGGGTCGACGACCGCTCCGAGATCGACGAGGAACACGCCGTCCTCGAACCCGTCGACCTGTCGCTCGGCAACGTGGAACGCCAACCTGGTCTTGCCGCTACCGCCCGGACCGGTCAGCGTCACCAGCCTGGTGGTCGCCAGCAGGTCGGTGATCTCGGCGACCTCACGTCCCCGCCCGACGAACGAGGTTCGCTGGGGCGGCAGGTTCGTGGGTCTCGACGAATCGAGGGCTCGGATCGGCGGGAAGTCCGCCGGCAGCCCGGCGATCACCAGATCGTGGATGCGTTCGGGATGCTCGAGGTCCTTCAGGCGGTGGCTCCCGAGCTCGCGGACCGTCACCCCCTCGGGGAGCGAGTGGTCGACCAGGGTCCGGGTAGCGTCGGAGAGCAGGACCTGCCCGCCGTGGCCCGCCGCGGCTATCCGGGCGGCCCGGTTGACGTCGATGCCGATGTAGTCGCCCCCGCCGAGTACGCCTTCGCCGGTGTGCATACCCATCCGGACCCGGAGCGAGCGGCCGTGAGGCCAGTCTGCCCCCGCCAGCTCCCGCTGGGCGGCCACCGCGGCCCGAACCGCCTGGGCCGGGGTCTGGAACACCGCGAACAGCGAGTCGCCCTCCGTCCGGACCTCCACGCCGCCCTCCGCGGCGACGGCGGCTCGGAGGATCTCCCCGTGCCGGTCCTGCACGGCCCGATACCCCTCGCCGAGCTCCTGGAGCAGACGGGTGGAGCCCTCGATGTCGGTGAACAGGAACGTCACCGTTCCCGTGGGGAGATCGACGTCAGGTGTCACCGGGCGTCCCGCTCGACGATCTCCCGTACGTAGGCGCGGGCCTGGTCCTGAGTCATGGCGTGGCCCTCGGCGTGGGCTCGTGCGAACGCCTCGTCACCAAGCGACGTCCGCACGATCTCCTCGGGGTTGCCGAAGAACCGATCCAGTACGAACGCGGGAGGGGCACCGCTCCCATCGTCCTTGAGCCGGCTCGCGATCCCAAGAAGTCTGGCCCCCCGGACGCGGTCGCCCTCGAAGAGGGCCTCCAGCATGGCAAGCGAGGCCACGGCCATGCCCAGCAAGGTCCCGCTGTCGGGCTCGGCCAGGATCGCCACGGCTTCGAGCAGCCCCCGCCGGGCCGCTTCGGGATCGCCTGCGAGCAGCTGCACGCCAGCCCTCGTCATGATGTTCTCGGCGGTGAGCACCCGGTCGCCGAGCTCCCGGTGGATCGTGATCGCCTCCTCGATGGCCTCGAGGGCTTCGGCCGATTGCCCCTCCCGGAACACCCGGTTCATCCCGAGTCCCGTGAGGAGCTGGGCAACGAGCGCCCGATCCTCCGGGTCCGCCTCGGCCCTGGCCTCGTCGAGGAGCTCCTCCTGTCGCTCGAAATCCTGCGTGGTAACCATCGGCACGAACGAGAGATCGAACAGGGCACGCGACAGCAGCCTTCGATCCCCGAGCTCCCGGGCGACGTCCACGGCCTCCTGGTACACGGGCCCGATGGCCGCATATTCGCCCAGCCAGTACCGAATGCCGCCGAGGGCTCCCAGGGCGCGAGCCCGGGGAGCGCCGCGCGCCGAGGCGCCGGGCATGGCCAGGATGCGCTCGAGCTGGCCCCGCCCCTCGGGGAGATGACCCCGGAGCTGCCAGAAGCGCCACATCGCCGCAGCCGTTCGGAGCGCGTGGTCGGTCTCACCTGCCGCCTCCGACCAGTCGAGGGCCGCCCGCACATTGTCGTGCTCCCGCTCGAGGCGTTCCAGCCAAAGGCCCTGAGCCTCCCTCATGAGATTCGGCTCGGCCTCCTCCACCAGGTCGCGCACGTGCTCCGCGTGCCGACGTCGGACCTCCCCTTGCTCACCGGACGAGGCCAGCCGCTCCGTGGCGAACTCGTGGATCGTTTCCAGCATCCGGAACCGGACCTCGCCCTCGCCGGTCTCCTGTTGCCGAACGAGGCTCTTGTCCACCAACGACGCCATCCCGTCGATGACGCTCATCGTCAGCCCCGGTCCACAGACCTCCTCGGCCGCGTCCAGCGTCCAGCCTCCACGGAAGGCCGCCAGGCGCGCGAAGAGCCGCTGTTCCTCGGGCTCGAGCAGATCATGGCTCCACTCGATCGCGCTTCGGAGCGTGCGCTGCCGCTCGGGGAGGTCGCGGGCGCCGCCGGTGAGGAGTGGGAGCCGGCGTTGGAGCCGCTCGAGCAGCGCCGGGGGACTGAGCAGCTTGATCCGGCTGGCGGCCAGCTCGATGGCCAGCGGCAGGCCGTCCACCCGCCGCGTGATCTCGGCGACGGCGCCCGCGTTCTCCTCGGTGATGGCGAACCCGCTGCGGACAGCCGCCGCGCGGTCAGCGAACAGCATCACCGACTCGCAAGTCGACAGGGCCTCCAGCTCCGGCCGCGCGGGGTCCGGGAGCGGCAGTGGACGGACGAGGTACTCGTGCTCGCCGGAGACATGGAGGGGGATCCGGCTGGTGGCCAGGATCTTGAGCCTCGGGGCGGCATCGAGCAGCCGTCCGATGTCCGGAGCGGCCTCGACGACCTGTTCGACGTTGTCCAGCACCACCAGGAGGCGGCGCTCGCGGAGCTCTGCGGCGAGCGATTCGAACACGTCACCGGTCGGGTCGGGGCGGACCCCGAGCGCTCCGGCCACCGCCGGCAGGACCAGGATTGGGTCCACCACGGCGGACAGGTCGACCAGGACCACTCCGTCCTCGAAGCGGTCGATCTCATCGGCCGCGGCGCGGATAGCCAGCCGGGTCTTCCCACTTCCACCGGGGCCCGTGAGCGTCAGCAGGCGGGTCCGTACGAGGAGGTCGCGGATGTCGTCGAGCTCGCGTTCCCGGCCAACGAACGACGTTCGGGGAGCCGGCAGCTGGACGCGCCGAGGCCCGCCGGCCGACCGGATCGGCGGAAAATCGGAGGGAAGGCCGTCGATGGCCAGATCGA
The DNA here is from genome assembly GCA_035642095.1 of Actinomycetota bacterium. GTDB lineage: Bacteria > Actinomycetota > UBA4738 > UBA4738 > CALAEC01 > DASQTB01. The sequence continues at coordinate 5,312 of DASQTB010000078.1, read as the reverse complement.
ACAGCCGCCGTGCAGCGTCGAAATCCTTCAGTTCGTGTTCGCCGAGGTCCCGCGCCCGGACGCCCGCGGGAAGCGCATCGTCCACGTGCCCCCGGGTTGCGTCGGACAGGAGGACCTGGCCGCCGTGGCCGGCCGCCGCGATCCGGGCGGCCCGGTTGACGTCGATGCCGATGTAGTCGCCGCCGCCGAGCTCGCCATCGCCGGTGTGCATGCCCATCCGGACCAGGAGGGGCCGGCCGTGCGGCCAGTCCGCGGCGGCCAGCTCCTGCTGGGCCGTAACCGCGGCTCGCAGGGCCTGAGCCGGACGTCGGAACACCACGAAGAACGAGTCGCCCTCGGTGCGGATCTCCACTCCGTCCTCGGCCGCGATGGCGGCACGCAGGATCTCCTGATGGCGGTCCTGCACGGCCCGATAGGCATCGCCGAGCTCCTGGAGCAGCCGGGTGGAGCCCTCGATATCGGTGAACAGGAACGTGACCGTCCCCGTGGGCAGGTCGGACACTACTGAAACCCCCTTCCGGTCGAGCCAGATTCTAGTGGCTGACCCTCAGGGCGCTCTCCGAGCGTACGCCACGGTCTGTTCGATGGACATGGCCCGCCCCTCGTTCCAGGCCGCGGCGATCGCCGCATCGCTCAGGGCCTGACGAGCTTGCTCTCGAAGGTCGGGAAGGTCGAGGAACTGCGGGGGCGCCTGCGCGCCGGCCGCCTCCTTCATGGCCTCCGAGGCCCCACCGAGCCGCAGCGCTCGGAGGTGGTCCCCCTCGATACGAGCCTTGGCGGCCAGGTTGTCCAGGATCACGCCCATGCCAGTCCTGTTGCCGACCGCCGCGTCATTAGCCAGGGCCTCCCGGAAGCACGCCTCGGCGACATCAAGGTCGCCCTGTTCCAGCGCCGTCCGGCCGAGCGCGTACAGGGCGACGGTGGCCCCGAACCGGTCGCCGATCTCCCGGTGGATCCGGAGGCTGTCCTCCTCTAGGGCCCTGGACTGGTCGAGGTCGCCACCGATGCGGGCCGCGATCCCGAGGATCCACTGGCAGTCGGCAACGCCTCGACGATTCCCCAGCGCCTCGAACAGGGCCCGGCTCCGGTGGATCAGGGCCAGCATTCCCTCGAAGTCCTTCTCCAAGGCGTGGGCGAAGGACAGGTTGTAGGTCTGCTCGGCCACCTCGGCCGTATCTCGGAGATCCGTGGCGATGGCCAACGCCTCCTCGTACGCGCGGCGGAACGCGGGGACATCCTGCTGCCAGTACGTCACCCCGCCGAGGGCGGTCAGGCCCTGGATCCGCTCCCGGGTGCGGCCGGCGGCCCCGGGGAGGGCCAGTACCTCCTCGGCCCACCGGCGTCCGTCGGCGAGGTGGCTGTGGAGATGCCAGAAACGCCACAGCGCCCTGATCAGCCGAAGGGCCGTGGCGGCGGCGCCGGCGTCGATGGCCCATCGGAGGGCGGCCCGGATGTTGTCGTGCTCGACCTCGAGGAGATCGAGCCAGCGCTTCTGGTCCACGCTTCGGAGATGCGGTTCCGCCTCCTCCGCCAGCGCGAGGAAGAAGGCCGCGTGGCGGTCCCGGGTGGTTGGGGCATCACCGGCGGCCTCGAGCCGCTCGAGCCCGAACTCCCGGATTGTCTCGAGCATGGTGAACCGAACGTCATCCTGGTTGGTTGAGGCCCTCACGACGAGGCTCTTGTCCACCAGGGAGCTCAGGACGCCCAGGGGATCCGCCACCAGTGTGCCTCCCGGGTCTGCCACGGCCTCGAGAGCGGGAAGGGTCCATCCGCCGGCGAATACCGACAGTCGTCGGAACACCGTCCGATCCACGTCGTCGAGAAGCTCGTGGCTCCAGTCGATGGCCTCCCGCAAGGTGCGCTGGCGGGCGGGGAGGTCGACCGGCCCGCCGGTGAGGAGCTCCAGCCGGCGCTCCAGTCGTTCCAGCATGGCCGTCGGAGAGAGCACCTTGACCCGAGACGCGGCCAGCTCGATGGCCAGGGGAAGCCCATCGAGCCGGCGGCACAGCTCGGCCACGGCCGCCGCGTTGTTCTCAGTCAGGCGGAACGAGGGATCCACCGCCGCGGCTCGCTGGACGAAGAGGGCGACGGCCTCGGACCCGGTCAGGGCGCCGGGTGGGTCTGTGCGCTCGGGCAGGCTGAGGGGCGGGACGGCGAGCTCCTGCTCGCCGCTGAGGTGCAGTCGCTCGCGGCTGGTCGCCAGGAGGCGGAGCCGCGGGGCCGCGTCGAGGAGCTCGCCAAGCGCCGGGGCCGCCGCCAGGACCTGCTCGAAGTTGTCCACGACCAGGAGGATCTCCCGGTCGCGGACGTGGTCCCGGAGGGTGTCGAGGAGCGTGCGCTGGCCCTCCGCCCGGGCCCCCACCGCGTCCGCGATGGTGGAGACCACCAGGCGGGGGTCGGTGATCGGCGCCAGTTCGGCCAGGAACACACCGTCCCGGTAGTCATCGAGGAGGGCCCGGGCGGCCTGGAGGGCCAGCCGGGTCTTCCCGCTCCCGCCTGCTCCGGTGAGAGTGAGGAGGCCCGCGCCTCGGAGGAGGTCCTTCACCCGGGCCACCTCCCCCTCCCGCCCGACGAAGCTGGTCCGCTCGGCCGGCAGGTTCGTTGGGGTCTCCAACGACCGGATCGGGGGGAATTCGTCGGGCAGCCCCTCCACGGTGAGCTGGTAGATGCGCTCCGGGCGGGCCAGGTCCTTCAGCCGATGCGGGCCGAGGTCGCGGATCGCCACGCCATGCGGCAGGTCGTCACGAAGGAGCCCCGCCGTGGTCGAGGAGGCCAGCATCTGGCCGCCGTGGCCGGTGGCGGCGATGCGGGCGGCCCGGTGGACGTCGAGGCCGACATAGTCGTCGCCCCCGAGGGCGCCCTCGCCCGTGTGCATCCCCATGCGAACCCGGATCGGGGCCTCCCGCGGCCACGGGTGGGCGGCCAGGGCTCGCTGGGCCGCGGCCGCCGCGGCCACAGCCGCCGGGGCGCTTCGGAACACGGCGAAGAACGCGTCGCCCTCGGTTCGGAGGTCGATACCTTCGGCCTCCCGGATGGCCCCCCGGAGGAGACGGTTGTGGTCCTCGAGGATCGTCTGCCACCGGTCGCCGAGTGCCTGGAGCAGCCGGGTGGAGCCTTCGATGTCGGTGAACAGGAACGTGACGGTGCCCGTGGGCAGCTCTGTCATGAGTGGGGTGTCTCGAGTCGTTCCATAGTTGCCTCGCTGCGGAAGCCTACCTTCCGCGGACCCCTTCCCAGGCTGAGCGGGTGATCTCAGTCCAGGGCCCGGCGTACCTGGGGGATCACGTCGCGGCCCAGCCGGTCGATCTGCTCGTCCTGTCCCGGTCCAGTCGGCATGAAGTTGAACGCGGCGAAGCCGATTCCGGCGAACCCGATGAGCTGCTCGGCCACGGCCTCGGCGGAACCCGACACCATCGAGGGATCCGGCTCGGCCCGCTCGTCGACCCGGACCACGATGTTGTAGGCGCAGGTGATGTCATCCGGATCCCGCCCCGCCTCCCGGGCCGCGGCTAGGACGCGCTCTCGCATCACCCGGACCTCGTCGGGAGGAGCGAGCCCCAGGGAAGGGATCCAGCCATCGGCCAGCCGCCCGGTCAGGGTCAGCGCTCGGGGTCCGTACGTCCCCACCCAGATGGGGATCCGCCGACCCGGCCTGGGCTCAACCCGCGCCCCGGCCGTCCGGTACAGCCGTCCCTCGAAGGAGAAGGACTCGTCGGACCACAGCCCTCGGATGATGCGGATCGCTTCCCCCAGGCCGTCGATCTTGTCCCGTGGGGATGGAACGCGAAGGCCGAACGCCCGGAACTCATCGTCCACGTAGCCGCCCCCCAGGCCGAGGATGAGTCGTCCTCCTGACAACCGGTCGAGCGTCTCGGCCATCTTGGCCACGACGGGGGGAGGCCGGTACGGAACGGCCATCACCCGGGTGGCCACCTGAAGCCGCGTCGTCGAGGCGGCGATCATCGCCAGAAGGGTCCACGGGTCGTTCGTCGGCGCCTCGCCGTGGAGGTGGTCCGATGCCGAGACGAAGTCGAACCCCATCTCCTCCGCCCGCCGGGCTTCCGCAACCGGATCGGCCCCCTTGCCGACGGCAGTGGGGACGTTCAGTCCGAACCGCATGTGACACTCCTCCCTTCGGGCGACGGTCGCGTCGCCCTACCCGATCACTCCGTCGACGATCAACCACACTCCGAGGCCGGCCAGGATCACCGCCAGGACCCGACGGACCCACAGGCCGATCCGCTCGCTGGCCCGGCGGAGACCGAGCCCCCCGATCAGCACGACGGCGCCGTCGCCGACGGCCAGGCCCACCATCAGCGCCAGGGCGGCCAGCAGCGCGCCGGCCGTGCCTGCCTCCTCCGTGGCCGCCGCGAACAGCGACGAGGCCGCCGTGGCCAGGAAGAGCCACGCCCCGGGGTTGAGGACGATGGCCAGCGAGCCTCGCAGCGTGGGGTGGAGCGCGCGCCGCTCTCCTGTCGCCGGGTCGACGGCGTGTCCCGACCGAAGTCCGTCGATGGCCAGCCAGATCAGGAGCGCCCCGCCGGCCAACTTCAGGAATCGGAGGACCGGCTCGCTGGGAGCGGCCACCGAGAGTCCCAGGGCCAGGGCGAACAGGAGGAGACCGAAGGTCAGGCTGGCCCCGGCCATGGCCCGGAACCCCCGGCCGATCCCTCCTCGGACCGCCTCCGCCAGCAGCACGGCCTGGACTGGTCCGGGGGCCCCGGCCAGGGCCAGGCCGAGGCCCAACCCGGCCAGGACAGGGGACAGCGTCACGCCCGTCATCGCAACCGGGCTTCGCCCATCACGCGTCGAACCGTCATCGTTCCGTGACCTTCCGCCTTCTCCGAACTATTTGACATGCGAAGGATATCATCGAACTAGTTGCACATGCAAATGATCTGACATACCCTGATCGTGGTGGCCACCAGACTGAGCGACACGGAGCTCCGGGCGTGGCAGGGCCTCCTCCACGCCCACCACGACGTCACCGAGCGGCTCGACGCCGACCTTCGAGAGGCGCACGGCCTCTCGTTCGGGGCGTATGACGTTCTCCTCCGGCTGGCCCGGGCCCCGGGTGGGTGCCTCCGGATGTCCGATCTGGCGGAGCGGGTGTGGCTGTCGCCCAGCGGTCTGACCCGGAAGGTCGACCGGCTGGAGGTCCAAGGCCTGGTGGAGCGGGATCGGTTCGAGGGTGACGGTCGGGTCCTCCTGGCCCGTCTCACCGATCGTGGGCGGGAGGTCCTCCGCCGGGCGGCCCGGACCCACCTCCGCGGGATCCGCCAGCACTTCACCGGCCGTCTGACCGAAACTCA
>DASQTB010000077.1:0-2069 GCA_035642095.1 Actinomycetota bacterium | reverse complement strand
TTCCTCGATGTGGTCGAGAACGCCGTGCGAGCTCCGGACAGTCGGGTCCGGGTGATCGTGACCATGCGCGCGGACTTCTATGACCGTCCTCTCTTGTACAAGCGGTTCGGCGACCTGGTCGGCGCTCGGACGCAGACCGTGACGCCGCTGGCCGCCGACGAGCTGGAGCGGGCCATCTCAGGCCCGGCCGAGCGCGCCGGCGTCGTGCTCGAGCCCGGGCTGGTGGCCCAGATGATCGCGGACGTCGGTGACGAGCCGGGAGCGTTGCCCCTCCTCCAGTACGCGTTGACCGAGCTGTTCGAGCAGCGTCGAGGCAGCACGATGACCCTCGAGGGATACCGGGCCATCGGCGGGGTGTCGGGCGCCCTGGCTCGTCGGGCCGACTCCGTCTACGAGGAGCTCGACGACGACCAGAAGGAGGCGGCCCGGCAGCTGTTCCTCCGGCTGACGGCGACCGTCGAGGAGACGGAGCTGGCTCGGCGGCGGGTTCCTCGGGAAGAGCTCCTCTCGATCGACGTCAGCTCCACGGCGATGGAGTCGGCCATCGAAGCTTTCGGAGCGGCGCGGCTGCTCTCCTTCGACCGCGACCCGGCCACCGGCAGCCCGACGGTGGAGGTCGCTCACGAGGCCCTGCTCCGCGAGTGGGGCCGGCTCCGGGGCTGGCTCGATGCTGCTCGGGAGGATCTCCGAACCGAACGGCGGCTGGCCGTCGCCGCCCGGGAGTGGGTGGACGCCGACCGCGATCCGTCCTTCCTGGCCGGTGGCTCCCGCCTGGCGGCGTTCGAGTCGTGGCAGCAGGGCGCTGGCTTGGCCATGACGCCGCAGGAGCGCGAGTTCCTGGAGGCGTCCCTCGCCGAACGGGATCGCCGGCGGGAGGAGGACCAGGCACGGGAGGCCCGCGAACGCGAACTCGAGCGGCGATCGCTCCGACGCCTCCGGGCCGTGGTCGCCGTCCTGGCCGTCGCGGCGCTGATCGCCGCCGCGCTGACCGCGTTCGCCTTCAGCCAGCGAGGAAGGGCCGAGCGGGAGGAGCGGGTCGCCGTGGCCCGCGAGCTGGCCGCCGCCGCTGTGGCCAACCTCGAGGTCGATCCCGAACGGAGCATCCTCCTCGCCCTCGAGGCCATCGACAGCACCCGGTCGAGCGATGGATCCGTCCTCCCCGAGGCGGAGGAGGCGCTTCACCGCGCCGTGGTCGCGTCGCGGATCGTCCTCAGCGTGCCGCGGATCGGCGGCTGGCTGGACTGGAGCCCAGACGGAACCAGGTTCGTCACGGAGGGCCCCGAGGAGACCGGCGTCATCGACATCAGGAACGCGGAAACGGGCGAGTCGATGCTCAAGTTCACGGGCCATGATTCGGACGTGAACGGAGTGGCGTTCAGCGCCGACGGTTCGATGCTGGCCACCACCGGAGACGACGGCGCCGCCAAGGTCTGGGATCCGGAGTCGGGTCGCGAGCTCGGGAGCGTTCAGGGCCCGGAGGGCCCGGCCCTGGGACCCTCGTTCAGCCCCGACGGGGCGCTGGCCGCCGCGGCCTGGCTGGACGAAGGCATCGTGCGGGTCTGGGACGTGGCCACCGGACGAACCCTCCACGAGATCGAGGCGGTCCCTGGACCGTTCAGGACAGGGTTCAGCCCGGATGGGGAACGCCTGGCCGTCGTGGGCTTGGATTCGGAAGTTGGCGTCGTCGTGGACGTCCGGTCTGGCGAGGAGGTGCTCTCGCTCGAGGGGCACGAGGGCCAGATGCAGGATGTCGACTGGAGTCCGGACGGCCGGTGGATCGCCACCTCGAGCTTCGACACCACCGTGGGCATTTGGGATGCCAGGACCGGGGATCTCCGGTTCAGCCTGTTCCACGAGGGGCCGGTTGCCGACGCGGACTGGAGCCCGGACGGCGGTCGCCTGGTCACCGGGGGCAGCGGGGCCACGGTCTGGGAGATCGCGGAGGGAGGAGGGGAGAGGCTGTTCTCGCTCTCCGCCCAGGACACCAGCTCCGGGGTGCAGGGGGTCGCCTTCTCCCCTGATGGCAGCAAGGTGGTGACGGGTGATGGCGCGATCACTGCTGCGAAGGT
>DASQTB010000076.1:0-10017 GCA_035642095.1 Actinomycetota bacterium | reverse complement strand
TGGATCCGCCGGCCCAGGATGTCGACCAGCATCTCGTGACCGACGGTCACCTCCAGCCGGGCCTCCTCCCCGATCTGCGGCCGGTCCCGCCCCACGGCCCGCGCATTCTCCCATGGGCGGGCGTCGGGCCGGCGCGCTGGTAGTTTCGGACCGCCGTGGCACCTGTGACCGAGCGTCTGGAGCGAGCGATCGAGCGCGAGGCCCCCTCCTGGGGGGTCCGTCCCACACCGTCCGAGGTCCGTCGGCTCTCGGGCCGGGACTTCGCGGTGCTGTGGGGCGACCTGGGGATCGGCCTCCTGGTCCTGGTGACCGGGGCGCTCCTTGTTCCCGCCCTGGGCCTTCCCCGAGCGCTGCTGGCCATCGTCGTCGGCTCGCTGATCGGGTGCATCCCACTGGCGCTGGTCGGTCGGGCCGGGGCCCGAGAGGGCGTCCCCGGGATGGTGCTCCTCCGTCCGACGCTCGGCACGCGGGGGTCGTACCTCCCCACGGTCCTCAACGTCGCTCAGCTCATCGGGTGGACCGCCTTCGAGCTCTGGGCCATGGCCCTGGTGGCCTCCAGGATCAGCGGCCCCGTCCTGGGGACGGACGGCTTCGCGGTCTGGCTCGGCATCGCCGCGGCCGTGTGCTTGGCCCTGTCCCTGGGAGGGCCGGTGGTGGTGGTTCGTCGGTGGATGGCCCGGTTCGGCGTGTGGGTGGTCGTGGCCGTGGCCGGGTACCTCTCGATCCGGCTGGCCCTGACCGCGGATCTGGGCGCGCTGTGGTCGGCGCCGGGGACGGGTGGGTTCCCCACGTTCTGGCCGGCCGTCGATCTGGTCATCGCCATGCCGATCTCCTGGATCCCGCTGGTGGCCGACTACAACCGGTTCGCCCGCCGGGGCGTCTCCTCCGCCGGCGGGACGTACCTCGGCTACGTGGTGGCCAACGTGTGGTTTTACTCGCTCGGCGCCGTGCTGGTCCTCTCGGCGCGGGCCCCGGCGGCCTCGGTGGCGGGGATCGCCGACGGGATCGTGACCGTGGCCGGAGGCGCCGTGCTCCTGGTGGCTCTGCTGGTCGGCGAGACCGACGAGGCCTTCGCGGATATCTACTCGGCCGCGGTGTCCACCCAGAACCTCGTTCCCCGGGTTCGCCAGCGGCTGGGGATCGTCGGCGTCACGGCGCTTGGGGTTGCCGGCGCCGCCTGGCTGTCCACGCAGACCGATCAGGGCGTCCTGACCTACGAGCTCTTCCTCCTCCTGATCGGTTCGATCTTCGTGCCGCTGTTCGGCGTGTTCCTGGCCGACTACCACGTCCGCCGCCGGAGCCGGGTGTATCGGGCCGAGGCGCTGTTCGACGATCGCGGCACGTACCGATACACCGGCGGCTTCCGGATGGCCGCGCTCGGAGCGTGGGTCCTGGGCATCGCCGCGTACCACTGGACCGCGCCCACGGCCATCCCCGGCTGGACGGAGGCGGTGGAGGCGTTCTTCGCCGGCTGGCTGGGGCTACCCTTCCCCCTGTTCGAGGGGGCCGTTCCGGCCAGCGTCCTGGCCTTCGGGGTCAGCTTCGTGGGGTACCTGGGGCTGGCCGCCGGGGGCGACGCGTTCAGCCGGTCACGGCCCGCTCGGCGGGCGGAGGAGCGGCGGCCATGAGCACGACCAGCGGGTCGGGGGAGGCGTTCCGGATGACCAGCTCCGAACCTCGAGGGACCAGAACCGCGCCCCATTGCTTCAGCCGGCGTCGGCCCTTGCCCACCAGGAACACGGCTTCGCCGGCGACGATGGTCAACAGGGCGTCGGACTCCGGATCGGCCAGGGGCCCGTACGACCCGTTGCGGTCCAGGCACAGGAGCTGGACCCACATCCGATCCGACTCGAACACGGTTCGCCGGACAACGCTTCCCTCCTCGAACTCGACGAGGTCGCGGAGCTCGGCGGCGTCCACACGTCGAGGGTAGGGGACCGGAGCGGCCCACGGCAAAGCCGGTAAGATGCCGAGGCCCGTTCCACGGAGGTCCCGGTGCCGAAGGTGCAGTTCAGTACGTCATCGCCGGTCGAGCAATCCGACGATATCTGCGTGATTCCCGTGTTCGAGGGGCCCCAACCGGGAGCGGGATCCCGTGAGGTGGGGAGGGCCCTCGACGTCGACCTCCGCCGGCTGCTGGAAGAGAATCGATTTCGGGGCAAGGTCGGCGAGGTGCTGACCATCCCGACGCTCGGCCGGGCCGGTCCGGGCTCGATCCTGGCCCTGGGGGTCGGTCCCAAGGCCGAGGCCACGCCGGAGCGGCTTCGACGGGCGGCCGGAAAGATCGCCGCCAGGGTTTCCGGGTTTCGCCGGGTCGGGGTGGCCGTGGCTCCGGCGGGGAGGGGCTCGGCGGACGGCGCCGTCCAGGCCATCGTGGAGGGGCTCCTCCTGGGCGCGTACCGATTCGACCGGTACAAGGGCAGCCCCGCCGATGAGGATGGGACCACCCCAAGGTGGCAGACGGTGACCCTGTTCGGCTCCGGCCGCCAGGACGCCGGAGCGGCCCGCCGGGCGATCGACCGGGGACTGATCGTGGCCGAGGCCACCGCGTGGGCCCGCGATCTGGTCAACACGCCGGCCATCGACGCCACCCCCGACGTCCTGGCCCGGGAGGCCCGAAAGATGGCCCGGCAGGTCGGACTGGAGTGCAGGGTGTGGACCAAGGCCGACCTGGAGAAGGGCCGGTTCGGGGGCATCCTCGGGGTCGGGCGAGGGAGCGAGAACCCTCCCCGTCTCATCGAGCTCCGGTACCGGGGAGCGGGCTCGGCCGCTCCCGTGGCCCTCACCGGCAAGGGGGTGACGTTCGACTCCGGCGGCCTGTCGATCAAGGACGCCCAGCAGATGGAGTGGATGAAGTCCGACATGGCCGGGGCGGCCACGATCCTTGGCGCCATGCGGGCCATCGGCCGGCTGAAGCCGAAGGTCACCGTGATCGCGGCCATCCCGTCGGCGGAGAACCTCCCCGGCGGCTCTGCCATCCGTCCGGGCGACGTCCTCCACCACCGGGGCGGCAAGACCTCGGAGGTCCTCAACACAGACGCGGAGGGCCGGCTGATCCTGGCCGACGCCCTGGCGTATCTGGCCGAGAAGAAGCCGCGGGTCATCGTCGACGCGGCCACCCTGACCGGCGCGTGCATGATCGCGCTCGGCGACGAGATGTGGGGCGTGATAGGGAGTGATCGCCGGGTGATCCGGGCCCTTCTCCAGGCCGGGGAGGAGGTCGGCGAACCGGGGTGGGAGCTTCCGCTGTGGGCCGGGTACCGCACGCAGATCGAGTCCTCGGTGGCCGACGTCAAGAACATCGGGAGCCGCTACGGGGGAGCGATCACCGCGGCGCTGTTCCTGAAGGAGTTCGTCGGTGACATCCCGTGGGCCCACATGGACATCGCCGGAACGGCATTCGCCGAGCGAGCCGGCGACTACTGGCCGAAGGGCGCCACCGGAAACCCCGTCCGGACGATCATCCGCTTCGTGGAGGGCCAGGCGGACGGCGGGCCGAAGCGAGGTTAGGACCCGGGCTTCTTCGCTACGGTGATGAGGACGTCGTAGGTGTCCCCGAGCGGATCGGGGAACCGGCTCCGAAACTCCTCTTCGACCCGGCTCCGGAACCGTTCCCACAGCTTCTCTCCCAGCACGTCGTGGAGGAACCGTCCCTGCGCGCTGGTCTCCCTCCCGGCCAGGTAGTCGTCGATCGAGGACGAGGCCCGGTACTGGCGCCGGTCGACCTTCACGTCCCGGAGCCCGGCGTCCCGAAGAGTCTCGTCGAGCTTTGCCGGATCGGCGAATCGCTCCTCCCACGGGGCCGCCCGCCGCTTCGCGTCGACCAGGAGATCCTTGGTGGCATAGGCCTCGGCCACGGCACGCCAGGCCCGGGTGAACTCGTCGTCCCCGGCCGCCCAGGTGACGCTGCCGAACCGGCCACCGGGTCGAAGCACCCGGAGCATGTCGAACAACGCGGTGTCGTACTTGGGGAAGACGTGGAGAGCGAACGCCACGGTAACCGCTTGGAACGAACCATCCCGGAGCGGCAGGTCCACCGCGTCCGCGGCCACGACGTGATCGGCCCGTTCCGCGGACAGGCGAAGCATGGGCACCGAACGGTCCACCCCGACCACGGGCTTCCATCCGGCCTCTCGGGCGACGGAGGCGAGCACCCCCGTCCCGGTGCCCACGTCGAGCAGGCCGCCCGGCGACGGAGGAGCCAGCGCCCGGACCAGGTCATGGGCGGCCGGGGCGTGCATCGGCCTCCGGACCCTGTCGTAGGTCTCAGCCACCCGATCGAACGAACGCCAGTCGGGTGCCGGCCGGAGCGGCGCCGCGGTCTCCCTCCTTCTTCCGATCACGAGCCCGATGGTATCGGGTGGCCCGGATTAGGGATCGATCGGAGGGGGTAAACGTCCGATCGGCCGGATTTGGAAGGAGTGGCCATGGCCCAGGTAGCCGAACGGCTGCAGATCGACGAGGACCGTGTGCTTCGGGACTACCTTCGCCTCCTGACCAGGGAGGATCACCCGGAGCCGATGCTTCGCTCCCCCGGGCATGACCTCCGGACGTGCGGGGAGTGCGGGGAGCGGACGGCCTTCACCCTCGACCCCGAGGGCACCTGGTTCCGCTGCACCCGCTGCGGCGCATACGCCTAGCGGCGAGGACGCTCACGCACTGGGGGTGACGCGGGCGGCGACTCGTCGCGTACGATGCGGCGGGAACGAGGAGCCCGCGTGGACAAGCCCCGGCATGGTGGCCATTTGGCCGCTGCCGCCCTGAAGGGTGAGGGCGTCAGCCACCTGTTCACGCTCTCCGGCGGGCACATCGCACCGATCTACGACGGTGCGGTCGACGAGGGCATCCGGATCGTCGACTTCCGCCACGAGCAGTCCGCCGCCCATGCCGCCGACGGGTGGGCCCGGGTGACCGGTCGCCCCGGCGTTGCGGCGGTGACCGCCGGGCCCGGTGTCACCGACGCCGTCACCGGAATCGCCAACGCGATGTACGCGAACGCCCCCATACTCGTGCTGGCCGGCAAATCGCCCGTGGGCGAGTTGGAGATGGGCTCGCTCCAGGACATGGACCACATCGCCGTGGTCCGGTCGATCACGAAATGGGCCCGGACGTGCTGGGAGACCCGCCGGATCGCCGACTACGTCACCGAGGCGTTCCGCCACGCCACCTCCGGTCGAATGGGCCCCGTCTTCGTCGACATCCCGCTCGACGTCCAGTTCAACGTGTGGCCCGCCGGCCTCGACGTCCCCCGCGGCTACCGGACCGAGGCCCGGCCGCTGGGAGATCCGGGCCTGGTGAAGGAGGCCGCTCGGATCCTGGGCCAGGCGGAGCACCCGATCGTGTTCGCCGGGGCGGGGGTCCGCTGGGCCGGAGCGCACGACGCCCTGGCGGCGTTGGCCGACGCCGTGAAGATCCCGGTGTTCCTCAACTCCCTGGGCCGAGGCTGTCTCCGGCCGGATCATCCGGCGTTCTTCTCCGCGGCCCGGAAGTATGCCCTGGGGAGGTGCGACGTCGTGCTGGCCCTGGGAGTCGATTGGGATTTCCGATTGGGCTTCGGTCGTCGTCTCCCCGAAGGCGTCACCGTGATCCAGGTCGACGTCGACGGGGCGCACATCGGCCGGAACCGCCCCGTCGACGTCGGCATCGTGGGCGACCCCGGCCGGGTGATGGAGCAGCTGCTCGACGAGGGCGTCGGCCGGACGGGCGAGCCGTCGTGGACCGAGGAGGTCAGGGGGGAGGAGCGGCATCTCCTCGAGGAGGCCCGCGGAGGGATGGAATCCGACGCCGTGCCCATCCACCCGCAGCGGTTCGCCCGGGAGATCCGTGACTTCCTCGATCGGGACGCCGTGGTGGTCGGGGACGGCGGCGACATCGTGGGGATCAGCGCATCGATCATCGACGCCCACGCGCCGGGACACTGGCTGGATCCCGGTCCCTTCGGATGCCTCGGCGTGGGGCCCTCGTTCGCCATGGCGGCCAAGCTGGCCAGGCCGAACGCGCAGGTGCTGATCGTGTACGGCGACGGCTCCTTCGGCCTCAACGCGATGGAGTACGAGAGCGCCATCCGACAGGGGATCCCCTTCGTCGGCGTGATCGGCAACGACGGGGCGTGGGGGCAGATCAAGGTGGCCCAGGAGGCGCTGTACGGAGAGGGCAACGCCCCCGCGGCGAACCTGTCCCAGGGGGCCGGGTACGAGCGGATGGTCGAGGGGCTGGGGGGCTACGGCGAGCGGGTCACGGAGCCGGGCCAGCTCCGCCCGGCCCTCCGGCGGGCGTTCGACGCCGGCGTCCCGGCCTGCCTGAACGTGATGGTCGACGCCTCGCTGATGAAGCGGGCGTCCTATCTCGGCTGACGAGGTCAGCCGCGTTCGCGGGTGTCCCGCAAGAAGCGCTCCCGATCAACGATGACCCGGGCGTGTTCCCCGTGAGCCACGGGACCGGCCTCGTCCGTCACCTCGAATCGGAACCGGAGACGCCGTCCGTCGACCTCGACCAGGGCCGCCGTGGCGGTCACGGATCTACCGACGGCGGTGGGGGCGACATGATCGAGCTTCACCGAGGCGCCCACCGTGGTGGTGGATGCGTCGAGGGCGACGTCGACCGCGGCTACGGCGGCCGCTTCGACCAGGGCCAGCACGGCCGGCGTGCCGAGGACCGGAAGGTCGCCCGAGCCCAGCCGCTCCGCCGACATCGCCCCGGTCACGGTCTCTTCTACGGTGGCTTCCAGGCCGGGCTTCAGCATCGCTGCCGGTAGGCTACCGGCCGGTGGAGGGCGCATCGGGAACGATCGCGTTGGTGCTGGCCGAGGCGGCGGCGGGGGGAACCGTCCTGCTGTGGCTGGGCCGGGTGTGGGGCTCGGTGAAGCGGGGGTTCTTCGTCCTGACCGAGGCGGCCACCCTGGCCTGCGCCCTGCTGGCCACGTTGGCCGCCTCCTCGTCTGCGGTCGATCCTCCGATCCCCGACGTCCGGGTGGCGGTCGTCCTCTCGGCGGCGACGTCGGCGCTGATCGGGATCTCGCTGGCCGCGCTGATCCTCCGGCTCGACCGCATCGGGCGAGTCGTCGGCGTGATGGCGGCGGCGGCGTCGGTGGCCGTCCTGGTGGGGCTGGCCCGCGTGGCGGGGGAAGCGTTCGGGCCCGCGCTGATCCAGCTTGCCGCGGGAGCGGTGTTCATGGGCGCCGTCACCGACGGTCTCCTCCTGGGCCACTGGTACCTGGTCGACCGAGGGTTGGCCCGGGACCACATCCGCCGGTTCGCCGTGATCCTCATCATCGCGGTGGTGCTCGAGGCGGTCGCGGTGGCCGTCCTGGGCTTCGGCTCCGAACCCACCGTGGCCGAGGGCTTCAGCCCGCTGCTGGCCATCTCCGGACTGGCCACCTGGCTGGCCCTGGGGATGGTGGCGTGCACCGGCCTGATCGCCTTCCTGATCCGGGCCAGCCTCCGGAGTGACCGATCGAGGGCCGTCCAGGCGGCCACCGGGTTCTTCTACCTGGCGGTCATCACGGCGTTCACGGCCGAGGTGGCCGCCAAGGTCGGATTCCTCGACTGATGCCGTCCGCGACGCAGGTCGCGCTGGCCGTCCTCGGTCCGCTGGCCCATGCCGGGTCCTGGTGGCTGGTCCGCACGAGGAGGGTCTCGATCTGGGTGGGAAGCGGCGCGACGCTGGCCGTGCTGGGCGTGGCCGCGGTGATCGTGGGGCCGGTCGTCGCCGCCGAGCGGTTCGACGTCGCCGGGGCCGTCGGGCTGGGCGCGCTGGCCGGCGCGCTCCTGTGGGCAGCGACGGCCGCATTCATGGCCGTGGCCGTCCGGGCCGTGCCGGCGCTGGCGGCGCACACGTCCTCGCTCTACGGCGAGCGCGGCGACCGATCGCTGGCGGCGGCTCTGGCCGTCCCGCTGCTCCTCTCAGCACCGGGCGAGGAACTTCTGTGGCGAGGGGTTGTGTTCGGCGCGCTGGAAGGTTCGCTCGACGGACCCGCGCTGGCCGCGCTTGTCTGCTGGGCGGCGTTCGCGGCGGTGAACCTGGTCAGCGGGAGCCTGCCGATCGTCCTCGGTGCCGTGGTCGGCGGCGCGGTGTGGACCGCGTTGGCCTGGTGGACGGGAGGCGTGGCCGCGTCGGTGGCGTGTCACATCGTGTGGACCGGCTTGATGATCGTCGCTCCTCCCCGAGGGGCTCGAGCGTGATGGGGATCCCCGATGCGGTGCGGGCGGTGCTCGATCGGGGCATCCTGTGCCACCTGGCCGCTCCCTCGCCGGCGGGGCCCCACGTCACCCCGGTGGTGTTCGTCCGGGACGGCGACCGGCTGTGGGGGACGACCGGGCGGGGGACCACGAAGGCTGCCCTATGGCGCCGGGCCCCCGCGGCCGGAGGTCTGGTGGTGGTCGGAGACACGGCCGTCACCTTCCGGGGTGCGGTGACGTTGTACGACGCCCTCGATCCGTCGACGTGGTGGTCCTCGGCGACCCGTGCTCCCCAGCTCGCCCGGGCGTCCGCCCGGTTCACGGTGAAGAACGCCCGGTTCTTCGCCGGGTACGCCCGCGATGCCGCGCACGTCCCGCTGGCCTGGACGCCGCCGGCCCGCGTCGTGTTCTCCGTCGACCTGGACGCCGTGGCCATCCTCGAGGACGGCCGGCTGGGCCGGAGGTGGGGGACCTGGCACGGCCGCGTGGAAACCCGAACCTCGTTCCGCCGGTCGGCCGGGGGCCTGGTCCCCGATCGACTCCCCGAGGATCTCCGGGATCTGGTGGACCGCCCGGGGTCGGGGTCGTTGGCTCTCGATCGCGGCCGGGGTCCCGCCGTCGTGCCATGCCGGTGGGTGCGCTCGGGAGGGGTGTATCACGCGGTGGTCTCCCGCCGACTCTTGCAGTTAGTCGGAACCGGCAGCGACGCGGCCGGCTCATTGGTCATCGACCGCGCATCCACCTGGCGGGCCGCCCGGATGCAGGGCGTGCTCCTCCGGGGACCGTCAGCAGCATTCGATCCCTCGACGGTGCGATCCGGGGCGACGTCGCTGGCCGAGGTGATCGCGGAGGCCGGTCGGCCGCCGGACGATCCGGCCGTGGTCCGGATCACTCCCCGCACCGTCGTGTGGTGGTCCGGTTGGTCGAGCGGTACCGTGGGGCGCCGATGACCCGGATCCGGGAGAGCGCCATCGTCGACGCCTCTCCGGAGGAGGTCTGGGAGGTCGTCTCCGACCCGCGCAACCTCCCTCGCTGGAACCGCTACATCCGGGCGGTGCACGACGCGCCGGAGGACGGCGTCGCTGAGGGCGATCGGTACTGGACCGAGATGGGCGGCTTCGGGGTCAGGATCCGGGTCCGGGCCCAGGTCCTGGAGATGGTCCCGACCCGGTACTCGAAGATCCGCCTCACCGGCCCGATCGAGGCCATCGTGCAGACCTGGATCCGCCCCGCGGGGCGCCGTCGCTCCCGGCTGGAGCACCAG
Source organism: Actinomycetota bacterium (assembly GCA_035642095.1). Taxonomy (GTDB): domain Bacteria; phylum Actinomycetota; class UBA4738; order UBA4738; family CALAEC01; genus DASQTB01. The sequence continues at coordinate 576 of DASQTB010000076.1, read as the reverse complement.
GTCGATTACCACGTCCCGGGTGGTCCGATCGGGAGCGTCGTCGCTCGGGTGCTCCGGCGGCTGGGCGCCGCGCCGATGCTCCGCCGGGGAGTCCGGGCCCAGAAGCGGCAGGTCGAGGAGGGCTAGTCCCGGCGTTCTGCCTCGGCCACCCGGCGCTCGAGCTCCTTGATGTACCGTCGGTTGGCCCGGCGCCCGGACCGCCCGAGCAGGAACGCCACGATGCCACCGATCAACGCGCAGGCCACGAAGACCCAGATCAGCCGGACCCGAGCGTCGCCGAACACGAAGTTCACCGTGACGGGCTTCGAGTTCTGAGCGACGAACACGATGAACAGGATGGCCAGGATCAGTCCGACCACGACCTTGACGATCGTCGCGGTGTCCCTCCTCGCCGCTTCGACGGGCCTGGCCGGTTCCGATCGATCCACGTTCCGCTCTCGATCCTGCATGTCCGCCTCTCCGATCGCGCCAATTATGATGGCCCGACCGTGCTCGGCGATAGCCGCCCGCCGCCACCTCAGGCCGACCGGCCGATCGTCCAGCTCGACCCCCGCCGGGTCAGCCGCCGGCGGGCGG
>DASQTB010000075.1:0-2124 GCA_035642095.1 Actinomycetota bacterium | reverse complement strand
TCCAGGCAGCCGACCGCGGGCTGACCCGCCTCCGGGAGCGGATGGCCGACTGGGCGCGAGCCGAGCGAGACGGGCTCTCCCCCGGCTCCAAGGAGCTCGACACCAGGTTCCGCGACGCGGTGGCCGACGACCTCGACATGCCCGAGGCCCTCAAGGTGCTCAACGAGGCGGTCTCGTCCGAGGTTTCCGAGGGCGAGAAGTGGACCCTCCTCTCGACCTGGGACGGGGTCCTGGGGCTCGACCTGGAACGGTTGGCCCGGGAGGGGTTCGAGGAGCCCCCCGAAGTCCAGGACCTGATCGCCCAGCGCGACGAAGCCCGGCGAGCCGGTGACTTCGACCGAGCGGATCAGATCCGGCACCGCCTCACGGAGATGGGCTGGGAGGTCATGGACCTCCCTGAGGGGACCCGCGTCCGCCCCCTCCGGTAGTCAGATCACGTTGTACTCGGGGTGAAGCTCGCCGGCGGCGAAGCGGTCGATGCGGAACGGGTCGATGTCCACCGTGTGGGCCCGGCCGTCCACGATCTCCTCGGCCATCAGGAGGCCTGCCACGGGACCGTGCATGAATCCGTGCCCCGAGAACCCGGCCATCACGTAAAAGCCCGCGACATCCGGGACGGCGCCAAGGATGGGGTGGGCGTCGGGCGTGACCTCGTACAGGCCGGCCCAGTGCGTGAGGAACCCGGCGTCGGCCAGGAGGGGGAACCGACGGACGGCGGCCTCCATGTGGCGGGCTTCCCAGTCCGTGTCGACGTCCAGCTTGTATCCGGGCGTCTCGTCATTGTTGGACTGCCCCGTGAGGATTCCCTCCCCTTCGGGGTGGAAGTACAGGGAGTCCGCGAAGTAGATGACGAACGGGAAGTCCTCCGGAAGCTGCGGGATGGAAGCAGTGACCACCACCTGTCGGCGGATCGGCTGGATGGGGATCTCCACCCCAACCATCCTCCCCATCTGCGGGGCCCAGGCACCGCACGCGTTGACCACCACGGGAGTCTCGATGGCCCCGCCGGACGTCTCCACGGCAGTGATGCGGCCGCCGTCTGTCCGGAGGCCGGTGGCCTCGGTCTCGCTGAGGATGGTCACGCCCTCCCGGCGGGCACCCTTCGTGTATCCCTGGACGACACTGGACGGATCGGCCAGCCCATCGCGCTCGTAGCTCGTCCCCGCCAGGACCCCGTCGAGGTTCAGCAACGGCACCCGCTCGGCAAGTTCAGGCGGCTCCATCCACTCGGTCTCGATCCCCAGTCGATGCTGGAGGGCGACGTTCTCCCGGAACGTGGGAAGCTCGTCCTCCTGGGTCAGCAGGAACAGGTAGCCACAGAACTTCAGCCCGACGTCCTGGTCGAGCTCTTCGGGGAACCGCTCCATCATCCGGATGCTCTCGATCGACAGGCGGATGTTGATCTCGGTGGAGAACTGGTGGCGGATCCCTCCGGCGCACTGCCCCGTCGACATCTGGCCCAGGAACTGCTCCCGCTCCAGGAGCACCACGTCCCGCGCGCCACGCCGGGCCAGGTGATACGCGGTGCTGGCGCCCATCACTCCTCCACCGACGACCACGGCGTCGGCCGTCCGCGGGAGATCCGCGCTCATACCGCTACCTTACCGGCGATCTGTGCGGTTCCGGCCGGGGCATCGGGGCATCGTAGTACCCTCCCGGCGGTGAGCGACACGCCCTCGACTCCCAACGGCCCCGTTCGATGGCGGCCGGTGCTCCCCATGGCCGTGGTGATCATCGCCATCGTGGTCGCCGTGGGAGCGGTCACCGGACTCATCTTCCTGCTCTACCAGGAAACCCGAGGCCCCGGCGAGATCCTCCGACAGTTCGCCCGAGCGGTGGACGACGGCGACTGTGGGGCCAGCTACGACCTGCTGGACGAGTCGGTGCACGCCCGGATCACCGAGGAGGCCTGGTGTGGGCGCCTCCCCCAAGTCGACCGGCAGTTGGACGCCGACTTCACCCTGGACCGAGCGGTCCTGCTGGGCGACGAAGCCATCGTGCATCTCTCCCGCGGCGAAGCGGATGCGTGGACCCTTCGGCGGTTCGGCGAGCGATCCTGGCGGGTGGTGGGACCGGAGGGCGAGCCCTTCGCCGGCGGCTAAAGGACCGGGAGCCCCAGGGTCT
>DASQTB010000074.1:0-5126 GCA_035642095.1 Actinomycetota bacterium | reverse complement strand
GGTCCCCGCCGAGACCCGGACCAGCAGCGCCAGCAGCACGAAGTTCGCCACGAGACTGGACCCCCCGTAGGAGACGAACGGGAGGGTGATCCCCGTCAGAGGGATGAGCCGGGTCACGCCGCCGACGATGACGAACGTCTGCAGGGCCAGGATCGTGGACAGCCCCGCCGCCAGGAGTTGGCCGAACCCGTCGGGGCTTCGCACGGCGGCCCGGAAGCCCCGAAACACCAACAGGACGAAGAGCAGGAGGAGGGCCATGGTCCCCAAGAGCCCCAGCTCCTCGCCGATCGCGGAGAACACGAAGTCCGTGTGGGCGTCGGGGATGAATCCCGGCCGCCCCTCGCCCAGGCCGGTCCCCAGGATCCCCCCGGTGGCCATGGCGAAGAGCGACTGGGCCAGCTGGAAGCCCTCGTCCTGGATCAGCTTCGGGTCGAATACGTTCAGCCACACCGTCACCCGATCTTGGACGTGGCTGAACGCCGCGTAGCCGACGTACGCACCGACCGCGAACAGCAGGGCTCCCAGCACCAGGTAGGCGGCCCGCCCGGTGGCCACCCACAGCATGACCACGAACATCCCGAAGAAGAGCAGCGAGGAGCCAAGGTCCTTCTCCAGGAACAGGACTACCAGGGAGACCCCCCAGGCGAACAACAGCGGGGCCAGGTGCCGGGGCTCGGGGAGGGCCAGGGGTCCCAAGCGCCGGGTGGCCACGGCCAGCAGCTCCTTCCGGGCGTTGAGGTAGGAGGCGATGAAGATCATCAGGAGGACCTTCCCCACCTCGGCGGGCTGGAACTGAAGAGGCCCGATGCCCACCCACAGCCGGGCTCCCCGGACCGTGCGACCGATCCCCGGAGCCAGGGGAAGCAGCAGCATGATGATCCCCAGGAGCCCGATCGTGTACGTGAAGTGGTCGAGCATCCGGTGGTCCCGGACGATCAGGAGCGTCAGGGCGAACAACCCCAGCCCGAGGAGCAGCCACATCGTCTGCGCCGGGGCCAGGTCCGGCCGGAGCCGGTAGATCACGGCGAAGCCAAGCCCGGCCAGCAGGACCGCGGTGGGCAGCAGCACGGGGTCGGCGGTCGGGGCCAGCCACCGTGTGGCCACGTGGGCGAACAGGTACCCACCGACCAGGAGGAGGCCGTACCCGGCCAGCCCGATCGGCACCTCGCCGTCCCGTCCCAGGCCGACCAGGGCGTAGGCCCCCACCGCCAGGACGATGGCCAGGACCAGCAGGGCCAGCTCCGTGTTCCGCCGCCCCCGGCCGAGCGCGGTGGACGCGGGCTCGCTCACGGCCCGCCCTGCCCCTGGCGGCGTGCCTCGTTCACGTCCTGAAGCATCTGGGCCACGATGTTCCGGGCGTCCTGCTCGCTCTCGGCCGTGATCCCCCGGTCGAGGTCGCGGTACTCGGGGAACGGGGTGACGTCCGCCGCCCGGAGGTCCGTCGTCTCGACCACCTCGAACAGCTCGAATCCGAGCGGCGCGGCGGGGATCCCCCGGTACAGGGCGACGACCCCGTTCGATTCTCCGACGAACCACTGCTGGTCCACCCAGTACCGTTTGACCGCGAACAACCCTCCGCCGAGGATCACCACGATCACCACCAGCCAGACGATTGGGCGGACCCACCGACGGCGAGAGCGGGAGGGCTGCCCCGCGAGCGGCCGCTCACCGGTCCGGGCCACCTCGGGCGCCGCCGGCACCGCCGGTTCGCTCATGGCAGGCGGTCGTTCGGCCGTGGCGGTCGAGGCCGCCCTGGGCGCGCCCTCCACGTCGAGGACCACTGCGGTGATGTTGTCCTGTCCGCCGGCATCGTTCGCAGCGTCGACCAGAGCGTCGCTGGCGGCCTGGGGGTCCTCGTTCTCGGTGAGGATCCGGAGGATGTCGTCCTCGTCGACCATCCCCGTGAGTCCATCGCTGCACAGCAGCAGCCGGTCGCCGGGGTTGAGGTCGACCTCCGCCTCGTCGACCTGGACGTCCTCCTCCACCCCCAGGGCTCGGGTGAGGATGCTCCGTTGGGGGTGGATGTGGGCCTCCCTCGGCGTGAGCTGGCCCTTCTCGACCAGGTTCTCGACCACCGTGTGATCCCTGGTGATGCGTTCCATGCTGCCGTCCCGGACCCGGTACATCCTGGAGTCGCCCACGTGAGCCAGGCGGAGCCGGTCTCCCCGGAGCACGACCGCCGTCAGGGTCGTCCCCATGCCGGCCAGGCCGGGGTCCTCCGAAGCCTTGGAGAACACGGCCCGGTTCGCCTCCCGGACCACGTCGGCCAGGTCGGATCCTCCGTCGGCGGCCCGCCGGAGTCGCTCCAGGGCCAGCTTCGAGGCCACCTCCCCGCCCTGGTGGCCGCCCATCCCATCGGCCACCGCGAAGAGCGGGTCGTGGACCATGAACCCGTCCTCGTTTCCCTGACGGACCCGACCGACGTCGGTGCGAGCGCCCGCTCGGAGGCGCACCGTCACTTCCGAAGCTCCAGGTACGTCTTGCCGACCCGGATCCGGTCGCCGGGAGACAGCTCCGTGGGGACCGTCACCTTCCGCTGGTTGAGGTATGTGCCGTTCGTGGAGCCCAGGTCCTCCACGATCCACGACCCGTTGCGGTCGGAGATCCGGGCGTGCATCTGGGAGACGTAGGTGTCATCCGGCCGGATCTGACACGAGGGGGCTCGTCCGATCTGGATGGTTCCGGCCAGTCGGTGGGAGCTCACCCGGCCGCCATGTTCATCAAGGACCACCACCTTCGTGGGAGATCCCCGGCCCCGCCGGCGAGGCGGACGCTGGCGGCTCTCCGGGGCGCGGACCCGCCGCTCCCCCCCGCCGTACAGGTCGACGGTCACCGTGCGCACGGCTCGCCACACGAAGAAATAGAGGAGGAGGAGGAGCACGATCTTCAGGACGATGAGGACGAAGGGAGGCACGTCAGGTCCTCCGGAACTCCAGGACGGTCCGGCCGATGGTGATCCGGTCACCGTCCTCCAGGGTGGCTTCGGCTACCGGCTGGTCGTTCACCAGCGTGCCGTTGGTCGAGCCGAGGTCGACGACCACGAAGTCGGCGCCGTCCCGACGGATCTCCGCGTGCCGGCGGCTGGCGCCGGGGTCCTGAATCTCCACCTCTGACCCTTGTAGCCGGCCGATCACCGACCGGTCACCCAGCGCGTACTCCTTCCCGCCGTCGGCCAGCACGAGCATCCCCCCGGCGCCTCCCGAGGACGGGACCGCCGGCTGCTCCGCGGACGGCGGGCCGGGTGCCTCGGAGAGCTCCGCGTCGACCATCAGGTCCCCTCGCTTGAGCCCGTCATCGGTCTCGAAGACCACCTCGGGCCGGGCGACCAGGCCGTAGCCGTTCTCCCGGGCACCTTCCCTGACCACGTTCTCCAGCTCTCGGACCAGCGCCCCCTCCATCTGAGAGAACCGTTCCCGATCCTCCTCGGAGACGTGCAGGACGTATCGGTTCGGCACCCACACCTCGCGGACGCCCACGGTCTTGCCCGCCTCCATCTCGCGGAGGATGCGTTTGGCCAGCTCGACGGGATGAAGTCCCGAGCGGAACGCCGCCCGGAAGAAACCTTCGATCCCGCGTTCGAGCCGGCTCTCGAAGTTCCTGAGGACGCCCATCCGACGGTTCGTTCCCCTGGTCGCGGGCCCCGAATCTCGACGGATTCTACCGGCCCGTCGGGGCGAGGGCTCGAAAAAGGAGCCGCCGTGCTCCCTGCTACGATTGGAGCCGCGCCCGGGCGGGTGGCGGAATTGGTAGACGCGCAGGATTCAGGATCCTGTCCCCGAATAGGGGGTGGGGGTTCGACTCCCCCCTCGCCCACCGAGCCTCAGCCACCGGCCCTCGGGGCTCGGCGACGCGACCCGACCTGAATCACCCGTCCCGCCCGCACGGGCACCCCCTCGTCTCGGAGCAGCCGAGCCTGGGTCCGCTCGTGGCCCGGCGCCAGCCGGCCGGCGGAGTTCACCACCCGCCACCACGGAAGGTCCTCGACGCGAGCCAGGACGTTGCCCACCGCTCGGGCGGCGCCGGGGGACCCGGCCTCCTCGGCGATCTCGCCGTATGTGACGACCTCGCCGGGAGGGAGGCGGCGGAGGGCGTCCACCACCCTGTGTTCGAAGGTCGCCACGATCGCCCAGGATACGGGGCTAGTTGTTCCGGCGCTCTGGGTGTAGGCTCTCCGGGTCTGGTCGCGGGCCTGTGGCCGACGGCGCGGTTCCTCGGCGACGAGGAATACGGATCGCCCTCCGCTCGGTACCTAGCATGGCTCGGAAGTGGGTCCACCGCGTGGAAGGGAGGCACATGAAGGCCCGGTCGATCCGGCCGCTCGTCGCGGCGGGGGCGGTTGCGCTGGCCGTCGCGGTGATCGCGGCGCTGGTCATCTGGCGGGCCGATCCGGCCACCGCGCGGCCCTTCGCCACCCTCGACATCATGACCGGCCGGGCCGAGGTCCAGCGGGCCGGAGCCGAGGGGTTCCAGGCCGCTCGCGACGGCGTCGGCCTCCGTCCGGGGGACACCATCCGGACCCCACCGGACGGCCGAGTCACCATCGAATACTTCGACGGAAGCATCACCCGGCTGGACCACGCTACGACCTTCACGCTTCAGGAGCTGGCCGAAGAACCGGACGGCGACTCGGTGGTCGATGCCCTCCACAGCTCGGGCTCCACGTTCAGCAGGGTCGTCGAGCTCACCGGATCGCAGAGTCGGTTCGATGTGGAGACGCCCACCGCGGTGGCGTCGGTCCGGGGAACCGTGTTCTTCACCCAGATCCTCGGGGACCAGACGGCCCGGATCGGGGTCATCGACGGGGAGGTGCTGGTCAGCGGGGAGGACGGTTCGGTCGCTCGGGTGATCGCCGGTCGCGGGGTGGACGTCCCGGAGACCGGGACCGTCGGCGCCGCGTTCATCCTGACCGCTGACGTCCTCGGTTCGGACTGGCTGTTCTACAACCTGTGCGTCCTCGACCAGCTGCCGAGAGCCTGCGAGGACGTTGAGCCGAAGACGGAACGTCCCGACCGGAAGCCCCCCAAGCCCACACCGTCGCCCGAGCAGGCAGCGCCCGCAGCGCCGGTGGCCGCGCCGGAGGGAACGACGGATACGGTGGACCCCGAGGTCGCCACGAAGGGTGGCCC
>DASQTB010000073.1:0-5461 GCA_035642095.1 Actinomycetota bacterium | reverse complement strand
CATCGCCAGCATGCTGCGCCCCGAGGTCATCCGCGACCTTCGTCTCCGGCGGCACGGGCTCCGGATGGTGCCGTGCGAGCCGGGCCTCCAGCTCGCCTTCCCGGACGGGGAGATCTTGCCATGGTGGTCGTCGGCCGATCGAACGGCGGCGGAGATCGCCCGTCTGTCTCCGCCGGACGCTCGAGCCTTCTTGGCCCTCGATGCCCGGCTGAAGCGCCTGGCCGGGTACCTCCAGCCGTACATCCTGGAACCACCACCCGACGTCCACGCCCGGGGCATCCGGAGGGCCCGAGCGCTGGTTCGGCTGGGCCGGCGGCTTCGTCGGATCACCGGTGGAGAGGTTGCCGACTTGACCAGACTCCTGGCCGGGAGCGTCCGGGACCTGGTCGATCGTCGCTTCGAGTCCGAACAGGTGAAGACGCTGTTCGCGGCCAACAACGTCTACGGGTTGCACGGGTCGCCTTCCCGGCCGGGCACCGCGATCGGCCTGCTGTTCCACTCGCTGGCCGGGGGCGAGCACCAGGCCCGGGGCTTTTACGGGCACGTCATCGGCGGGATGGGAGCCGTGTCCGACGCCGTCGCCCGGGCGGCCCGTGGACTCGGAGCCGAGATCAGGACCGGAGCCCCGGTGGCGGCCGTCGACGTCCGCGGCGGACGGGCCCGCGGAGTCGTGCTCGAGGACGGCACGGAGATCGCGGCCCGGGTCGTGCTGTCGAACGCGGATCCGAAGCGGACGTTCCTCGGTCTGGTCGATAAGGGTGAGCTTCCCGACGACTTCCGGGCGGAGGTGGCCGGCATCCGGATGGATGGACCCTGCGCCAAGGTCAACCTGGTCCTGGACGAGGAGCCCCGGCTGGCCGCCATGCCGGAGGATGCCGGTCCGGGACGACGGGCCATGTTCACGCTGCTGCCCTCGTCGTCCTTCGCCGACCGCTGCTACGAGATCGCCCTGCGGGGAGAGATCCCCGAGCGGCTGTGGGTCGACTGCGTCGTGGCCTCGAATGTCGATCCCACCCTGGCCCCGGCCGGTCGCCACGTCATGACCTGCTTCGTTCAGTTCGTCCCGTACCGCCTCCGGGACGGGACCTGGGACGAGAAGCGGGAGCTGTTGGGCGACCGGGTCCTGGCCACGATCGCCGAGTACGCGCCGAACGTCCCCAGGTCGGTGGTGGCTCGGCACGTGCTGACGCCCCTCGACCTGGAGCGCACGTACGGGCTGACCGAGGGGAACATCTTCCACGGCGACCTGTCGATCGACCAGCTGTTCTTCATGCGGCCCGTCCCCGGATGGGCGGGGTACCGGACGCCGGTGAACGGCCTGTACCTCTGTGGGGCCGGCGCTCACCCGGGCGGAGGAGTCACGGGGGCGCCGGGGCGGAACGCCGCGGGGGTGGTGCTCCGGGACCTGCGCCGGGCGGGGCGGTGATGTCCGACCGCACCCCGGGACTCCTCGATCGGCTGGCGAACGGACCGGTCCTGGGCGACGGGGGCTACCTCCTCGAGCTGGAGAAGCGAGGCTACGTCCGGGCGGGGCCCTTCACGCCCGAGGTGAGCCTGAAGAATCCCGACGCCCTGGCCCAGCTCCACCGGGAGTTCCTCCGGGCCGGGGCCGAGGTCCTTCAGGCCCTGACGTTCTACGCCAGCGAGGACAAGCTCCGAACCGTCGGGCTGGAGGGCAGGGTCGACGAGCTGAACCGGGCGGCGGTCCGGATCGCCCGTGCCGTCGCGGCGGAGGGAGAGGCGCTGGTGGCCGGCAACCTCAGTCTCACCTGGGCGTACGACCCAGCGGATCCCAGGACGGCGGACCACGTCCGTCGGCTGTTCGACCGCCAGCTCGAGGTGCAGGTCGACGAGGGGATCGACCTGGTGATCGCTGAGACGTTCACCTGGCTCGGGGAGGCGGTGATCGCCACGGAGCGGGCGGTGGCCACCGGCCTGCCGGTGATGACGACGATGGCCTTCGAACAGGAACCGCACTCGTACGAGGGTCAGGGGCCGGGGGAGTGCGCCCGGAGGCTGGTCGACGCGGGGGCCGACGTCGTCGGGGTGAACTGCCTCCGTCCCCCCGAGCACGCCCTCCCGCTGGTCGCCGACATGCGGTCGGCCGTTTCGGGCTTCGTGGCCGCCCAGCCCGTGGCGTACCGGACGCCGGCGGACCGGCCCGACTTCACCGCCCTGCCGGAGTTCCCCATGGGCCTGGACCCGCTCCAGATGCCTCGGGCCGAGATGGGTTCGTTCGCCCGCCGCGCTCGTGAGCTGGGGGTGAACTACATCGGTTCGTGCTGCGGCTCGATCGCCGCCCACGTCAAGGCGATGGCCCTCGCCCTGGGGAAGGTGGCCCCGGATGGCGAGGAATGGCGCATCGACTACGACCGTCCGATGTCCGCCTACGAGTACTACCGGCACACCGACGAGGTGTGACGACGGTCCTAGCTTCCGTACCCGTCGGCGAAGAAGAGGAAGTAGACCACCGCGTAGATCGCCCCACCGACCAGCAGATAGATCAGCAGGTACCTGGGCCAGTTGCTTTTCGAATAGCCGCCGTCCGGTTTCTGGTCGGACATGCCCTCCCCCTCCTGGATCGGTCGCCGAGAGGATACGGTCCGCAGGGAAAGCGGAGCAACCTGTTCCACGCGGATCCAGCGGGTTACGTGGCGAGGACGCAGAGGTCCGCCCGGCCGGAGGCCAGCAGCGTGTTCACCTCCGCAGTGGTCGTGATCGCTCCTCCGACCAGCGACGCGATGCGGGCCTCGTTGCGGACCCGGTCGGCCATGGCGGCCATGTAGGCCCGGCCGTACCGGGGGCGGCAGGCCGGCGTGGTCTGACCGGCGACCGGCTCCACCAGATCGCAGCCGCGCTCCCGAAGCGCAGCGGCCAGAACGACCGCGTCATCGACCTGCCATCCCCCGGCAGCGCCGTCCCACGCCTGGATCGACGCGCCCAGCGGTCGGTCCTCCGGCCACGCCTCTCGGACCGCCTCCACGACCTCCAGGGGGAACCGGAGGCGGGCCTGGAGGCGGCCACCGTACGCATCGGTCCGGGCGTTCGACAGGGGCGACAGGAACGATCCCAGGAGGTACCCGTGACCGATGCCGAGGAGCAGGGCGTCGACCCCGGCCGCGGCCGCCCACCCGGCGGCATGACGGAACGCCTCGACCACGCCGGCCAGGTCGGCCTCGACCATCTCCGACGGGACCGCGCTGCGGTTCGTGTATGGGATGGGCGACGGGGCCGACAACACCCATCCGTCGTTCGTCAGCGGGCGGTCCACGCCTTCTCGTCTGGGCCGGGTGGCTCCCCGCCTGCCGGCATGTCCCAGGCGCATGGCCAGCCGGGAGCCGGCCCGGTGAACGGCCTGGACGATCTCCCGCCACTCGTCGGCGTGTCCCTCGTCATAGAGCCCGGCGCAGACCGGCGTGATCCGGGCGTCCGCAGACACGGCCACGTGGTCGGTCACCACCAACCCCGGTCCCTTCCGGGCTGCCGTCTCCAGGTCGCGGTACTGTTCGGCGGACGGCCGTCCGTCGCCGGCGGCGTAGCGGGGCATCGGTTGGAGGACCACGCGATTCCGGAGCTCCACCCCGCGCAGCGACAGCGGGGCCAGCATCGGCGGGGCGGCGACCACGCTGCGTCCGGCGAATGAACGATCCACCTCGTCGACGTATCGAGGGTCGCGCATCCGCAGGTTCGCGTAGTCGATCCGGCCGCTGCGGGTGAGGAGGCCGAAGGCGAACGGCATCGGCTCCAAGTGCTGGTACCGCCGGGTGTTCTCGAAGTACGTCCTGCTCTCCTCGGCCGCCTCCTGGAACCGCTCGACCACCGGCCGGCGCTCCAGCTCGTAGTCGGTGATCGCCGCGTCCGGATCGTCCGGGTGGCGTTCGATCCCCCGGGCCAGAGCGATGGCGTCCTCCATGGCCAGCTTGGTCCCCGACCCGATCGAGAAGTGGGCCGTGTGGGCGGCGTCGCCGAGCAGCACGACCCGCTCGTGGCGCCACGTTCGATTCCGAACCGTGAGGAAGCTGATCCATTGCGAGCGGTTGGAGAGCAGACGCCCGCCCCGGAGCTCCGGCGCGAACAGGCGCTCGCAATACTGGATGCTGTCCTGCTCCGTGGCGCCGTCGAGGCCCGCCCGTCGCCACGTCGCCTGGTCCGTCTCCACGATCCACGTCCCGTGCTCGCCGTCGAACGGATAGGCGTGGGCCTGGAACAGTCCGTGGTCGTTTGCTCGGAAGACGAACGTGAAGGAGTCGAGGATCCGATCGGTCCCGAACCAGATGTACCGGGATCGGCCCTGCTCCAGCCTCGGCCGGAACGTCTTGGCGAAGGTTTCCCGCACCGCGCTGTTCACGCCGTCCGCCGCGATCACCAGGTCGTGGCCGGCCAGCGCGGCGGCGTCGGCCTCGGCCTCCTCCTCGAACCGAAGTCGAACCCCGAGCTCCCCGCACCGCCGCTGGAGGATGTCGAGGAGCGCGACCCGGGCGATCCCGGCAAAGACATGGCCCCCAGAGCGAACCAGCTCGTCGCGGAAGTGGACATCGATGGCGTCCCACAGAACGAATCGATCCGTGATCGCCTGGTACGTCGGCTGGTCGGCCTCGCGGAACTCCGCCAGGGTCCGGTCGGAGAAGACGACCCCCCAGCCGTATGTAGCCCCTGGCGGGTTGCGCTCGATCACGGTCACGTCGGCATCGGGACGGATCTTCTTCAGCAAGATGCTCGCGTAGAGGCCGGCCGGCCCGGCCCCGATCGTCAGCACCCGCATCACAACCTCCCCACCACGTCGGCCAGGCGGTCGACCTGCTCGGCGTCGTGCACCGCGGGCAGGAGGACCAGCTCGTCGCAACCGGCTTCGGCGTATCCACGGACCTGGGCGGCCACGTCCTGGGGGGAGGTCAGGAGCCCCTCCGCGATCTTGTCGGCGAACGGTCCGGTGAAGGCGTAATAGTCCCGCATGTATGCTTTCCCTCGGTCTCCGGCATCGCCCCCCAGCGCGAAGTACGACTGCCCCCACAGCCCCGGCGCGCCGGGGCGTCCCAGGTCGATCCACGCGGCCCGGGCCCGTTCGGCAGCACGAACGAACGCCCGGGGTGGGCCGCCTCCGTGAACGTACCCATCGGCGTACCTCGCCGCTCTGGTGAACGCGGCGTCGCTTGACCCTCCCACCAGGAGCTCCGGAGACGCCTTCGGACCCGGCCCTTCCTCCCACAGGTCCCGCAGCTCGGCCAGCTGCTCCTCGAACCGCGAGCCCCGGTCCCGGTGGGAGACCCCGGCCGTTTCGTAGTCCTCCGCCCGGGCTCCGACCCCGAGCCCGAGGGTGAGTCGTCCACCGGAGAGGGAGTCCACCGTGGCGGCCTCCTTGGCCAGCGTGGCCGTGGGTCGCAGAGGAGCGATGACGACCATGGTCACCAGCCGGACCCGTTCGGTCACCGCGGCGGCGGCGGCCAGGGCGGCCATCGGCTCG
>DASQTB010000072.1:0-3309 GCA_035642095.1 Actinomycetota bacterium | reverse complement strand
GACGATCACTGCCACCCGTTCTCGCTGGACGGCGAGCCGCTCGATCTCTCGTCGCTCTCGCTGGACGTCGGGGACGAGCCCGACGCCGACGACCGTCGCCGGCGCCTCGGGCCCGGGCGTCTGGCCCAGGAGCTCCTCACCGTGCGCCTCGCGCAACGGCTTGGCTGCGAACCAGACGAGGTGGGAGCGGCCAGGACCGAGGCGGCCCGGGACTGGGAGGGCTACGTCTCGGGGCTGTTCGCCGACGCGGGGATCACGGAACTGGTCATGGACCCGGCGTGGCCGCCCGGTGCGGCCGAGCGACTCGAGGAGTACGCGGCCCTGTCCCGCTGTTCGATCCACCCCATCCTGCGGATCGATCCGATCGTGGACCGGGCCATCGGCGACGGAGCGGGGGCCCGGGAGGTCGTCCGCACCGTGCTCGACGCCATGGCCGACGTCTCAGCCCGAGGCTTCGTCGCCTTCAAGACCATCGTGGCGTACCGCACCGGGTTGGAGATCGACCCCGGGGCGACGATGGAGGAGGCCGAGCGGTCCCTCCTCGGCGACCTCCCGGTCCGGCGCCGGGGAAAGGCCCTTCGAGACGTGGTCCTCCGCCGGGCATTGGGGGTCGCGGCCGATCTGCGACGGCCGTTCCAGGTCCACACCGGGATCGGGGACTCCGAGATCCGACTCCGTGAAGCGAACCCCCTGCTCCTGGAGGAGATCCTCCGAACGCCCGAGGGCTCCGCGGTGCCGGTCGTCCTCATCCACGGCTCGTACCCCTGGCACGAAGAGCAGGCCTACCTGGCCGCGACCAAACCGAACGTGTGGGCGGACGTCTCCTTGTTCACCCTCTTCTCACCACTCACGGTGAGCGACAGGCTACTGCGGATCCTCGACCTGGCCCCCGCCGACCGGCTGCTGGCGGCGACTGACGGGTTCCACCAGCCGGAGCTGTTCTGGTTCGGAGCCCACGTCCTGTCGGATGCCTGGGACCAGGTGGAGCGGCGGATCGAAGCGTCCGGCGCGCGGGCCGGATGGCTGGACCGCGTGAAGCGGGCCTTCTTCGAGGACAACGCCCGCGCGCTCTACGGGATCTGAGCGATCACCGGTCGGGCAACGTCCGCGAGGTCCTCCACGACGGACGGGTCTGTCGCCTGGGGGAAGACCAGATCGAACAGGCTCCGATCACGGGAGTGGAGCTCGGTTGCCGCCATCTCGCCGCCATCCATCCGGAACCGCCAGACGAGGTTCCCCCGGTGACCCGGCCGAACCAGGAGCCTGCCGTCCGCCCCCAGATATCCGAGGTTGGCGCTGCCTCCCAACCGGCGAGCCACCTCGCGGAGCCCCGCAGCGGGCTCGCCGAACCGTGGCAGCAGCTCCTCGAACAACCGGAAGCCGACCTCGCTGTCGGCCTGGCCCTGGAGGCGTCCGGCGAACCGGTCCCGGTAGCGCTCGTGCGACCGGAAGCTCCCGTTGTGGCAGAAGGCGAACGCGCCCCCCGACTCCACGAACGGCTGCGTGTCGGCGAGCCGGGTCGTAGAGAGCCGGGAGGGCCTGCGGAGATGGATCAGGAAGCGAGTGGAGGCCACGGAGTCCAGGTTGCCTCGGCCGGCGCGATCGGAGGCCACCGTCGTGGGCCTGCGATAGCCAACGACCGACCCACCGGCGAGCCACGCAACCCCCCACCCGAACCCGGCCAGGCCGAATCGCTCCATCTTCCGCACGAAGGGCAAGAGGACGGAGAAGGGGCGCGCCTCGGGCCACGCGGCTGCGAGGATCTCGCACATGTCACTCCTCCGAGCGCTCCTCGGCGAGGAGCGAATCGATGAGCAGCACGTCGAACGGCTTGGGCTCCATGCCGCCGAGGCTCACGAACGTCTCGGTCCGGTCGACCCCGGGCACCGCCCAGATCCGGTCGAAGAGGACCTCCCGGAGGTGACCGGTGTCCCGAAGGCGCAGTCGTACCAGCAGATCCTTCGGGCCGGTGACCACGTGGACGTCCTCGACCTCCGGTGTCTCCCGCAGCTGTTCCACCACCTGGAACTGGTCGGTGCCCTGAACGGAGACGACGCCGACGTACACGACGAGCGGGGCACCGAGCATCGACCGGTCGATCTCCGCGCGGTAGCCGCGTATGGCGCCCAACCGCTCCAGACGAGCCACGCGATCGGTGATCGCCGGCGGCGACATCCCGAGCTCGCGGCCGATCCGGCGGAGCGAGATCCTGGCATCGATGGCCAGGAGCCGAAGGATGGCAAGGTCCGTCGGATCGAGCGGCGCTCGCCGACCTCGACCCTCGCCCTTCATCCGGTCGATCAGGGGCTCACTCATCCAGTTAGGCGCCCGGGGCTCTCGCGCTGACAATCGGTTCGCATCAACGTTGCATTGACGGACATTCGTCTGGTCATATAGTGTCCCCGCGTTACAGTGGCCAGGCTACTCCTGCTGGCGACCCGGAGGCAAGCATACGTTCATGACCGGCCACGCAACGACCACGGCACGATGGGAACGGATCCTGGCCGCCCGGACCTCCGCGGGCGTCGGGGAGGGACTCGCGTCGATCCTTGCGCTGTCGGGCAGGAGCGACGTGATCTCATTCTCCGGGGGATTCCCCGACCCCACGACCTTCCCCGGCGAGGTCCTGGCGGACATCCTGGGTGAGCTGGTGCGCTCGGGCGATCCGTCCGCGTTCCAGTACGGGCCCACCGAGGGCCTGCCCGGCCCTCGCGACTTCATCGCCGAGCGTCTGCAGTCCCTCGAGGGGCGACGTCCGGAGGCCCCGGAGCTGATCGTCACGAGCGGAGGGGTCGAGGCCCTGGAGCTGCTCGGGAAAGCGTGCCTGGATCCCTCGGACGTCGTGCTCGTGGAGGGCCCCACCTACCTGGGGGCGATCATGGCCTTCCGCAGCTTCGAGGCCAAGGTCCGGGCCATCCCCATCGACGACGATGGGCTCCGCGTCGACCTGCTCGAGGAGATCCTGTCCGGGGACGGACGACCGAAGCTCCTGTACACGATCCCCGACCATCAGAACCCCGCGGGCGTGAGCCTGTCGACGGAGCGGCGCCTGGCCCTGGTCGACGTTGCCCGCCGGCATGGCCTCCTCCTAGTCGAGGACGTGGCGTACCGCGAGCTGGGGTTCGGTCCCGAACGCCCCGACAGACTGTGGGCGCTGGCTCCCGACGTGGTGGTCCAGGTGGGAACCTTCTCGAAGACGTTCTTCCCGGGCGTCCGACTGGGTTGGGCGGCCGGTCCCCGGGAGGTGGTCGCCGAGCTCGTGCGGGCCAAGCAGGTGACCGACCAGTGCGCCGGAGCCCTCGGACAGCG
>DASQTB010000071.1:0-15959 GCA_035642095.1 Actinomycetota bacterium | reverse complement strand
CGGATTGGCCGCGGCCACGAGAGCGAATCGCGCGGGGAAGTCGACCGCCCCCGCCGCGCGGACCACGACCACCACCCCGTCCTCGAGCGGCTGGCGAAGTCCCTCGAGAACATCGCGGCGGAACTCGTTCAGCTCGTCGAGGAAGAGCACGCCCTGGTGGGCCAGCGAGATCTCACCCGGTCTGAGGAAGCCGGTGCCGCCTCCCAGGAGGCCGGCCGGCGAGATGGTGTGATGCGGGGCCCGGAACGGGCGTCTCTCGACCAGCGCCTGACCGGGATGGAGGAGCCCGGCCACCGAATGCAGCAGCGTCGCCTCCAGGGCTTCCTCCCGGGTCATGGCCGGGAGGATGGTGGGGAGCCGCCGGGCCAGCATCGTCTTCCCCGCCCCGGGCGGGCCGACCAGGAGGATATTGTGACCACCCGCCGCGGCAACCTCGAGGGCCCGCCGGGCCTCGCTCTGTCCCCGGATCTCGGCGAAATCGACGTCGGCCTCTCCCGGATCCGCCTGACGCCCACTCCAGGAGGCGACCGGTGACCACCGACCCCTCAAAAACTCGACGACCCGGGCCAGCGATGGGGCGCCGACCACGTCGAGGCCCTCGACCAGCGCCGCCTCGGCGGCGTTGGCCTCGGGAACGACCACTCCGGTCATGCCGGAGCGGGCCGCCGCCGCGGCGACGGCCAGGATCCCCGGGGTGGCCACCAGAGAGCCCCTCAGGGACAGCTCTCCGGCCAGAACGTAATGCTGGAGACGCTCGCCCCGAACCTGCCCCGTCGCCGCCAGGACGACCACAGCGACGGGAAGATCGAATCCAGGTCCGTCCTTGCGCACGTCCGCAGGGCTCAGGTTCACCGTGACCCGGCGGAGCGGCCACTCCAGGCCGGCGTTCTCGACCGCCGGGCGGACCCGCTCCCGGGCGTCCTGGATGGCCGGCCCGGGGAGGCCGGTGAAGAGTAGGGCCGGCAACCCCCGGCCCACGTGAGCCTCCACCGCGACGAGGTGCCCCCGCACGCCGACCACGGCCACCGCCTGGGTCCGCGCGTACATCGTCGGGCACGCTAGCTCGAGGTGGTGACATCACCTCGGTCCGAACCCCGCCTGTGCTTTACTTCCGCGGATGACCCGTCGGGAGGGTCCGCTCCGCTGATGCAGTCGCCCGACTCGGCCGCAGCCCACCGCGGCCTCCCGGTCCCACCACCACCCCCTCCCCCCGCACGCCGGGAGTCGCGGTGGCTCCCCGCCATCGGAGCGCTGGCCGTCATCCTGTTCGTGTCGGTGGGCGGCTTTCTCCTGGCGGGCGAGCCCACCGCAGCCGGACAGGAGCTCACCGGCGACCGGGGGACTCCCGGCGCCCCGGTTTCGGTCGGACCCGTTTCGGTCCGGCCCGCTCCGGGATGGACCGTTGCCGAACAGATCCCCGATCCGCCGCAGCTCCGGTTGAATGCGGGGTCCGCCCAGCTCTACGTGGTGGTACCGCCGGCGCAGGGCAGGGCGGAAGAGCTCCTCCACGGCTACGTCGACCAGGCCCTCGCCCCCCAGGCCCGCCAGCTCTCGGTGAGTGCCGACCGTCCGGTCGAGCTGCCCTCAGGTCAGCCGGCCTCCCTGCTCTCCTACGTGGGTTCCTTCGAGGGGGTGGCCTCCCCGTTGGAGGGAGAGGTCCTGGCCCTGGTGTCGCCCGCCGGCACGCCGGTGGTGTTCGATGGATGGGCGCCCGAGGGGCTGTGGGTGGGGGTCCGGGAGGAGGTTCGGACCATGATCGCCACCGCGGAGATCGCGTGATGGCCACCCCAACGCCTCCAACCGTCCCCCCGCCCGAGGCGGTCCCCCGGCGTCCGCACTGGGGCTACCAGACATCGCTGTGGCAGATCCGTCAGCCCGCGTTCTGGGTATTCATCGTCATCCTGGCCATCGGGATCCTGTTCTCCGTGGTGATCCAGGCGTCGTTCGCCGGACTGACACCGGGCGGCTGGGTACTGTCCTGGGTCCTGCTGCTGATCTACGCCGTTCCGGTGTTCATCGTCGTCTACGCGCTCGACCTGTACGAGCGAGAGCCGCTGTCGTTGGTGATCGGTGCCCTGTTATGGGGCGCCTTCGCCGCCACGACGCTCTCCATCCTGGCGAACCAGGGGTGGAGCCTGGTCGTTCTGAGCCTGTTCCCCTTCCAGACCGCGACCCAGTGGGTGGCCGCTCTGACCGCGCCCTTCACCGAAGAGATCCTGAAGGGCATGGGGATCGTTCTCATCTACCTGATCGCTCGCCGGGAGATCGACGACATCATGGACGGCTTCGTCTACGGAGCCATGGTCGGCCTGGGGTTCACGGTGATCGAGGACGTCTTCTATTTCGTCAATCAGTTCGGGGGCGATGTCGGAGGCGTCCTCCAGGGATTCTTCGTCCGCGTGGTGGCCAGCGGCGCCTACGGCCACGTCCTGTACTCCGGCCTGTTCGGGATCGGCGTGGCCTACTTCGTGTCGAGGCGACGAGAAGCCTCCGCGGCAAAGCGGCTCGGCGTGGCCACCCTGTTCATCACGGCCGGCGTGTTCGCCCACTTCTTGTGGAACTCGCCACTGCTGAACTTCTATCCGCCAGAGGGACTCCAGGATCTCGGCGATTACCTCCAGGTCGTCCTGGCCACCACGATCAAGGGCCTGCCCTTCCTCCTCTTCGTGGTCCTGATGGTCTCCCTGGCTCGCCGGCGGGAGCACCGCTGGCTCCGGACCGCGCTGGCAGGCGAGCTCGGCGGAGAGGGCCTCCACCCTGATGAGCTCCAAATCCTGGAGGATCCGTCGGCTCGCCGCCGGAGCCGCCGAGAGATGGCTCGGCGCGGAGGTGCGGTGGCCGCCCAGACCCTGCGGCGTCTCCAAAAGGCCCAGATCGACCTGGCGATGGTGGCCACTCGGGTCCACCACGATGATCACCCTGACCTGGTCCGCCAGCGTCAGTACTGCCGGGCACTCCGGGAGTGGCTGATCGCCTACGGAGGCGCCCGGATGGCCGGGGCCCCTCCATCAAGCGGGAGGGAGTAGCGCCCCGGGGAAGCGTCAGAAGGCGTCTTCGAAGAGATACACCTCTGGGGGGCCCCGACCGTGCACCGTCACGCTGGCCACGTCGAACCGGAAGTCGGCCACGCGGGGGCGTTCCGCGGCGACGAAGGCCGCCGCCAGGTGACGGATCTTCTGCTGTTTCGCTGGGGTGACGGCCTCGTGGGGTCCACCGAGGCGTGAGGAGGTCCTCGCTTTCACCTCGCAGAACACCAGCACCTCCCCTCGAGCCACGACCAGATCGAGCTCGCCCAGGGCCGATGTCCAGTTCCGGGCCACCAGTCGGTAGCCCCGCCGGCGATACATCTCCCAGGCGGCTCGTTCGCCGTCCCGCCACACCACCTGCCGGCCCGACACCGAGCGAGGATGGCACGGGCCACCGACAGGAACGTCCTTCGTGGACACAGGCCGGCCGAATCGGCCCGGCCCGCTACGGGATCGTCTCGGACTGTCCGCCCTCGGGCTTCGAGATCTCCTCGACATTGACGTCGTGCGTGGTCAATACCCGCACCTTCCCCACGAATCGGGCCGGCCGGTGCATGTCCCAGACCCATGCGTCGCTCATCTCCACCTCGAGCCAATCCTCGCCGAACTGACGGATGTCAACGGAGTTCGAGAGGTAGAACCGGCGCTCCGTCTCCACGACATACGAGAACATGGGGAGCACGTCCCGGTACTCGCGGTACAGGCGAAGCTCCTGATCGACCTCGTAGTTCTCGAGCTCTTCCTCGCCGCTCACGACGTCGCCTCCTTCCACCGACGGTACTCCTCCGGCGAGAGGGGGTCGAGGACGTGATTGAACGATCGCCGGTGGATCGGCGTGGGCCCCAGCCGCCACAGAGCCTCCCAGTGCCGTTCGGTCCCGTAGCCCCGATTCGTGTCGAACCCGTAGTCCGGGAAGCGCCGGTGGTACCGGTCCATGATCCGGTCCCGGGTCACCTTGGCCACGACCGAGGCCGCGGCCACCGACGCGGTGACCACATCGCCCTTCCGCAGCCCCAGGCA
Organism: Actinomycetota bacterium; assembly: GCA_035642095.1. Lineage (GTDB taxonomy): Bacteria > Actinomycetota > UBA4738 > UBA4738 > CALAEC01 > DASQTB01. The sequence goes on along the minus strand of DASQTB010000071.1, from coordinate 11,913 downwards.
CGGGATGCCCAGACGCTTCAGGGGGAACCCGTCGCTCAGGACGAAGTCGGGCGTCATCGGCAACTTCCGGAGGGCCCGCCGGAGCAGGGCCATGTTCGTCCGATGGAGCCCGGCCCGGTCGATCCGGGTGGGCATCGCCTTGCACACGGCGTAGGCCACGGCCTCCCCGGTCACCCGGGCGTATGCCGCCTCACGCTGCTTCCTGGTGAGCAGCTTGGAGTCCTCCAGGCCGTCCAGCTCGAAGGTCGTGGAAAGGATGACCGCCGCCGCGACCAGCGGTCCGGCCAGGGCGCCCCGCCCCGCCTCATCGACCCCGGCCAGCAGGGTGAACCCGCGCTCCCGAAGCTGGCGCTCGTAGTGGTCGATCTCCTTCAGTCGTCGGACAACCACTCGATCCTCGATGGAGGCCACAAGAGGACGAACGACTTCCCCACCACCTTGTCGATCGGGATCTGGCCGAGGGACGACCTGGAGTCCTGGGAGTTGGGGCGGTTGTCTCCCATCACGAACACGTGGTCGGGCTTGATCACCGTCGGGGGGAAGTTGGAGTGGTCACGGGACGCCCGGGGGGTGAGGTACGGCTCCTCGATCCTCTCCCCGTCGATCAGGACCCGCCCGTTCCTGACCTCGATGGTCTCGCCCGGCAGGGCCACCACCCGCTTGATGAAGTCCTTCTGAGGATCCACGGAGAAGCCCAACCCCTCGGTCAGCCAGTGCCACACCGCCTCCAACACGCTCCGATCGGGGTCCTGGAGTTGAGGATTCTCGAACACGATGATGTCGCCCCGCTGGATCTCGCCGAAGTCGTACACCAGCTTGTTGACCAGGACACGATCCTGCACCTTGAGGGTCGGAACCATCGACTGGGACGGGATGTAGAACGCCTGGATGAGGAAGGTCTTGATCAGGAGCGCCAGGGCGAAGGCGATGATGATGAGCCCGGGGAGCTCCCGGAAGAACCCGGCCACGCCGCCGCGGCCGTCCTTCTCCTCTTTGGCAGGCTCGTGCTTGCCTCCGCGTCGATCCTCCGGCCCTCGTCCGTCCTTTGAGGGCGCGTCCTCGACGGGGTGTTCCGCTATCAGCGCCTCGTCGGGCTCGACCGAGGTCCGCTCGTCGGGCCGGCCGGCGGGATTCCGCCGGGCCACGGTCAGCCCTCGTCCCCGCTCGCCTGCTCTTCGGCCGGGACCGGGGCCGGGGCCGGGGCCGGCGTGCGCAGCTCCCGGATCCGGGCGCGCTTGCCGCGCCGCTCTCTCAGGTAGTACAGCTTCGCTCGACGGACGTCTCCCCGGGTGAGGATCTCGATCCGAGCGATCTGGGGGGAGTGGAGCGGGAATGTCCGCTCCACTCCGACGCCGAACGACACCTTGCGAACGGTGAAGGTCTCTCGCATTCCACCCCCCCGTCGGCGTATGACCACACCCTGGAACATCTGGATCCGTTCCCGCCCGGCCTCGACAACCCGAACGTGGACTTTGACGGTGTCACCAGCCCGGAACGCCGGGAGGTCCTCGCGCAGACGCGTCTTCTCGACGGGGTCGACCTTGTTCATGGCTTCCTCAGGGGGCGGGTCCTCATCGTAGCAGGTCGGGCCGGTTCCTCCGGGTCTTCTCCTCGGCAGCCCTGCGGCGCCACGCCTCGATCCGGGCGTGGTCGCCGGAGACCAGCACCTCAGGGACCTTCATGCCTCGGAACTCCTGAGGCCGGGTGTAGTGCGGATAGTCCAAGAGTCCCTCTTCGAAGGACTCTCTGGCCAGGGACTCCTCTCGTCCGACGACGCCCGGGATCAGCCGGGTCACGGCTTCCACCACGACCAGGGCCGCCAGCTCGCCTCCGGCGAGCACGTAGTCGCCGATGGAGACCTCCTCGGCCGGCAGGCCCTCCACCACCCGCTCGTCCACGCCCTCGTACCGGCCGCTACACAGGACGAGCCACGGCTCGGCCGCCAGGTCCCGGACCAGGGCCTGGTCCAGGCGCCGGCCGGCCGGCGAGAGCACGATCACCCGCTTCCTCCCCAGCCCCAGCGACTCGACCGCTCTGAAGATCGGCTCCGGCTTCATGACCATGCCCGGGCCCCCGCCGAACGGCTCGTCGTCCACCTGATGGTGACGGTCGGTGGCGTGCTCCCGGATGTCATGGACCCTCACGTCCACAACCCCGGTCTCGATGGCCCTACCGAGCAGGCTCTCCTGGAGCGGCCCCTTCAGGATGCCGGGGAAGATCGTGAGGACGTCGATCCGCACCTCAACCCTCCAACAGGCCGGGGAGCTCGACGACCGTCACCCGACCGCGGTGGAGATCGACCGCCCGGACGACCTCCCGGACCGCCGGGATCAGGGCGCCCCGGTCCGTGACCCACAGGTCGTTCGCCGGATTGGAGTGGACCTCGCTGATCCGCCCCATGGATCGTCCATCTTCGGTGACCACATCCAGACCGACCACCTGATGCACCCAGTAGCGGTCCGGTTCCTCGATTCGGGGCGTGTCCGTCGCCGCGATCAGGAGGAGCTCGCCGCGGAGGGACTCCGCCTCGGTCCGATCGTCGATCTCGTCGAACGTCACCACGAGACGATGGCCGTGCGGGCGAGTGCTGCGAACGGTCAGCCGGCGGTCGTCTTCCGTGAGCAGGACCGAGCCGGGGGCGAACCGCTCGGATACCTCGGTCAGGGATTGGACGGCCACCTCCCCGCGGACACCGTGGGCCCTGGTGATCCGGCCGACGGCGAGGAGCTCCTTGGTCACTCCTCGATGATCTCGACCAGCGTGGTGACGCCCTGCCGGGATCCCGCAGCTCGGACGATGGATCGCATGGCCCGAACCGTTCGGCCCCGCTTCCCGATCACTTTCCCCATATCCTCGGGGGCCACCCGGAGCTGGAGGATCACCGAGCGCTCGCCGGTCACCTCGGTGACCTCGACCGCCTCGGGCTCATCGACCATTGCCCGGGCGATGTACTCCAGGACCTCTTTCACGCTTCCGTGTCGACGTCTTCCTGCGAAGCCTCCGATCCGGAAGCGGCCGCATCCGTCTCGACCTCGGACTCGGTCGGCTCGGGGGCGGAGGGTGGAGGTGGCGCCTCGCCAGTGAACCGCGACCAGATTCCTGTCTTCTGCAGGAGCACCCGCACCGGGTCACTCGGCTGTGCGCCGCGCTGGAGCCAGTGGAGCGCCCGCTCCTCGTCGATGTCGATCATCGAGGGATGGAGGCGAGGCTGGTACCGGCCGATGTTCTCGATGAACCGCCCGTCGCGGGGGCTTCGTGAATCGGCCACCACGACGCGGTAGGCGGGCTGCTTCTTCTTCCCGATGCGCATCAGCCTGATCTTGACCATGCCCTCTCCTCGTTCACATGCCAGGGATCCGGGGCATACCGGGGATCATCGGCATCCGTCCACCGGTCAGCCGCTTCATCATCTTCTTCGTCTGATCGAACTGTTTGAGCAAGGCGTTCACGGCTCCGACCGAGGTTCCGCTGCCTCGAGCGATCCGAGAGCGACGGCTTCCGTTGATGATAGCGGGGTTGCGTCGCTCACCTGGTGTCATCGAAGAGATGATGGCCTCCGCCCGGCCGACCTCCTTCTCGTCCACCTGGACGTCCTTCAGCCCGCGCGCCCCGGGGACCCCCGGCATCATGGCCAGCAGGTCCTGGAGAGGGCCCAGCTTTCGTACCTCGCGAAGCTGGGTCAGGAAGTCGTCCAGGCTGAACTCCGCCCGCATCATCTTCTCCGCGGCTTCCTTGGCCTGATCCTCGTCCATGGTCTTCTCGGCCTTCTCGACCAATGAGAGGACGTCGCCCATGCCCAGGATCCGGGAGGCCATCCGGTCGGGGTAGAAGGGCTCCAGGTCCGCCGGCCGTTCCCCCGTCCCGGCGAAGTAGACCGGCCGGCCGGTCACCTGGGTGACCGACAGCGCGGCCCCACCGCGGGCGTCACCGTCCAGCTTGGTGACGATGAAGCCGGTCAGGTCGACCTCGTCCATGAACGCGCGGGCCTGCCGAACGGCATCCTGGCCGACGGTGGCATCGACCGCCATCAGGGCATGATGGGGCTTTATCGCCGCGCGGATCCGGCCGGCCTCGCGCATCATCTCCCGGTCGACGTGGACCCGCCCAGCGGTGTCCACGATCACAACGTCGTGGCCGTCGCGGCGGGCTTGCTTGAGCGCGGCCTTGGCCACCTTCACCGGGTCCCGCCCGTCGGAGGTGACGGGCACGCCGATCTCGCTTCCCAGCGCGAACAGCTGGTCCACGGCGGCCGGCCGCTGGAGGTCGGCCGCCACCAGCAGCGGGTGGCGGCCCTTCTCCTTCAGATGAACGGCCACCTTGGCGCAGGCGGTGGTCTTCCCCGAGCCCTGGAGGCCGGCCATCATGATCACGGCCGGATCACCCGAGGCGGTGAACGACCGGTGCGTCCCTCCCAGCGTCTCGGTGAGCTCGTCGCGGACGACCTTGACCACCTGCTGGCCTGGGGTCAGCGACGTCATGACCTCTTCGGACAGGGCCCGGTCCCGCACCCGGCCGAGGAGGTCGTCCGCGACCTCGACCGCCACGTCCGCGTCGAGCAGGGCGTCCCGGATCTCGTCCAGGGCGGCGTCCACCTGCTTCGGGTGGAGCTTGCCCCGGGACCGGAGCTTCTTGAAGACCGCGCCGAGACGGTCGGTGAGCTGGTCGAACACACGGCCAGTGTACCGACCGCTCGCGGGCGGTCGGCGGTCAGCCTCGGACGAGGGATGTGGCGTAGGCCTGGGCGTCGAAGGGCTGGAGGTCCTCCAGCTTCTCGCCCGTTCCCACGAACTTGACCGGCGTGCCCAGCTCCTCCCGGACCGCCAGGACGATGCCGCCCCGGGCCGTGCCGTCCATCTTGGTCAGGACGATGCCGGTCACCCCCGCCGACTCGGTGAACGCCTTGGCCTGAGCGATGCCGTTCTGCCCGGAGGTGGCGTCGAGGACTAGGAGGACGTCGTCGGGGGATCGGCCGGACGCCTTCTCCAGCACGCGCCGCACCTTGGCCAGCTCATCCATGAGCGGCCGTTTGGAGTGCAGCCGGCCGGCGGTGTCGACGATGACCACATCCCGGTTCCGGGCCCGGGCCGCCTGGACCGCATCGAAGGCCACCGCGCCTGGGTCTCCTCCCCGCTCCTGGGCGGCCACGACCTCCGCCCCGGCGCGGCGGGCCCACACCTCGACCTGCTCGCCGGCGGCCGCCCGGAACGTGTCGCTGTTGGCCACGGCGACCGTTCGTCCCTCGGTGGCGAGCCGTCGAGCCAGCTTCCCGATCGTCGTGGTCTTGCCGGTGCCGTTGATCCCGACGACCATCACCACACCGAGGCGGTCGGCGGGCAGCGCGAAGGCGGGATCGCCTCCGAACGCGGCAGCGATCTCGTCGATCAGCAGGCGTTCGGGGTCCTGGCCCGACTGATACCGCTCCCTCACTCGGCCCACCACCCGGCGGGCCGCGGTTCGGCCGGCATCGGCCGCCACCAGTCCCTCTTCCAACGCCGCCCAGTCCCCCTCGGTGGGACGGTCCCTGGCCGCCAGCCGAGCCACCCGATCGCGAAGGACGGTTCGGCGCCGGGCCGGCTTGGGCTCACCCGGCGCCCGCATCCGCCGCCCGACCAGGAAGGCCCCCACCAGGATCACCAGCAGGGCGGCGACGAACAGCAACTCGAGGCCGATCCCGGTCGGCGTCACGGCGACGTTATACCCGAGCCGTCTGCGGTCGGGCGGCCTCGGGCATGGCCTCCGAGACCCGCTGGGCCACGACCCGGGAGGCACCATCCCGATCCATGGACACCCCGTAGAGGACGTCCCCGGCCTCCATGGTGCGCTTCTGGTGCGAGACCAGGATGACCTGCGAGGTTCCGGCGAAGCCCCGGATCAGCTCGAGGAACCGGTGCAGGTTCACGTCGTCGAGGGCCGCCTCGACCTCGTCGAGCAGGTAGAAGGGCGAGGGCCGGGCCCGGAAGATCGCGAACAGGAACCCGAGGGCCGTGAGCGCCCGCTCGCCCCCCGAGAGCAGTGACAGCCGCTTCACCCGCTTCCGGCCGGGCCGGGCCTCGATCTCGATCCCCGTGCCCAGCAGGTCGGCGGGGTCCTGGAGCGTCAGCTTTCCCTCTCCACCCGGGAAGAGCTGGCCGAACAGGGCCTCGAATTCTCCGGCCACGTCCGTGAATGCCGCGGCGAAGATCTCCTCTACCTTCGTGTCCACGTCTCGGACCACCCGCTGCAGATCGCGCCGGGCCGCCTTCACGTCGTCGATCTCCCGCTGCATGAAGTCGTGTCGTTCCTGGAGCTGCTGATATTCGTCTGCAGCGACCAGGTTCACCCGGCCGAGAAGGGCCATCCGCCGGGCGACCAGATCGGAACGTCGCTGGATGCCCTCGATCGTGTCCTCCTCGGTGAGAGCGGAAAGGGCCTCGGCCGGGTCCCTGCCATGCCCTTCGTGGAGAACCCGCTCCGCCTCGGCGATCCTTCGATCGACGTCCCGCCGGGACTGTTCCTGCTCCTCGTACTCGTCGCGCAGGCTTTGGAGCAGGGCGGAAGCCTCGCGCCAGGCTCGGTTCGCCTCCGCCTCGGACGTCCGGATCGCGGCCACCGCCATCGACGCCTCATCGCGGGCCGTCGATGCCGATTCCGCACGCTGCTCCGACCGGTGGAGGGCGGCCTCGGCCTCCACCCGAACGATGGAGGCCCGCTCCAGCACCGTGGCCAGCGAGGCGGGGTCATGGTCCCGGAGGCGGCGGGCCTCGTCCCGGTGGGCCGAGAGGAGGCTCTCCGTTCGCCGACGCTCCCTCTGCAGCGCCTCCACCTCCACCCGGAGGGCGATGGGGGGCTCGGCGGCCGGCAAATCGGCCTCCGCTTCCGCGTCGGCCTCGACCGACACCTCGGGGTCCCCGAGCGCCGCGGTGGCCGATCCGAGGTCCTCCTCGACACCGGCCAGTCGGTGCTCCAGGATCTCCCCCTCCCGGCGGAGGGCGGCCAGGTCGCCGTCCAGCCTGGCCATCCGATCGGCGGCCGCGGTGATGAGGGCGTCCGTACGGCGTAGGAGCTCTTCCACGCTGGCCCGCTCGGCATGCAGCTTGGCCAGGGCCTGGCGCTTCCCGGTCAGCTCCCGGTTCACCCTGGTCAGGTCACGGTCGACCGTGACCTCCTGACGGCGGACGGTCAGCTCCTCCTCGCTCGGGGCCGGCGCGGTGCGAACCACCGCCGGCCCGACCAGCACGCCGTCGGGGGTGACGAATGACGCTCCCGGATTGCGCCGGTGGCGGGCCAGGGCATCCTCCCGATCGGTGGCCAGGTAGACGTGGCGGAGGGCAGCGGCCACCGCGGGACTGGCCTTGGGGTCGGCGTGCACCACGGAAAGCAGCGTCCGCTCCCCGGGGATGACGAAGCCGCGGCCGCGATGCTCGTCGGCCACGGCCATCGTGGCTCCTCCCGCTTCGGGCGCGTCTTCCACCGCCGCGCCGTGATCCACGTACACCACCGCGTCGGCCAGGGCGCCCAGCGCCGCAGCCACGGCCCGGTCGAAGCCCGGGTCGATCCGGACGAGCTCGGACAGGAGTCCCAGGGCTCGTCCCCCGCGCCGGGAGAGGAACCTCCGCCCCGGCGTCTCGAACAGGGCGGCCCGCCTGGCCTGCAGCCCGTGCCGGCGGGCCTCCAGGCCCCGCTCCCGCCGCTCCAGCTCATGGGCTTCGGCGGTCAGCCGGTCCTGTTCTCGCTGGAGACGAGCCAGGCGGTCCGACGCCGGCGTCGACCGGGCGTCCAGCCGCTCGATCTCCTCCTCCAGGGCATCCCGCTCGGTGCGGGTGGCCTTCTCCCTGGTCCGAACCTCATCCAGTGAGGTCATCAGCCGGTCGCGCTCTGTCCGGGACAGGTCCAGGGACCGGCGGAGCGTCCGCAGCTCCGCCCGGCGAGCCGAGACCCGGTCGCGGGCGTCCCGACGGGCCTCCTCGGCCGCTCTGCGGGACCGTTCGGCTTCCTCATAGGCCCGCTCCGCGTCGCCGAGCTCGGCCTCCTTCGACCGCAGCGACTCGGTGAGCTTCCCGAGCTCTGCCTCCGCTCGCCCGGCCTCCTCCTCCAACATGAACAGCCGTCCGGACCGGCCCGCCTCCTCGGCCAGCCGGGCCCGGGCCTCCCCCTCGGCCCGAACGGCCTCCCGGAGGGAGGCCTCGGCGTCGAGCCTGGCCTGCGCCGCGGCTTCCTCTTCGGCCTCCGCTTCCGCCAGGCGGCCCTCGGCATCGGCCAGTCGCTCGGTCAGCGAGGCGATCTCCGTATCGAGCTCCCCCAGCCTGGCCTCGGCCTGGGCCCGGCGCCGCCGCCCCTCCTCCCACGCCGGCATCCCGGAATCACGCTCGGCGGTGAGCGCACGGAGCCTGGCCGCGGCGAGGCGCCAGGCCAGCTCGGCCGCTTCGGACCCCAGCGCCTCGTACTTCCCCGCGGCCTCGGCCTGCTGCTTGAGCGGGCGGAGCTGCCGCTTCAGCTCGGCCATGACGTCCTGGAGGCGGAGGAGGTCCTGATCGAGCGACTGGAGCTTGCGCTGAGCGCGTTCCTTGCGCCGGCGGTGCTTGGCGATGCCCGCGGCCTCCTCGATGAACTGCCGTCGTTCCTCCGGCCGGGCCACCAGGACGTCCTCCAGCTGTCCCTGCCCCACAACCGTATGCAGGGCCCGGCCGATCCCCGTGTCCGACAGGAGCTCCTGGATGTCCATCAGCCGCGCCGGCTTCCCTCCGACCAGGTACTGGGATTCGCCCGACCGGTACACGACCCGGCCGACCTCGATCTCCGCGTCGGGCACGGGGATCAGCCCGGCCTCGTTGTCGATCACCAGGGTCACCTCGGCCATGCCCAGAGCGGGGCGGGCCGGCGAGCCGGCGAAGATCACATCGGCCATCTGGGACCCACGGAGGGCCCGTGGGCCCTGTTCCCCGAGGACCCAGGCGATGGCGTCGGCCAGGTTCGACTTGCCCGAGCCGTTCGGCCCCACGATCACGCTGGTGCCGGGGGCGAACTCGAGGACGGTCTTCTCCGCGAACGACTTGAACCCGCGGATGGCGAGCGACCGGAGGAACATCTGGCCGGATGCTACCAGCGCATTCCGGGCCCGTCCCCGGTTTGACTGCGCCGTCGCGGAGACGGAATGAGGTTCACCGAGGGGTCCGGCGGACCTCGAAGGCGTCCAGACCCTCCGGCTCCTCCTCGGCCGACTCGACCTCGCTCACTCGCGCGCCGCGAGGACCCTGTCGACACCACTCGACCATGGTTTCGACCGCATCGTCCGAGCCCTCGAACACCGCTTCAACACGCCCGTCCGGGAGGTTCCGCACCCAGCCGGTCAGGCTGAGTTCGCGGGCGCGCCGGCGCGTCTCCGCCCGAAAGAACACACCCTGGACGTCCCCGCCCAGGTAGACGTGCCGGCGCTCCACTGGTCGCAACCCTACAGGAGCGCCTCGGGGCTGCCCCAGTTTGCTCCGGTCGGGGCGATCGATCGCACTGCGGGGGGCTCCGAACGAGCCTGGTCCCAAGGACCCGATTTGACCTGGAGCCAAAGACCCGGTTAACTCCGGGGAAATCGACCGAAGCGGACGGGTCAGGGAGACCCACAGGGGTCTCCTCACGCCTGTCCATGACGGAGGCGTGAACGGCATCATGCACGCGGACGGACAGACGGGGCCGGTCGAGACCTATACCCCACACCGTCAGACGAAGGAGTACAGGGCCGGATCGGAATCCTCTCGCGGGTCGGCGGTCCCTCTTCGCAGCCGGAAGACCTCCGCCGCCAAGCCCGATCCCCGGGAAGTGGCCCGTCTGGTCGCCGCGGCTCAGCGGAACGACCGCGATGCGTTCGGTCACCTGTACCGTCTGTACTACCGACCCATCTACAACCTGGCCCGGTTCTATCTTCCCCAACAGGCAGAGGACATCGTCGCCGAAACGTTCGTCCGAGCATGGAGTGGGATCGTCAGATACCGCGACACGGGCCGGCCCTTCGTGTCGTGGCTGTACGGGATCGCCCGACACATCGTGGCCGACGAGCGTAGGGCTCGGCGAAGGGTTGAGCCGCGTTCCGAGCTTCCGGACTCCCCCACGGAAATGGAACACGATGACAGGATCATGCTGGCCATGGGCATGGAGCGGCTCCCCGCGGGTCAGAGACGGGTCCTCGAGCTCCGGTACCTTCTGGGACTCAGCCATCCCGAGATCGCCGTCCTTCTCCAGAAAAGCGTGGGGGCGGTGAAGGCCCAGCGCTGGCGAGCGCTACAGAGCCTCTCGACGATCCTCACGACCGGATGAACATCTCCAGTCAGCGCCGCCGGGGCGGTAAGCGGACGATGTCCTCGCCTCTCCACCCGCCCCTCCCCCGTCCGGATCCGACAGCCCTGGCTCCGCTCCACCTCCGGCTTCGGGCCTTCGGGGTGGCGCCGACCCCCGACCCCGATGAGAGCTGGCACCAGCTCCGTCCTCTACTCCGAACCCATACCGTCACGCCGCTCCAGCGCCTCCGACGCAGAGGGATCCGAGGGGGCGCCGCGGCCGCAGCGGCGCTGATGGTGTTCGTCACCAGCGTGGCGCTGGCCGCAGAGCCCGTGCAGCGCCTGGTGGTCGGCTCGGCGGTGTCGGCCTGGGAGGGCCTGATGGACCTGACGGGGGCAGGGTCGGATAGTGATTCGATCGTCCGTGCCGAGTCCAACCGTGGTGGCTCGGGCCGAGGAGAGGAAGCGTCACCGACCGGCGGGGAAGACGATGGAGGAGCATCGGACGGCCCCAGCTCTGGCGGGCCCGGCGGGGATGTGGCGGCGGCCGCACCCCTCGTGGTCCGCAGCGACCAGAAGAGCGTGGTCGAGGACACGCCGACCACCATCAACGTGCTGGAAAACGATGGGAGGTTCGGCGGCGGTGTCAAGCTCCAGACCAGCCAGCCGGCCCACGGGACCGCCTCGGCGAACAATCGAACGATCACCTATACGCCCCCGGCCGATTTCAATGGGTCTGACAGTTTCAGCTATTGGGTCTCGGATGGGGAAACATCCGCACGGGCGGAGGTCACCGTGGCGGTAACCCCGGTAAATGATTCCCCCCGTGCTGGGAACGACAAGAGGTCCGTCGACGAGGACGGCTCACTGGTCCTGGACCTTCTGACGAACGACGGAGATGTCGACGGCGACCAGCTCAGCATCAAACCGGATGCGCCTGCTCACGGTCGTGTCGAAGTGAAGGACGGTCGGCTGACGTATGAGCCCTCGGCAGATTTCAACGGGGAGGACACCTTCTCCTACCAGGTGTCCGACGGCAAGGGCGGCTCCGCCGTGGCCAAGGTTGCGATCAAGGTGCGTCCCGTGAACGACGATCCCGAGGCCGCTGACGACGAGGCAGACGTGCAGGCGGGAGACTCGCTGTTATTCGAGGTCCTTCCCAACGACAAGGACGTGGACAACGATCCTCTGAGCGTCGATGAGGCGACAGCCAATCATGGAGAGGTCCACATCAACCCGAACGGCTCGCTCACCTACACACCGAATCCACAGTTCATCGGGGATGACGTCATCTCCTACACCGTTTCGGACGGTGCCGGTGGTACGGACCGTGCCAAGGTCATGATTCACGTCGTCGAACCTCCACCGGGAGAAGCCGAGACCGGAAGCGGTGCCGAGGGGTCGTCCTCGGGCGGATGAGCGCCTGCTCCCGGACCCCCGGGCGCTGATCCGGCCAGCAAGACAAGGGGAACCCTTCCCGACCTAATCCGCCAAGAACCCGGTTCGGGCCGTATCTCTTCGCGCTCTCGAACGATTGGACCATCGAGGGGCGGATGGTTCGAGATTCGGGGCGCCCGTCGGGACCCCGACGCTATCGCGTTCATCGCCCTGTGGCGACAGCCCGTTGGTGGCCGCCCGCGGCCCGGTTCAGAAGGCAGGATGACCGAGA
>DASQTB010000070.1:0-18974 GCA_035642095.1 Actinomycetota bacterium | reverse complement strand
GATCGCCCAGTCCCGGGCCACGGAGCGGAAGGATCTGTTGTCGACGGAATGGGGTCGGGCTCTCCTGTCCCGCCACGAGCGGCCCGAGGCTCGAGTGGGAGAAGGCCAGGTCCTGGCCCAATCCGGGGCCACGGCCATGCTGGACATATCCGATGGGCTGTCGCTCGATCTGGCCCGGCTCTGCGAGGAGAGCGGGGTGGGGGCCCGGGTGCGCGTGCCCGACCTCCCGATCGCCCCTGGGGTGGTCGACCTGGCCGAGGCGATCGGCATCGATCCGCAGGACCTGGCGCTCCACGGGGGCGAGGACTACGAGCTCCTGGCGGCGATCCCGCCCCAGGCGGTGGACCATGCCCGGCGAGGGATGCAGCGGTTCGGGACCCGACTGACCGCCATCGGCGATATCACCGACGAGCAACGCGTCGTCGCTGTGCGAGGCGAGGAGGAGTCTCTTCTGGAGGCGAAGGGGTGGGACCACTTTGCCAGCTGAGCGATCCGTACCGAGGGCGCTGACCATCGCCGGGTCTGATTCGGGGGGTGGTGCCGGCATCCAGGCCGACCTGAAGACCTTCCACGCTCTCGGGGTGTGGGGGATGTCGGCCATCACCGCCGTGACCGTGCAGAACACGAAGGGCGTTTCCGGCTACCAGGAGCTGTTCCCCGAGACGGTGGGCGATCAGATCCGGGCGGTTGCCACGGACATCGGCGTCGACGCGGCCAAGACCGGTATGTTGGCATCGGCGGGGATCATCGACGCCGTGGCGGATGCGGTCTCAGAGACAGGGATCCCGAACCTGGTGGTCGATCCCGTGTCGGTGTCGAAGCACGGCCATCCGCTCCTGGCCGAGGACGCCTCCCAGGCGCTGCGCCGTCGGATCGTCCCCCTGTCCACCGTGGTCACCCCCAACCTTCCGGAGGCGGCGCTCCTGGCCGGCTTCCCGGTCCGGACCGAGCAGGACATGGAGCGGGCCGGCCGGGCCATCCTGGAGCTCGGCCCCGGCGCCGTGCTGGTCAAGGGGGGCCATCTGGAGGATCGAGATGCTGCGGTGGACCTGTTGATCACGCGGGACGGCGTCCAGCCGATCGGCGCCGAGCGGATCGACACCGAGCACACCCACGGAACCGGCTGCGTCCTGTCGGCGGCCATCGCGGCCCACCTGGCCCTCGGCGACGACCTGATGACGGCGGTTCGGAGGGGGAAGGCGTTCGTGACCCAGGCCATCCGGGCCCACCTCGAGATCGGACAGGGGATCGGTCCGGTCAATCCCGGCGGGGTGCTTGGGCGCGCCCGGTAGCGCTCAACCCGACTTGCGCTGGCAGCTCCGGAACCGGTCCTTCCCGGGGCCGCCCCTGCAGACGTCCCGTCCACTCTTCCCGTCCAGGATGTCGTCGCCTGGTCCTCCGACCAGCGTGTCGGGGCCGCGGTGACCGATCAGCCGATCACGTCCGCCCTTCCCACGAAGGTTGTCCGCCCCCTCCCGGCCGCAGATCACGTTGCGCCACGGGAAGCCCCCGATGCTGTCGCGGAACTGAGAACCGACCAGATGGTGGCCGGGCTTCGCGGTCGCTCCGGGGCAGCGCCGGGGGATACCGGGTTCGCGCATCGCGTCCAGGCAGGCGGTTCCCACGCACGTCTTCATCCCCTCGAGCTCTCGGGTCAGTGCCGGCGCCCAGGGGTCGTTCCGAGGCCTGCCATCGCCGTACAGGTTCTGCAGTTGGTACGGATCGACGCTCAGGTCGTAGTACTCGCGGAACTGCACGGCGCCGGTGTCCCGGTTGTAGTACTCCATGTACTGGTACTTCGGCGTGCGCGTCGAGGCCCACGGTCCTCGAGCCTCCGGAGGCCAGGACTCGGTGAGCATCTTCTTCCGCGGCCCGCCCTGGAGGAGGGACTTGCCGTCCAGCGGGTACTGCGCGGCGGGGGAGATGCCGGCGGCCTGGAGGATGGTCGGGGCCAGATCGATGTTGGCTGCAGGTGAGCCGTGCACGCCTCCGGCGGCCACCCGCCCCGGCCAGCGCATGAAGAAGGGCACCTTGATCGCCTCGGTGTAGGGCCGGTTCTTGCCCCGCAGCCCATGCTCCGCCCAGAAGAACCCGTTGTCCGACAGGAAGAAGGCCAGTGTGTTCTGCTCGCCGGTGGCCTCCAGCCGCTGGAAGATCGCGTCCACCATCTCGTCGACCGCCAAGAGCGTGCGGAGCTGTCGCTCCCGGTCCACCAACGCTTCCTCGTACGTCCGGCGGGCGTTGCGTACCGACGGCGGCTTGTCGCTCCTGTCGGCCTCGAACACTGCGGGGTTCCCCGGCCAGGGCGGGAACGTGGCGGCGGCGTGTCGAGCCGCCGGATCGGCAGGATCGTGGGGCGCGTACGGCGCCACGTGCAGGAACCACGGCCGATCGTCGTTGTTCACCTCCCACGTGTCGAGCAGGTCCAGGGTGTAGTCCCGGATGTAGTCGGTGGAGTAGCCGGGCACCGTCTGGACAGCGCCGTCGACGTTGAACTGGCTGTTGTAGTACCCGGTGTCCTCCGGTTTGAGCAGGGCCCACCGGTCGAAGTTGGGAGGATTGTTGGCCACGGGCCACAGGTTGAGGAACTTGCCGGCGAGCCCGGTCCTGTACCCGGCCTGGTCGAGGTAACGCTGGATCGTTGAGTTGTGGTCGAGGAGCTCCTGATCCCCGTTGGTGCGCACGTTGTTGTTGTGGTTCAGGCGGCCGGACATGATGGCGGCCCGCGACGGACAGCACAGGGGTGTGGTGGCGAAGCCCTCCGTGAAGCTCGTCCCGCCCTGTCCGAACCACTGGAGCGTCTTCGGCATGTGCTCCATGGTGTCCATCGCTCGCTGGTCGTCGGTGAGGATGATCATCACGTTGGGTGAACCGCCGGCCTGGCCTGCCGCTGGCCCCACAGGGACCAGCGCCGAGGCCAAGGCGGGGAGGGTCAGGCAGGCGAGCGCGCTCAATCGACGAAGGGTTGGGGACATGGGGGACACCCTAGGACGAGGATGATGGTTCGGTCAAGGAACGGGCGTCGATCAGCCGGCTCGTTGCACCTTGCCGGCCTTGAGGCACTTGGTACACACGTTGAGCCGGCGCGGGGCCCCGTTCACCATGGCTCGCACGCGCTGGATGTTCGGATTCCACCGACGGTTGGACCGTCGATGCGAGTGACTGACCTTCATCCCGAACCCGGGGGAGCGGCCGCAGACATCGCAGACAGAAGCCATCGTCGAACCAGCGTACCAGACGTTAGGGGCCCGTCCCGCCGTCTCCACCGGCCTGGGACGAGGCGGGGGCCGTGATCTTCCGTTCGTCGAACCGCTCCTTGATGCGCTGGCGGAGGAGCCGCTCCAGGTCGGCTCGCCTGGTTGGGCGAACCTCGGCCGTCACCCGGAGCGTGACGTCCTTGTCGCCGAGCCGTTCCACTCCGAGGACCTCCGGACCGCTGAAGAATGCCCGCCGGAGGTCGGGATCATCCCGGAGCTCGCCGAACAGCTCGTCCAGGACCCCTCGAACCCGGTCCAGGTCTTCCGTGTACGCCACGATCACGTCGACGATGGCTCGGGCCCATCCTCGGGAATGGTTCCCGACCACCAGGATGTTCCCGTTGGGAATGATGTGAAGGGTGCCGTCGAACGCCCGGAGCTCGGTCGTCCGGAGGCTCAGCGTTTCCACCTTGCCGGTGACCTCCTGGCTACCGATGTGGACGGTGATGCGCTCGCTGACGCCGAACTGGTTCTCCAGGAGGATGAAGAAGCCGGAGAGGAAATCGCGGACCAGCGATTGAGCGCCGAAGCCGAGGGCCACGCCGGCGATCCCCGCTCCGGCCAGGAGCGGCCCGAGCTGGATGTCAAACTCGCCGAGCACCAAGAGGAGGGTGAGGGTCCACACGACCACCTTCACCGCGTAGGACACGGCCTGCGTGAGCGTGGCGGTCCGCTGGAGGCTCAGCTCCTGGGTGGCGCCCTCCACACCCTCGAGACGCTTCTGCATCCGTCGGACGGCGATGCGGCTCAGCGTCAGCACCGCGATCGCGGCGAAGACGATGACCGCGATCCGGACGCCGTGGGAGAGGAGCCAGGCGCGGGAGTCGAGCGGCACGTGATCGGCGACGGTGAGCATCAGGCGCGATGTAACCCCCTCCGGCGCCGCGCGGTCAACACGAGCAGGGCGAGCACGACGAGGATGGCGGTTCCGGCGGCGATCCATACGGCCGGATCGGCGTCCGCGTTCCTTCCGTCCGGCCGGGCGGCCTGGCTCCCGGGCGGCCGAACCGCGGATGGGGGAGGCTGGGGCGAGGTCGCCGTCGAGGCGACCAACGGCACGCTCTCTCCGGCCGCGATGACCGTATCCACTCCGTCGGTGGCCACCAGACGGAACTCGTAGGTGTCGGGGGGAAGGTTCGGTGGGATCAGGCGCACCCGGGCGGAGCCCTCCTCCAGGGCGCGCGAGTCCGTTCTCCCCACGACCTCGCCGTCACGGAGGAGCTCCAGGCGCACCTCGACCTCGTCCGAGGCGTTCAGGCGCACTCGGTACGGCTGGCCGGACGCCGCTCGGAGCGGCAGGCGGACCTCGGTCACGCTGAGCACCGGAGGCGGTGAGCGCCCGTGGTGGACCCGGAGCTTCCCGGCGCCGGTGATCCGCCACGGGGCCCGCGGGGCGAGCGTGGGATCCGTCCGGGCCTCACCGGAGGGCTCCACCACGACGCTCCGGAGGCCCTCGGCGATGAGGATCCGGATCGTCCCCGGCAGGTCGATCGGCTGAGGCCGCAGGCCGCCGTAGTAAGCGGCCAGGATGTCGGCGTACCCCAGCCCCCGCTTGGCCTTCCCGTAGGCCCCCCACTGGACCATCCCGATGCCGTGACCCCACCCCCTCCCGGTCAGCACGAGCACATCACCTTCCGGACGGGCCCGATACCAGATCGACGGCACGGTCTGGGGCAGCCGGTACCCACCCGGCTCGAACCGCGGGTACCGGTCGGGGGTCAGGCACTCCGCCCATTCGTTCAACGCGTCGCGAAGGTCGTCTTTCGAAAGCGTCACGCCGCGATCGCCCGAGATGCGGATCCTCCCGTCGCCCACCTGGACCCGTCGGATGGCGCCGCCGGACCAGACGCCGTCGGCCGCCAGGAACCGGGCCAGGTCGTCGAACGGCACGTCCACTCGCCAGCGGGAGAGCGGGGAGGCCCGGTCATCCCGCTCGTCGTGACCCCGAAGGTAGGGGAGGGCCACCCCTCCGAAGACGTCCTCGACGTTGAACGTGCGGCCGGGCGACGTCGAGGAGTAGTACGTGATGGCCGGCTGGCCCTGGTACAGGAGCACCTGCCCGGTCGTCTGGTCGACCGCTCGGATCCACCGGGCGCCCCACGGCCCGGCCCCCACCTTCATCCCCACGTACACCTGGCATTCCGTGGTCGCGCAGAGGTCGTAGTCTCCTTCGGGCTCGGTGTTCTGGAGGCGGTTGAGCGCGTACGTGCGGGCCGCCACTACCTGGGCTTTGAGCGCCTCCATGGGCCAGTCCCTCGGCACCTCGGCGATCCCCTTCACGTACTCCTCGAACGGCAGCTCGCCGATGAGCGACAGCGAGCCGTCCTCCCGCCGGACGATCTCGATCGTGCCCCGGTACCGAGCGTGGAGCAGGGGCTGCTCGGGTGACACGCAGGACGACTCGATCGGCGGATACTCCCCCCGGACGAGCAGCGATTGGCCCGGCGGCGCGGTGATCCGGAGCCGCGACGATGCCGAGGCGGCGGGGATGGTGGGGATGGCGGGGACGGCCGCGGCGAGCAGGGACGCGGCCGCCAGCGAAGCGAGACGCCTCGCGGACATCGACCAAACCTACCAGCTACAGGACGCTGCGGATCTCCCGGCGGAGCTGATCCTCGGCAACGACTCCGATCCATTCGAAGGCCAGCGAGCCCCCGGAGTCGTAGACGAGCGTGATCGGCTGACCCAGGTAACCGAGCCCGTCGCGGATCGACCCCGTCGGGTCGAACACGCTCGGGTACTGCCAGTCCGAGCGAACGATGAACGCCCGGGCCGGCGGGCGGGCGTCGAGGATGTCGACGCCGACGAACTGGACCTCACCCTCGAACTCGGACGACACCTCGGCCAGCCCCGGCGCCTCCGCCGCGCAGGGCGGACACCAAGAGCCCCAGAAGTTCACCACCACCGGCCGTCCGCGCAGCTGGTCGAGGAGGGCCCCGTACGTCTCGAGATCGAACGTCGGCAGGGCCAGCCGGTTGTCGGGAAGGAGCGATCGAGCCTCTGCCCCTCGCCCGGTGCCGCGTTCCGGGGCGCATGCCGAGGCCATCAGGGCCAGGGCCGCGATGAACGCTCCGATCAGCCGCATCGGCTCGATCGTACGGCACCGAGGTGTGGGCCGGAGGTGGCAGAATCCATCCGTGCCAGATCGGTCCGGCGTGAGGGAGGCGCTCTCTCCTTCGGCCCCGGTGGTGTCCCTGGGCGGATGGACGAAGCGATACGGGAAGCCGCTGGCGGCCATCGATGTCAAGACCGTGAGCGATCTTCTCCATCACTACCCGAGGCGCTACATCGATCGGTCGGCCACGGTCACGATCGGTGATCTTCGGATCGGTCAGGAAACGACGTTCATCGGGACGGTGCGAAGGGTCCGCACGCAGTACACGCGGCGGAAGCAGGCCATCGTCACCGTGACCGTGTTCGACGGCACCGGGTACGTCGACCTGTCGTGGTTCAACCAGACGTGGCCGGCGCGGAGACATCGCGAGGGACAGGAGGTGGCGGTCTCCGGCAAGGTCGGGGCCTTCCGGGGCCGACTCCGAGTCCAGAACCCCGCGGTCGAGATCCTCCGGGGCGGCGATGCCGACCAGGTCCACACGGGCCGCATCGTGCCCGTGCATCCGGCCACCGAGGGCGTGTCGACCGGCGTCATCCGGCGGATGGTTCACGAGGCGCTTCGACGCGTCGATGCCTTCCGAGACCCGATCCCGGAGGAGGTTCGCCGTTCGCGCCGGCTCCTTCCCCTCGACGGTGCCCTGCACCAGGTCCATTTCCCCGACGATCCGGCCGCCACCGAACGAGCTCGGGACCGTCTCAAATTCGACGAGCTGTATTTCCTGGAGCTGGGCGTGGCCTTCCGGAAGCATCGCGTCGCCGCGGAGGTCGCGGGGATCCCGCACGATCCGTCCGGCGCGCTGCCTGCTCGATTCGTCGAGGCGCTCCCCTTCGAGCTCACCGCGGCCCAGCGCCGGGCCATCGTCGAGATCGGCGGTGACATGGCGCTCTCCCGGCCGATGAACCGGCTGATCCAGGGCGACGTCGGGTCGGGGAAGACGGTCGTCGCCCTGTGGGCCTGCTTGGTGGCCGTTCACTCCGGCCACCAGGCGGCGATCATGGCCCCCACGGAGGTCCTGGCCGGCCAGCACCTTCGGACGGTGGAGTCCCTGCTCCACGGGATCGGAGGGCGGCGGGTGGCCGGGGGCGAGAGCCCGTCGGGGCCCCAGGGATCGCTCCTGGAGGGGGAGGACGGACCGACCTACGCTCTCCTGACCGCCTCCGTCACAGGCCGGGAACGGGATCGGATCCTGGACGGCGTGGCCGCCGGCGACGTCGCCCTCCTGGTGGGGACGCACGCCCTGGTCCAGGAACGGGTAGAGTTCGCCGATCTATCGCTGGCCGTCGTCGACGAGCAGCACCGGTTCGGCCTCCACCAGCGGATCGCCCTGAAGGAGAAGGGCGTCTCACCCGACGTCCTGATCATGACCGCCACGCCGATCCCCCGAACGCTGGCTCTGACCTACTACGGCGACCTCGACGTGTCCGTGGTCGACGAGCTGCCGGCGGGTCGGCGGCCGGTCGGAACCCGGATCGCCCGCACGGCGGCAGAGCGGAGGAAGGCCTACGACCTGGTCCGGGGAGAGGTCGCTGAAGGACGGCAGGCCTTCGTGGTGTGTGCGGCGATCGACGAGGAGAACCGCCTGGAGGTCCGGGCCGCGGAGAAGGAGGCCGAGCGTCTGGCCACGGAGGTGTTCCCCGACCTCCGGCTGGCCCTCCTCCACGGTCGGATGCGACCGAAGGACAAGGAGGCCCGGATGGAGGCCTTCCGGTCCGGCGAGGCGGACGTCCTCATCTCGACCACCGTGATCGAGGTCGGGGTGGACGTTCCCAACGCCACCGTGATGCTGGTGGAGAACGCGGAGCGGTTCGGCCTGGCCCAGCTCCACCAGCTCCGGGGTCGGATCGGCCGGGGGACGCACCAGTCGACCTGCGTGCTGTTCGACGAGTCGTCTCCGGACAACGAGGACGCCAAACAGCGGCTCCGGGCCATGGTCCGAACCACGGACGGGTTCGAGCTGGCCGACGAAGACCTCCGGCTTCGGGGGGAGGGGACCCTGTTCGACATCCGCCAATCCGGGCTTCCCGATCTTCGCCTAGCCCGACTGGCCGAGGACACCGATCTCGTCCGGCAGGCTCGACAGGACGCCTTCTCGCTCATCGACCGAGATCCCGACCTCACCGCCCACCCGGAACTCCGAGCGGAGCTGGAGCGCCGGTTCGCAGACTCCATCACCTGGCTCTTCCATTCCTAGTTCGACGAAGGTTGACCTACTGGGCAAGCTATGAGGGTGAAGTCGCATCCGGTCTTCGCCAGGGTGTGGGACTTCGTGGTTCGGCTCGGCGGGCCGCCGGAGCAGCGTCACCGGGACGAGCTGATCCGGGGCCTGGCCGGCCGGGTGCTCGAGATCGGGGCCGGCACCGGACTGAACCTTCCGAGGTATGGGGAGGCGGCCCGGGTCGTGGCCGTGGAGCCTGAGCCGACGATGGCTCGGATGGCGTCGGTACGGGGACGTGAAGCGGCCGCCGACGTCGAGGTGCTTCGGGGCGTGGCCGAAGCGCTGCCGTTTCGAGACGGCGCCTTCGACGCCGTGGTGGCCTGCTATGTCCTGTGCTCGGTGGCCGAACCGGCCTCGGCCATCGCGGAGCTCCGGCGGGTGATTCGCCCGGGAGGACCGCTCCGAGTGTACGAGCACGTCCGGAGCGGCGATCCCCGATGGGCCCGGGTCCAGGACCTCATCACCCCGGTGTGGTACCGGTTCGGGTGCAACTGCCATCCCAACCGGAACACCGCGGCGCTCCTGGAGGCCGGGGGGTTCGAGGTGTCGGTCCGACGGTTCTCGTTCGGGCCGCCGTCCCCGGTCCGTCCGCACATCCTCGGCGTGGCCCGATGAGGGTCATAGCCGGCTCGGCCAAGGGCGTCCGTCTGGCTCCGGTCCCCGCCGGCACCCGGCCCCTCTCGGACCGAGCTCGGGAGGGACTGTTCTCCAGCCTTGGCCACCTGGTGGAGGGGGCAAGATGCGCGGACGTGTTCGCCGGCACGGGCGCCGTCGGGATCGAGGCCCTGTCCCGGGGAGCCACCTCCTGCCTGTTCGTCGATTCCTCGGGTCCCGCAACCAGGACGATCCGGGCCAACCTGGCCAGGACGCGGTTCGAGGATCGTTCCCGGGTCGTCCGAGCGGATGCCGCTCGGGCCCTGTCGGAGGGCGGCGGCCCGTTCGATCTGGTGTTCCTGGACCCCCCTTATCGCCATCCTCGAAAAGCGCTGGATCAGGTCGTCGCTCAGGCCGTCACCCACGCCCCGGGGGGGACGATGGTGATCACCCGCCCCAAGCGGGATCCCATCGATGTCATTCCAGTACACTGGAGCGCCGTCAAGGTCCTGAGCTACGGAGACGCGCGGATCCTCATCTGTCGGGAGGCCCGGTGACCCTGACCGCCCTGTGCCCGGGGACGTACGACCCGGTGACGCACGGGCACCTGGACATCGTCCGACGGGTCGCCGGGCGGTTCGACCGGGTGGTGATGGCGGTGATCGAGAATCCCGCCAAGGAACCCCTGTTCCCGGTGGCCGAGCGGGTGGAGATGCTGCGCGAGACGGTGGCGGACCTGGACAACGTGGAGGTGGACTCGTTCACCGGCTTGCTGGTGGACTACGCCCGGTCGAAGGGGGCCGGGGTGATCGTCAAGGGCCTCCGGGCGGTGAGCGATTTCGACTACGAGCTGCAGATGGCGCAGATGAACCGGCACCTGGCCGAGGTGGAGACGTTCTTCGTGCCGACCAGCGCGAAGTGGTCCTACCTGTCCTCGTCCCTGGTCAAGGAGGTGGCTCGGTTCGGGGGCGACGTCTCGGGCCTCGTACCGGAGCATGTGCTCCGGCGGCTCAAGGAGAAGATGGCGTAGATGGACATCGCGGGACGCATCCAGCAGCTCGAAGAGCTGATCATGGAGGCGAAGTCGATGCCGCTGTCGACCTCGGTCCTGGTGAACCGGGAGGAGGCCCTGGAGCTTGTCCAGGAGATGCGGGCCGCCCTCCCCGAAGAGATCAAGCAGGCCCGGTGGGTGGTCAAGGACCGGGAGCAGCTGTTGACGAAGGCCCGAAAGGACGCCGAAGGGATCATCCAGGAGGCGCTGGAGGAGCAGCATCGGATGGCCAGCCAGGAAGAGGTGGTCAAGGCGTCGATGCGCGAGGCCGAGCGACTCCTGGACGAGGCCCGGGGCGAGGCCCGTCAGATCCGGCACGAGGCCGAGGACTACATGGACCAGAAGCTGGCGGCATTCGAGGCCACCCTGACCCGCACCGTGGAGCAGATCGCCCAGATCCGCGAGGTCCAGGAGCAGCAGAGCTCTCGGATCGAGGAGCATCTCACCAGGACGCTCCAGCAGGTCGAACGGGGCCGGGAGCGGCTTCGGGGCACCACGATCGCCGAGGAGGAGCTGAGCGGGGAGGAGGCCGGGTGATGGACGCCGTCGACGTTCGCGACCTCCTCGAGGAGCCGGGGGCCTCCCGGCGGGTCACGCTGGAGAGGACCTTCGACAACATGGGCACGGAGCTTGCCCGGGTGCCCCCGGAGAGCCCGGTCCGGATCGAGGTTCTCCTCGAGTCGGTGGTGGAGGGCATCCAGGCCTCCGGGCCACTCTCCGGTCGGATCGCCTACCGCTGCGCCCGGTGCCTCAAGGACTTCTCCGACGACTTCCGATTCGAGGTCAATGAGCTGTTCGCCCCGGACCCGGCCGAGGAGGGCGACCAGTATCCGATCGCGGAAGGGCGCATCGACCTCGAGCCGATGGTCAGGGACACCGTGGTCCTGGCCATGCCCTTCTCGCCGCTATGCCGGCGGGACTGCCTCGGCCTCTGCGAGCGATGCGGGGGCGACCGGAACCTCGGCGAGTGTTCCTGCCGGCCAGCCACCGACCCCCGGTGGGCCGCGCTGGAAGGGCTCCAGCTGGACGACTGAAGGAAGGGACCCATGGCGGTACCGAAGAGGAAGACACCGAGATCGAAGCGGGACTCACGGCGTTCGCACTGGAAGGCGGCGCCGGCGACGTACAGCGAGTGCCCGCAGTGTCACCAGCCGAAGCTGCCGCACCGCGTCTGCGCGAACTGCGGCTACTACGGCGGGCGGCAGGCCATCGAGATCGAGGTCGAGTAGGGGCCCGGGGCGTGCGCGGACGAGCGACCCCGCTGGAGCGGGCGCTCGGCGTTCGGTTCCGGGACCGCGCTCTCCGTGATGCCGCTTTCACCCATCGCTCGTACGCCTTCGAGCGGGAGCTGACCGAGACCAACGAGCGGCTGGAGTTCCTCGGCGACGCCGTCCTCGGGCTGGTGGTGACGGACCTGGCGTACCGGCGATTCCCGGATCTCCCCGAGGGCGAGCTGGCCAAGCTCCGAGCGGCGACCGTGAACATGATCACCCTGGCCGACGTGGCTCGGGACCTCGGTGTCGGCGAGGTGGTGCTCCTGGGGAAGGGCGAGGAGCAGTCCGGAGGCCGGGAGAAGACCTCGATCCTGGCCGACGCGATGGAGGCCGTCCTGGGCGCCGTCTACCTGGATCGCGGCCTGGACGTGGCCCGGCAGGTGATCGAGCGGGTGTTCTGGCCACGGATGGAGGCCTACGTCCGGGGCGAGGGCGACCGCGACTACAAGACCGGGCTCCAGGAGCTGGCCGCCCAGGACATCGGTGCGGTGCCCCAGTACCGGGTCAGCGAGGAGGGCCCGGACCATGCCAAGCAGTTCACCGCCACCGTCTTCCTCGGCGGCCAGGCCTACGGGTCGGGGTCCGGCCGATCGAAGAAGGAGGCGGAGCAGAGAGCGGCCCGGGTGGCCTATGCCCGGTTGATGGCGGAGGGCCCCGTTCCGGAGGCGGGGGAGGTTTAGGTGGAGCTCCCGGAGGTCGAGGTCGTCCGGCGGGACCTGGAGAAGGACGTCGTCGGGCGGCGGATGGTGGCCGTCGAGGTCCGCCGGATGAAGAACACCAAGCGAGTGATCCGCCGGCACAAGGCGCCCAAGGAGTTCCGGGACCGGTTGGTGGGCCACAAGATCATCAGGGCCGAGAGGAAGGGCAAGTACATCCTGCTCCATCTGGACGACGGCAACGTGCTGGTGGTCCACTTCGGGATGTCCGGACGGTTCCTCCGCGGAACGAAGCGGGTCCCCCTGGACAACCACACCCACGTGATCGTCACCTTCCAGACAGGGGGCGATCTCCGGTTCGTCGATCCTCGGACGTTCGGCGAGCTGTTCGTGACCGCGCTCGACGACCTGGGCAAGGTCAAGGAGCTGGCCCACCTCGCCATCGATCCGCTCGAGTCGATGTTCACGTGGCAGCAGTTCTCCGGGGCGCTGGCGAACCGGGCCACCAAGCTGAAGCCGCTGCTCATGGACCAGCAGTTCATCTCCGGGCTGGGCAACATCTACTCCGACGAGGTGCTGTTCGCCGCCGGGCTGCGCCACGACCGGGCCTCGGACGAGCTCTCGGCGCAGGAAGTTCGGCGCCTGTACCGGGCCATCCAGGAGACCGTGCAGGAGGCGATCCGGTTCCGGGGCACGACCCTCGGTGACGAGGCGTACGTGGACCTCTACGGGAAGCCCGGCGAGTACCAGAACGAGCTGAAGGTCTACGGTCGCCGCGGCGAGCCCTGCCGCCGGTGTCGGACCCCGATCCAGGTCGTCAAGTACTCCGGGCGCAACTCCTACTACTGCCCCCAGTGCCAGAGCTGACGCGCTGACCCACCCGTTGCCGTGTATGAGGAATCCCTGATCTTCTGACCGGTCTGCTCACCAAACATCCGCAAACATGCGTATCCCCCGGTGTCCCTACAGCGATGTGACGTGTGGGTGCACCGGAAGGACACGGATGGACAGTCTTCGGGGCAACTCGTACTTCTGCCCCCAGTACCCAGAGCTGATGCTTCGGCGAAGCAAGCATCGGCAAATCAAGCCTTTCCAGCCCCCGTGGTCGATCCGGACCATTCAGGCTAGGATGCAGCCCTCGGAGGAGCCAGGTTGACAGCGAACCAAGTGGTACTGGCGATCATCGCCGGAATCCTCATCGGGTGGGCCGTGGGGACCATGGGCGGAGAGCCACCGCTGAAGGCTGAACCGGTTCGCCCCACCACCCCCACCACCTCCACGGCGGATGCCCCTGAGGCGCCCATCGTCGACGACGTGCTCGACGTCGCGGTCGAGGGCATCACGGTAACCGCCCCGGAGAAGAAGCCGAAGGAGGGCGAGCGGAAGGATCGGAAGCGCCAGGCCGACCGCGGGTCCGAGGACAGCAGCCGCGGAGGCGGGGGCGGCGAGGGGTCCGACATCGAGGTCGCCAGCGCTTCGACCGAAGACACCGAGGAGACGGAGGAGTCCGACGAGGCCGTTCAGGCGGGCGGCGGCTCCGATGGGTCGTCGGGCGACTCCGGCGGGACGTCGGATGGTTCGGGCGGGACGACCGATGGCTCCGGCGCGACAGGGGGGTCCGGGAGCGGAGGTGGCTCGTCCGGAGGCGGTGGATCCGGAGGGGACGCTGGGGGCGGCGCGGGTGGCGGCGCCTGGTCTGGTGGTTCGTCCGGCGGTGGGGGAGGAGGTGGAGGCGGGGGCGGATGAGCAGGAGCGGACCGCTCAACCGGCTGTTGGCTGCCGTGGTAGCCGTGTGGGCGTTCGCGGCGGGCTCCACCGCGGTCCGAGGCCAGGCCTCCGCAGAGATTCCCGTCCTCACGACGCCGGCCGGCGAATTCCAGCCGGCCCGCACCACCGACGTCCTGGCCTGGGAACGGAATACCAGGGCCCGGCCGAACGAGTACGCGGTGATGGTGCAGGCCGACGGATCCAACCCTGTCCAGGCGAACCGCCTGGATACCTCGGCGGCCATGGGCGACTTCATCGGCACCCGCTTGGTCTACCAGCAGTACCGGGGCAATCCCGCACGGAGGGGCCGCTCCGGCCTGTTCTTCTTCGATCTCTCGTCCGGGTCGCGGTCCAAGGTCCCCGGCGTGAACAGCCGCCAGTGGGAGTACTGGCCGAGCTCGTCCGGAGCATGGCTCCTGTTCGCGCGGTGGAGCCCTCGCACCAGCGTTCGACGCCTGATCCTTCACAGTCTCGAGTCGGGTGAACACCGAGTCCTGGACAAGATCAAGGGCAAGAGGGCGTTCCTGGGTCCCGGCCAGGTCAACGGCAACTACGCCGTCTGGTATGCCTGTCGACCTCGATGCGAGGTGCTTCGATACGACATCGGGGCCAGGACCAAGACCCCGATCTCGAACCCTGGCTTCTATCAGCGAGCTCCCTCCGTGACTGCCGGCGGAACGGTGTACTTCTCCCGAGGGGGCAGACGATGCGGGGCCTCGGTGACGCTGGTCAGGGAGTCCATTCAGGGCGATCAGGACGTTCTGCTGAGGCTGCAGAAGGGACTGGATATCGCCGACACGTACGCGCACGGTGAGCCAAACGGGTCGACCGAGGTGTACTACGAGCGCAACGTGTGTGACAGAGCGGCCGGGTCGGACATCTACAAGATCCGGGAGACCTCGCTGGCCCCGCTCACGGTTCAGGTCACCGGACCGGGCGCAGTGATCAGCTCTCCCACCGGGATCAACTGTGGCACGGACTGTTCCGAGGATTACGAGGTCGGAACGGCGGTGACCCTGGTGGCGCAGGCGACGGGCACGGGCTCGGTTTTCCTCGGGTGGGGCGGGGCCTGCACGGGAACGGATCCGTGCCAGGTGGTGATGGACTCACCGAAGGAGGTCACGGCTACCTTCGCGGGGCCGCCAGGCCCGCCTCCCCTTGCGGCGGGGTCCATCACTGTTCGGAAGCGGGCCGACCCGTCCGACACGACCAGATTCCGGTTCGAAACCGATCCAAACATCTCCGGCGGTCGCTTCTCGTTGAGGGACGGCGAATCGCGGGCGTTCGGAGGGCTCGGGACCGGCAGCTACCGCGTCACCGAGCTCGCCTCGGAGGACTGGGACGTCGAGGAGATCGACTGCGCCGGCGCGGGGAGTGACACCCCGTCGGAACAGGACGGTCCCACCGCCAGGGTCGGGTTGGACCCGGGGGAGACGGTCCGGTGCACGTTCTTCAACGAGGAGGACGACTAGGTTCGTCCGATCGAGGCCCGGTTAGGGCCGCCTTTCACACTCCCCCATGTGGGGTCGTACAGCTCCGGAAGTCCGCCAGCGATGCCGTCTGGGTGCCACTCAAGGTGAGAACGGCGTCGAATCCTCCGCGACCGGCATGCTGGAGGTCTGGGAATGGGAACAGGGTGATGGAGTCGGCGTCTCTGACCCACAAGGGACGTCCCCTGCAGCGGCGATCACAAGGTGTTCCGCGGCAGCCGGACAGCTCGGCGGGAAGCCGGGGCGAGGCATGCTGAGAGATGAAGACGGTCAGAAACCCTGGCCGGATGCACCTCCCCTCCCAGCTGGAAGCCCGACTTTCGAACCAGGTCGGGTAGGTGTCAATTTCGTGCGTATCCCTAGGCCCCGGATGAACGATTGGTCCATAGGAGGTGTCAGGCCGTCCGAGCCCTCTCCTGAGGCCTCGGAAGGATCTCCTCGGACTCAGAAGGCGGCCGCGGAGGGTCGATGAGAGAGAAGCGCCAAAGAGCAGGGGTTATCATCCCACTCCTGCTGCTCGTGGCGCTGGGTCCTGCCCTCACGGTCTGGGCCCACCAGCCAGCGGCCCACAGGCAGTTCATGCCCAGCCACTTCAACGGTCGGGCAGACCATGCTGACCATGGCGCCGACGACAACTCGGACGGTGACCCTGGTGAGACGAGCGATGCCCAGATAGCCGGTGACTTGTTCGACGGGATCGATAGCCTCTTCACCGTACGTGCCGTGGCCGACACCCAGACCAGGTTCTACGAGTGGTACGAGTGCGTCGGGACGCTGACCTTCGACCCGGATATGTGTCGGCGTTTGGCTCGGGACGACACTCCGACTCTCTCCAGCCCGCCTTCCGGAGTGGGCCAAGTGGCGGCTTTCGAGGCCGCCTACGACATCGCCCCACCAACCCGCGAAGGCATCCACACCTTCCTGGCCATGGCATGCATCGAGGACACGCCGCAGAGGGGGCATTGCCGAGGCGACCGGTCGGGAGTGCATTTCGACAACTCGTCGTCCACGTCGGACCATCCGGCCACGGAGAGCGGGCAGATTCTCCGTCCCATCCATGGACAGGCCGTGGCCAATTCAGGGTTCACCGCCCTGGCGTTTACCAGCCAGACGGACGTCGGGAGGATCCTCGTCTGCCTCGACATCGGCACCAGCCCAACCCAGGAATCGAGCGCTGACCCCGCCACCGGGTGCAACCAGGGATCGGCCTGGGACGCGACGCCCGACGACTCTCCCGCCTGCGACACGGTACCTGGCACACCCGGCATCCAGGTGCCCGCCATGGCTGACTGCTGGTCGGCCACCATCGATCCGCCGAACGACGTGGAATTCTCCCTCAGCATCATCGAGCAGGACGACCCGACGGCGCGGGTCTCCAGCGGTACCGGCGACTGCGAGGAGGATACGGCCGTCGGCGGCGATGGGGTGAACGGAGGGGACGATTGCCAGTTCGACAAGATCTACCTGACCAGCCTGGCTAACCCCCCGCCCCCGCCTCCCGCCCCCTGGCC
Organism: Actinomycetota bacterium; assembly: GCA_035642095.1. Lineage (GTDB taxonomy): Bacteria > Actinomycetota > UBA4738 > UBA4738 > CALAEC01 > DASQTB01. The sequence continues at coordinate 2,044 of DASQTB010000070.1, read as the reverse complement.
TTTCCCGGGCGAGCCGCCGCCGGCGGTCACCGGGAAGTGCCCCGACTTCGCGAGGAAACCCGGCAACCACATATTCGGGACGGATAGGGACGACACGCTGAGGGGTACCCCGGATGCCGATGTGATCTGCGGTCTGTTCGGAGACGACACCCTCCGAGGGCTCGGCGGCAAAGATCTCGTCCTCGGGGGGGACGGTGATGACCGGATCGCGGGAGGAAAGGGTGCCGACCGACTTCGGGGAGAGAAGGACGACGACTCGCTGCGCGGTGGGCTGGGGCGAGACTCCCTCTCTGGGGGACCCGGGCGAGACCTGCTCTCTGGGGGGGCGGGTCGCGACCGATGCGCAGGGGGCGTGACCCGCGGCTGCGAAGGCTGAGCTTCAGACGGCCGTCCCGGCCGTGGCGGGTCACTGCCTGAGCTGCTGAGGGGCTACGCGAAGCCCGGCCAACCGTGACGAGGGTCAGCCCTCTTCGAGTGCGGAACCCGTCAGATCGCCGCCGCCTGGATCCCGCAGGGGAAGGCTACCGCTCACAGGAGATCTCCCGTCCCGTCCCGGGTCCCTGGGCGCACCGGTCGATCCCCGGCCCGCCGTTGAGCCGGTCCGAGCCGCCCTGGCCCCGGAGGTTGTCGTTGCCCCCCTGGCCGGCCAGCCGGTCCTTGGCTGGTCCTCCCTTCGCGGTGTCCTTGCCTCCCCCTCCCTTGACGGCGTCCTTGCCCGGCCCGGCGCAAATGGTGTCCTTGCCACCCTTGCCCAGGATCTTGTCGTTGCCCCCCAGGGCCACGAATGTCTCGTCCGCCGCGGTTCCCATCAGGACGTCCCTGCCGGAGGTCCCCACCTGGTTCGCCACGGTTCCGGCGCACTTGACCTCCCCGCCGCCGGTGACCACGCCGCCGGCGACCATCAGGCGGTACGTTCCCGTCTGCGCCGGGTCCAGAGGGCGGACCCGGACGAAGTAGGTGCCCGCACCGGCGATGTTGAAGCTGAACGCCTCCGACGCGGGATTCCCCGTCTCCACGGTCCCGGGGACGGTCACTCCCGAAGAGTCCGCCGTCATGAGGGTATCGGAGCCGTTCGGGGCCAGCAGATCGACGACCAGGTCCGGTCCGGCCCCCTCCCGCTCGGGATCACCATCGAGCTCGATGAACAGGGTCTCTCCGGCCGCGACGGTCACCGCGTACAGATCCACGTCTGCTCCGGCCGAGATCGAGCCCGACCGAACGTCCGGGCACCGGGTGATGCGGGTGGCCTGTGCGGTGGTGTCGTTCGGCTCCAACGTCGCCGTGGTTGTGGTGGCTACAGCCATGAAGAGCCTGTAGGGGTCGATCCGTTCGTTGTCTCCGGACTCGACCGGACGGGCGAAGTGAATCCCCGACGACGTCAGCGTTGCGCCGGCGATAGACGCGGACACCTCTGACTCGACGGTCGAGTCACCACCGTTCCCCGTCCCATCGCTGTTGTCGCGTTCGATCGTCCCGGTGCCGTTGGTGTGGAAGAGGCGGAGGCCCGCGTGCCGCGAGTTAGCTCCGGGGTTCTGCGGGCCTCCGGTATCGACATAGGCCCATGCCGTATCCCCCCCGGCTCCCGAGAACGACCAGTAATCCTCGTCTCCCGTCGGCGTGATGGCCCCGGTCCCGATCACGAAGCACCTCGCCCCGGGAAGAGCGTTCGCGGTCCCGGGCTGACCGTTCGGCTCCGACTCGGACTGGGTCGGAGGGATGGCCAGGCCTGCGGTGGGAAGCACCAGCGTGACGAGGACGACGGCGGCGAGCGGGAAGCGCCTCATGAGTATTCCTCCCTTCGGTCCGGTCCTACCGCTCACAGGAGATCTCCCGTCCCGTCCCGGCCCCCTGGGCGCACCGGTCGATCCCGGGGCCACCGTTGAGCCGGTCCGAGCCGCCCTGGCCCCGGAGGTTGTTGTTGCCCCCCTGGCCGGCCAGGCGGTCTCTGCCGGGGCCTCCCTTCGCGGTGTCCTTGCCCCCGCCCCCCTTGACGACGTCACCGTCTCCTTCCCCGAACAGCCGGTCCTTTCCGGACTTCCCTCGG
>DASQTB010000069.1:0-20182 GCA_035642095.1 Actinomycetota bacterium | reverse complement strand
CCGACGATGGCGATCCCGACCAGGTAGGTGACCAGCGTCCCCCAGATCCGGGCCATGCCGCGGCGCTCCATGGCCGAGACGATGGGGTTCAAGAGGTAGACGCCGATCAGGGCCACGACCAGCGGGGGGAAGATGATCCGGACCGGATACACCACGTACCGGAAGAAGAAGACCCCGAGCGCGACGATGCCGATCGTGGCCCAGGCCACGATCCCCCACCGGGCTGCCTGGACGACGAGGCCCGACGCGAGGACCCCCTGTCTGTCCCCCTCCGGGTTCGGGTCTGGTTCCCGTTCCGGTCTCACCGGCGGATTCTATCGCCCGGCTTTCCGACCGGCCCGTATTGCGCACCCGGATAGACTGAACGCCGTGCTCCGCACCGTCCCCATCCCGGACCAGCGGCGCCTCGACGACTACCGCCAGTCGGCCGGGGACGAGGCCGTGGAGCGTCTCCGCGAGGCGGCGCTCCCCCTCAACGGCGCTCGGTTGATCGAGCTGTCCAGCACCTCGTTCGGGGGCGGCGTGTCGGAGCTCCTGTACACACACGTCGCTCTCCTCCAGGACCTGGGGATCGAAGCGGAGTGGCAACTCCTGGAGGGGTCGGATGAGTTCTTCCAGGTGACCAAGCTAGTCCACAACGCCCTCCAGGGGATGGCCGTTCCGTGGAGCGACGCGTTCGAACAGACCTATCTTGATCGGCTGGCAGCCAACGCGGACCGCTTCGAGGACGATGCCGATTTTGTGTTCGTCCACGATCCACAGCCGCTGGCGCTGCTCACGTTCGTCGAGGAGCGTGGCGCCCGCCGCGGCCGATGGGTGTGGCGGTGCCACATCGATCTCTCCCAGCCGATGGAGCAGGTGTGGGCTGTGTTCGCCGTCCACGCGGCCCGGCACGACGCGGCCGTGTTCACCATGGAGGAGTTCGTCCGTCCTGGCCTCCACCATCGGGTCGCCGTGATCCCCCCCTCGATCGATCCCCTCTCGCCGAAGAACGCCTACCTGGACGGCGATGCCGTCAACGAGATTCTGACCGCCTACGGGATCGACCCCTCCCGGCCGGTGGTCACCCAGGTCTCGCGGTTCGACCCATGGAAAGACCCGCTGGGGGTCATCGATGCGTTCCGCGCCGCGGAGGAGGAGGTGGCGGACGCCCAGCTGGTCCTGGTCGGCTCGATGGCCCACGATGACCCCGAAGCGTGGCACTTCCTGGAGCTCGCCCAGGAACACCGGCAGGACGATCCAGACATCCACATCCTGACCAACGTCCAGGACGTGGGTCCGGTCGCCGTGAACGCCTTCCAGCGAGCCTCCGACATCGTCGTCCAGAAGTCGATCCGCGAAGGATTCGGCCTGACCGTGTCCGAGGCGATGTGGAAGCAACGGCCCGTGATCGGGGGGGATGTCGGCGGGATCCGGATCCAGATCGAGGAGGGCGTCACGGGGTTCCTGGTCGACTCCGAGGAAGCCTGTGCCCGGAGGATGGTCGACCTTCTCAGGGATCCGGACCTCCGGGAACGGATGGGGCGGACCGGGCTCGAACGAGTGCGACAGCGGTTCCTGACCGTACGAGAGCTGACCGACTACCTGACGCTGCTGGCGTCACTGTGACGGACGCCCGTATCCTCGTCGCTTCGAATCGGGCGCCGGTCTCGTTCTTCGAAGAGGACGGCAGCCTGGTGCCCCGTCGGGGGGCGGGAGGGCTGGTCACCGCCCTGGCCCCGGCGGTCCAGGGCACCGGCGGCTTGTGGGTCGCCGCGGCGATGACCGACGGCGATCGTCGGATCGCCGTGGACCACCCGGAGGGAAGGGTGGAGGCCACCGTCGACGACTCAACCTACCGGCTCAGGATGCTGGCCTTCGACCCGACCACGTACGACCGGTTCTACAATGAGGTCAGCAACCGCCTCCTGTGGTTCCTCCATCACTACTTGTGGGACCTGCCGCGGTTCCCCGGTTTGGGCATCGAGTCCCGCACGGCCTGGGAGTGCTATCGGGACGTGAACAGCGCTTTCGCCCGAGCCCTGGCTGGGGACGTCGGCCAGCCGGGCACGGAAGTGCTGGTCCAGGACTACCACCTGTCACTGGTTCCGGCGGAGCTTCGGGCGCTCGCCCCCCGCGCCCGGATCGCCCACTTCTCCCACGTGCCCTTCGCCGGCGCCGACTACCTGCGGCTGCTGCCCAGGGAGATCCGCGAGGAGCTGCTCCGGGGCCTCCTTGGAGCGGACCTCCTCGGGTTCCAGACCGAGCGGTGGGCGGAGAACTTCCTCAGCTGCTGCCGGCTGCTGGAGGAAACCGTGGTGATGTACCGACGGCGGGCAGTGCGATGGCAGGGGCGCCTGGTGCGGATCGGCGTCTACCCGATCTCGATCGATGCCGCCTCGCTGCGCACGGCCGCGGGGTCTCCCGAGGTCCGCCGGGCCCGGAGGTCGCTGGAGCGGTGGCGAGGGGATCGAAGGCTCCTCCTGCGGGTGGACCGGGCCGAGCTCTCGAAGAACATCCTCCGCGGATTCCAGGCGTACGAGGACTTCCTCCGGCGCAACCCGTCGTGGCGGGAGCGGGTGGTGTTCCTGGCCCTCCTCCAGCCGTCCCGCCGGGCGGTCTCCGAATACCGCACCTACTCCGAGGAATGCTTGGCCGAGGCGGACCGGATCAACGGCGACTTCGGCCGGCCGGGCTGGACCCCGATCGAGGTCCGGCTCCACGATCACCACGACGAGGTCCTGGCGGCCTACGCGCTCTATGACGCGCTGCTGGTGAACCCGGTGTTCGACGGCATGAACCTCGTCGCCAAGGAGGGACCGCTGCTCAACCGACGGCACGGAGCCCTGATCCTGTCCCGAACCGCGGGCGCCGCAGCCGAGCTCGGACGGGCCTCGATACCCGTCGACCCGGTCGACGTGGCCGGCACCGCGGACGCCATCGCCGCCGGCCTGGACATGGCTGGGCCCGAGCGGGCTACTCGAGCGGCGGCCCTCCGCCGAGCCGCCGGAGCGCGGACCCCGGCGCAATGGGCCGGGCGTCAGCTTCGCGACCTGGAGCGGATCACCGCGGGCTGATCGCTCAAGCCAGTCTGCGGAGAAGACGCACCAGTTCCTCGGGGCCGTCGACGACGATGTCGGCCTGGTCCACGAGGGACGGAGGCGTCTCCTCGGACGACACGGCGACGGTCGCGGTGGTGACCCCTCTCCCGGCCATCTGCCGGACCGCGGCGAAGGCCGCCAGATCGGCCACGTCGTCCCCCGCGTAAAGCAGGGCGCCGAGCCGCCCCTCGGCGACCAGTCGGTCGACGGCGTCGCCCTTGGTCGGTCCTCGCGGTGGCGCCAGCTCGACGACCCTCTTCCCCTCGAGAATCCGGAGGCCCCTCACTCCCGCCAGGGCTCCCAGCCGCTCCAGCAGGATTCGCCGCGCCGTCTCCGGATCGGAGGCGGCTCGATAATGCACCGCGATGTGCAGTCCCTTCGGCTCGACCCGGGCTCCCGGCACCGTCGCGGCCACCCGTTCCACCTCGGGGAGGACGGCCTGAACGCGGTCCTCCATTCCGCCCGCCGCATCGTCCAGCGGACCTTCCTCGTCCTCCAGACCGTATAGGCCCAGGCAGCGCACCCCCGATGGCCTGCCCAGGAGCCCGGCGACCTCGGCCGCCCGCCGCCCGGAGACCACCGCCACCAGGGCGTACGTCGACGCCAGGGCCGACAGGATCTTCGAGGCGCCCGCCACCGGGCGCGCCGCTTCGGGAGTCGGGGCGATCCGGGAGAGCGTCCCGTCGAAGTCGACCACGATCGCCCCCTCGCCCCGGCGTGAGCGGATCTCGTCCAGGAACTCCATCGGGACCTCAGCGTAGCGGCCCAACCGACCGCGGTAGACTCGCCGGGCCGTGCGCCGCGCCCCCCTCCTACCGATCGTTGTGCTCATCGTGTCGTGCGTTGAGGGGCACGTCCCGCTGAGCCACCGTCTGGAGGCCGGCCAGCGGCTGGAGCATCGGCTCACCTTGTCCGCGGATATCACCCGCACGTTGGCCCGTCGGACCCGGGAGCAGCGGGTCACGGCCACGTTCCTGATCAGCCAGGAGATCCTGGGGGCGGTGGACGCGGCCCAGCCCGGCGGCCTTCCTCCCACGCCCCAGACCGGTTTCCCAGAGATCCCATCGCCGGTGACCCCGTCCCCGGTGACCCCGTCCCCGGGGACGCCGTCTCCCGGTGAGACGTCGCCGGGGACCTTCCCCGGTCTGGGCGATGCGGGCGGCCAGCCGCTCTCCCCCCCGGCCCCCACCGGCTCGCCGTCACCCCCGCCGGCCGCCGGAACGCCGACCGTACCTCCGGTCGCCGAGGCTCGGGTGACGCTCGTGCCCGAGTCGCTGGAGGTCGACGGCAGGCCGGTGGAGGTGGGGGCCGTCCAGGACTTCACCGTGCAGCTCGGCGAGGACGGCCGGGTGGTCACCATCGCCGAGACGGTGGCCGCCCCTCAGGAGGCCCTGGAGCCGGTCGGGTTGGAACGGCTTCTCCCCAGACTGCGACCGGTGCTTCCCGGCCGGCCGGTTGCCCTGGGGGACAGCTGGCGATCTGAGACGCGGTATCGGGACGAGCGAGGGCGGTTCTGGATCAGCGCGATTTCGCGGCTGACTCAGCTCGGCGTGACCGACGGATACGAGGCTGCGCTCGTGCGGACGTCCTACCGGTCGCCGGTCCAGCGAGAGGAGACCTTCGCCAACGCCGTGGCCGACCTGACCGGTAAGGACGTCGGCGCGCAAGAGGCCTGGTTCGCGCTGGACGGGTTTTTGGTTCGGTCATCGACCGACTCGGTGGGGACGTACGAACTCGCCTTTCGCCCTCCCGCCGGTGACCCGGGGGTGGCCCCCGTTCGAGGGTCTCTGGTGGTTCGGCTCCACACCGAGATGCAGCTGATCTCGTCGGGTTAGGCCTCCGCGGACTCCGCGTAGTCGACGCCCAGCGTCACCGTGATATCCGCGTCCGCATCGGGGGCCGCCACCACGAGCTGGGCGTCGGCGAAGAACTGATCGCGGAGAACTCCGGCGTCGGCCTTGTAGGCCCGCTTGTAGGCGATCTCGGTCCGCTCGACGGGTTTGTTCTGGGCGTCCGTCGCCGTGGGAACGCGGTACCCCTCCTCCTTCAGCATGGCCTGCGTATCCGCGGCAAGCCCGCTGACGTCGGTTCCGTTGAGGACCTGGAGGACGATGTCCGCGGGGTCGTGAGTCTCCTGCCCGGCGCCGCCACCCCCACCGCCGCCCCCGCCCTCGCCGGTGGCCGGCGGGGAAGTCGCAGCCGGCGTCGTTGGACCGTCCTCTGTCGTGACCGGCACCGTGGTCTGACCATCGGTCGGGAACGCCTTCGACAGGACGAACACGCCCAGGACCACGGCGGCCACGACGAGCACGGCTCTCAGCGCAGCGGTAGCCACCGAAAGGTAAAAGCTCCCTCGGGATGACGGCTCATGCCTGCCAGCCAATCCTCCTCCGCGCTACCGCCCCACACCCAGATCTCGGCCGAACCGCTGCCTCCGCCGCGCCACCCGGAGGCGACGCAGCCGCTCACCAGCATCGGGTCGTAGACCATCGCGTCCGGCGAATCGATCAGGTGGTTCAGCAGCTGATAATACCGTGCGGGCGAGTGTCCGAACCGGGCCCGGATGGCCCGATCCTTTGTCCCCGGACGCTGCCACCCCCGCTCGAAGTCGAGGATGGCCCGCGAACGCTCGTCGAGCTGTCGTTCCATCGCTCCTCGGGTGGTCGGGTACCGATCGAGCATAGGGAGAACCGGATGGCCGTTCAATCATCTCGGCGAGCCGACCCCCTACGGGAAGAGACCGCGGGTTGTGTGCGCCTCCGCGACGCGAGACACGCCGAGGATCGTTGCCGCCTGGCGCATCGTCACCTTTCGTTCCTCCGCCATCTCCAGGACGTGGATGTAGGCCTCTTCCACCACCCGACGAAGCCGGGCGTTCACCTCGTCCTCGGTCCAGAAGTACGCTTGGATGTCCTGGACCCACTCGAAGTACGACACGGCGACCCCCCCGGCATTGGCCAGAATGTCGGGCACCACCTGGATGCCACGGTCGTGGAGGATCTCGTCCGCCTCGGTCGTAGTCGGCCCGTTGGCCGCCTCGACGACGATGCGGGCCCGGATGTCCTCCGCGTTGTCCTCGGTGATCACACCTTCCAAGGCGGCGGGGATCACCACGTCGCATTCCAACGCCAGCAGATCCTCGTTCGGGATTGCCTCGCCGCCCTCGAACCCGGCCACCGTCCCGGCCTCGGCGTTGTGTGCCATCAGCCCGACCGGGGACAGCCCTCGCGGGTTGTGCACGGCCCCTCCCACGTCACCCACTCCAACGACCAGGCAGCCCTGGTCGTGGAGAAACTGCACCACCGGCTCCCCGACCTTGCCGAACCCCTGGACGACGACGCGGGCCTCGTCTACCGGCATGGCTCGGTGCTTCAGCGTGGCCACCGTCACGTAGGTCACCCCGCGGGCCGTCGAGGCCCGGCGCCCGGCCGATCCACCCACGGAAAGGGGCTTGCCCGTGACGACTCCGGGCACCGAATACCCCTGGTTCATCGAGTAGGTGTCCATGATCCACGCCATCACTTGCTCGTCCGTGCCGACGTCGGGAGCCGGGATGTCGCGCTCCGGACCGATCAGAGGAAGGATCTCCGAGGCGTACCGCCGGGTCAGGCGCTCGAGCTCCTGTCGGGAGAGCTGCTTCGGGTCGACGATCACGCCTCCCTTGGCGCCGCCGTAGGGGATGCCGACCACGGCGCACTTCCACGTCATCCACATGGCCAACGCCTTGACCTCGTCGAGGTTGACGCCGGGGTGGTACCGGATCCCACCTTTCGAGGGGCCCCGGGACGTGTTGTGGTGGACCCGGTAGCCGGTGAACGTCCGTACCGAGTCGTCGTCCAGCTTGATCGGGATGGCCACCTCGAGGGTCCGCTTCGGATACCGGAATACCTCGTGGACGTTTGGGTCCAGGTTCATGATCCTGGCCGCCTGGTCCAACTGCTCGCGGGCTTGCTGCCACGCGCTGCCGCTCACTCGACTCCTTCGTCCCGGGCGCTTCGGAGGGCCCAGAGTACCCTGCAGGGGACCTCGCCGCCCTGAGATGGACGGGCTGCAGACGGTGGCGCGGCCATCGGGATGTTCCGCGAGAGCTGGCGGCGGGATTCGAACCCGCGACCTAGCGATTACAAATCGCTTGCGCTACCGGACTGCGCCACGCCAGCGAAACGATTCTAGCCTGCGAATGCCGTTCCAACCTGCGGCTGCTCCTCCTCACGCCGGTCACGGAGGTGCAGCTCCACCTTTCGCTTGATCCGTTGGATGGCGTTGTCGATCGATTTGACGTGACGGTGGAGGTGCAGGCCGATCTCTTGGTACGACTTGCCCTCGACGTACATGTGCAGGACCTCCGTCTCGAAGTCCGACAGGATCTCGGAGAAGGCCAGCTTTATGCTTCGCAGTTCGTCGTGGGAGATCACCAGGTCCGCCGGATCCGGCGCCTGGGCGCTAGCCAGCACGTCCTGAAGCACATAGTCGTTCTCCTCGCCGCCTGCGACGGGCTTCTGGAGCGAGACGTAGGTGTTGAGGGGAACGTGCTTCTGACGGGTCGCAGTCTTCACGGCAGTGATGATCTGGCGGGTGATGCAGAGCTCGGCGAACCCCCGGAACGACGTCTCCTGCGACGCGTCGAAGTCGCGGATGGCCTTGAACAGCCCGATCATCCCCTCCTGGACGATGTCATCCTTGTCCGCGCCGGCCAGGAAATAGAACCGGGCCTTGAGGCGGGCGAAGCTCCGATACCGGTGGAGAAGCGCTTCGACGGCCGGCTCGTGGCCAGCCTGGTAGAGCGCGACCAGCTCCTCGTCGGAGCGGTCGTTTAGGTCTGCGGCCGCGCTCACCCGCGCCGCCGGTCCCACGGCCGGTCTCACCGCCGGTCCTCCTTCGACCCGGTCTCTCGCGGGCAAGCGAGAGGGCGGAGCCGATTATCCCCGTTGGGGCCGGTGAATGGCAAGGGTCTCCGCCTCAAGGATTGAGGACATTCTACTCATTTCTGTCTCATGATTCCTTCCTTTGCCTGAGCCTGATCAGCTCGAACAGGGCGATCCCGGCCGCGACCGACACGTTGAGCGAGGTGACCCTGCCTCGAAGAGGGATGACCACGAGGTCGTCGCAGGCCTCTCGAGCCAGCCTGCTCACGCCCTGGCCTTCGGAACCGACGACCACGGCCACAGGACCCGGCGGTGGCCGGTGGTCGAACAAGACCTTCTCCGCTCCGGCATCGAGGGCCACGACCCAGAACCCACGGTCTCGCAATCGCTCGATGGCCCGGACCAGGTTCGCCACCTCGACCACGGGAAGGTGGAGCAGGGCGCCCGCCGAGGCCCGCACTGCCACGGAGCTCAGTCCCGCTCCCCGTCGTCGCCGGAGCACCAGGGCGGCCGCGCCCGCGGCCTCGGACGTCCTGGCCAGCGCACCGACGTTGTGGGGATCCGTCACGCCGTCGAGGATCAGCACGAGGGCGTCGCCGGCCCATCTCCGCCTGGAGAGGACCTGCTCGTTCATCGGTCGAGGCAGCCGGATCGGGGCGGCGACCCCTTGGTGGCGGGCCCCGCGGGCCAGCTGGTCGACGACCTCCGGTGCCACGCGGCGAACGTGAATCCCTGCGGCATCCGCAGCCTCCAGGACGTCGCGCAACCCCCCGGTGGACCGAGACCCGGTTGCCAACAGGACCTCCCGAGCCGCTCCGGCCCGGAGGGCTTCCAGGACCGGACGCTTCCCGACGACATGCTCCACGTCAGACTCGGGCGGCCACCACGACCAGGGCCAGGCACGCCGCGCCGTCCCCCGACAGCCCCAGTCCCTCCGGCCGAGACGCCTTCACCGAGACCCGGTCGCGGTCGATGGTCATGGCCCGAGCCAGCGCCGAGCGGATATCGCCTCGCCGAGGGGCCACCGCCGGTCGATCGGCCACGATGACCACGTCGCACTGATCCGGTTCGAATCCTGCGCCGCGAACCAGGAGAGCGGTACGACGGAGAAGTTCCGTACCGGCGATGCCTCGGAGAGAAGGGTCACTCTCGGGGAACCGCTCGCCAAGGTCCCCGAGCGTCGCCGCCCCGAGGAGCGCGTCGGCGACCGCATGACAGACGACATCCCCATCCGAGTGGCCGGCCAGCCCCGGGTGGTCGTCCCACAGCAGACCACCCAGGGACAGGGGCCGGGTTTCGTCCCTCGGGTGGACGTCGAATCCCAGGCCGGACCGGCGGTCAGTCAAGGAGGAGCGCCTCCGCGGCCCGAAGGTCGGACCCCACCGTGATCTTCACGTTCTCGGGATCACCGGGGATGGCGATCACTCGGAACCCGGCCGCCTGCACCAGGGCGGCGTCATCCGTGGCCTCCACGGCCGCCTCTGCCGCCCGGTGGTGCGCCGCGGTCAGCGCCACGCTCCGGAACGCCTGTGGCGTCTGGGCCAGGACCAGAGAAGACCGATCGATCGTTTCCACAACGGTCTCTCCGCGCACCCGTTTGACTGTATCGGGAACGGGAAGGACCGGGATCGCCCCGTCGGCCCGCTGGAGCGCCTCCAGGACCGCCGAAAAGAGCTTGGCCGAGGCGAGGGGGCGGGCCACGTCATGAGTGATGATGGCGTCGACCTCGTCCGGCACCGCCCCCAACGCGGCCACCACCGAACGCTGTCGAGTAGCGCCTCCCGCCACGACGGCCGTGAGCTTCGGCGCCACTCCAGCCAGAGCCTCGGCCCGATCCTCCCACCCTGCCGGAGCGGCCACCACGAAGGCCGCCACGTCCGGACACGCCTCGACGGTCTCGACCGCGCGGCGGAGGAGCGTCTTCCCCCCGAGCTCGACGAAGGCCTTGGGACGGCCGATCCCCAGTCGGTCCCCCCGGCCGGCTCCCAGGAGAAGGGCGGCCGTTCTCATGCCTCGTCGAGGCGGGCGAAGACCATCCGCCCCGAGGCCGTCTGGAGCACGTTCGTCACCGTCACCCGGACATCCGAGCCGACCCGGTCGCTGGCCTCCTCAACCACCACCATGGTGCCGTCGTCCAGGTAGCCGACGCCCTGCCCTCGCTCCCTCCCCTCGCGGGTCAGGCGCACGGTGACGTCCTCGCCGGGGAGGAAGGGTGTCCGCAGGACCTCGGCGAGTTGGGCGATCGATCGCGTGGGCACATCGAGGGCGGCCGCCACCTTGGCCAGGTTGCTGTCGCTGGTGACCACGGCCGCGCCTCTCTCTCTGGCCAGCCGAACCAGGGCCGCGTCGACGTCGGCCACGTCCTGTTCGTCTATAAGCACCACCTCGACCGACGGGTCGCGCTGCAGCGAGCGAAGGACATCGAGACCCCGCCGGCCACGCGAGCGGCGAGAGGCGTCGGAGGAATCGGCCACCGCTTGGAGCTCGGCCAGGACTCCTCGGTGAACCAGGAGCGTTCCCCCGACGAACCCTGCCTCAACGACGTCGCGTATCCGTCCGTCGATCAGCGCCGAGGTATCGAGGACGTTGACCTCGCCGGCCCGGGCGCCGAAGGACCGGGTCTTCAGCCCGAACAGCGCGAAGAGCTCGTCGCGCTTGGCCCTTCCGGCCCGGTAACCCAGGTAGGCGAACACCAGGGTCGCGATGGCCACCGCGGGGTACGCGGCCGCCGCCGGGAGCCGCAACAGCAGTAGAGAAACCAGGACGGAGATGACCAGCCCCAGGATCAATCCGATCGCCCCGGCCAGGAGCTCGGAGGCCGGCATCCGCTGGAAATGACGCTCTACGTCGGAGACAGCCGCCCGGGCCTGGCGTCCGAGGACGCCCCCCAGGACGTATCCGACCAGGCTCCCCAGGACCACCGCCAGCAGCAGTCGTGTTCCGGTCAGCCCGAGGGCCTGGGCGATCTGCCACCCTCCCGCGGTGCACAACCCGACCAGCACCAAGCGGACGACCTCGACGAACGAATCGCGTGAGCGTCGGGGCGGAGGGACGGATCCTGCTCCGTGCTCGGGCTCGGCGCTCACCAGCCCACGGTGCCCCGCCGGAGGCGGGAGGTCAACCCTCTTCAGCCGGACGCCTGAAGGACGACCGAGTGTGCTTCTTCCAGGACCTTGTCGATCATCCCGTCGGCCTTGTCCTCGTTCACCCCGACCGCGAAGACTAGCTCGGAGACGAGGATCTGCCGGGCCTTGGCCAGCATCCGTTTCTCCCCCGCGGAGAGGCCCTTCTCGCTCTCGCGGATCGCCAGGTTCCGGACCACCTCCGCGACCTGGTACGCATCCCCCGACCGGATCTTCTCGATGTTCGTCTTGTACCGGCGGCTCCAGTTAGAGGGCATGTTGGATTCGTCCTCACGGAGGACATCGAGGACCTTCTTGACCTCGCGCTTGCTGACCACCTCGCGGAGGCCGACCTCCTCGGTGCTGTCGACCGGGACCATGAGGGTCAGGTCGCCATAGGCCAGCCGGAGGACCAGATACTTCTTCTTCTCGCCGAGGAATTCCCGTTCCGTGAGATCTTCGATCACTGCAGCCCCGTGATGGGGGTAGATAACCTTGTCGCCCTTTCGGAACACAGCGCTCCTTCTCGGGTCGTGCGCGCACGTCGCGTCGCGCGGCGGCGGTCCGGGAGATCATTGTACCAACACCGGCACCCCCTCGCAAATCAAAACCGCTGGTCACAGCCACAATTCATGCCGAAGCCGCCTCGACGGGGTGCGTCGTGGCGCGTTCGTCCGGAACGCCCTTTCCCCTGGCCGGCCGATCCGATCGAGCCCATCGAAGGGCTTCCTGGACTCGACGGACCCGAACGATCCGCACACCGGGGGATCCTTGTGCTTCGCCGGCGCACATCACGGTGTGCATCCCCGCCGCGGCGGCGGCGGCGATCCTGAGGGGAAGAGCCGGCGGAGGGCGGACGGCCCCGGTCAGGCTCACCTCGCCGGCGAAAGCGGTGCGCGGGGGCGGAGCGGCGCCGGATGTGGACGAGGCCAGCGCCGCGGCAACGGCGAGGTCGGCCCCGGGGTCGTCCACCCGGACCCCTCCCGCGGCCGCGCCGTAGAGCTCAGCTCGGGAGAGTCGAAAGCCAGTGGCCCGGTCGACCACCGCAGCGACGAGCCCGAACCGACGCGGGTCGAGGCCGGAGACGTGACGGCGAGGCGGGCCGTCGGTCGGAACGGCCAGGGCCTGGACCTCGAGGGCCAGGGCTCGTCGTCCCGCCGACACAAGCGCGGTGGCTGCCCCGGGCTCGGCCTCGGACGGAGCCAGCACCGCCGCCGGGTCGACCTCCCGTAGCCCTGTCGAGCCCATCTCGAACCAGGCCAACTCGCCTTCCGGCCCGAACCGATTCTTGCCCCCGGCCAGGACCCGAAGCCCGGCGGCCTGGTCAGCGTCGAACGAACACACGACGTCGACGGCGTGCTCCAGCGTTCTCGGACCGGCCACATCGCCGTCCTTCGTCACCTGGCCGACCAGGATCACGGCGAACCCCTCGATCTTGGCCAGCCCGATCAGCGCATCGGCACACGCTCGAACCTGGGCCGGACCGCCGGCCAGCGATCCCGATGCAGGGTCGCGGATCGACTGGATGGAGTCCACCACCAGGACGGCAGGGGCCGCTGCTCGAGCGGCATCAACCACCCCCGACAGTTCCCGCCCGGGGACGAACGAGGTCTCGTCGGAGGCGATGGCCAGCCGCCGGGCCCGCCCGGCGACCTGCGAGCGAGTCTCCTCCCCGGAGGCCACCAGGGACCGGTGCCCGGCCGAACCGAGGTTCGCCACGATCTGGAGGAGGAGCGTGGACTTCCCGATCCCCGGCTCTCCGGCCAGGAGGACCACCGAACCCGGGACGAGCCCACCTCCCAGAACGCGGTCGACGCCGTCGAAGCCGGTCGACAGCCTGCGGTCAGGTTCCTCGGCAGTCAGGAGGAGGGAACGGATCTCCGCTCGCTCGCCGTGGACCATGGCCGGGGTGGCCTCCGCCACCGTCCCCCAGGCGCCACAGCCAGGACACCGGCCGACCCACTGGGAGACCTGCCGCCCGCATGCCGAGCAGGCCAGGACCTGGCGCACCTTCCCCACATCCTCACGCTACCCGCGGGTACCGACACGAACGACCGTTGCCCGGACGTGAGCGTCCGTGCCGTCAGGCGTCGCCGGACTCGATGGCCTCGACCAGGGCCTCGCCTTCGGGGCCGCACACCTCCTCGATGCGAACGTCTCCTTCACCGATGGCCTGCCGGACGCCTCGCCGGACCTGGCCCAGGCGCCGTTGGAGGGCCCGACCGGGACACGCTGTGTCGGCGTACTCGAGGTGTCCTCGGATGGTCCGCACCTTGACGCCGTATCGCTCGACCGCCCAGGCCAGCACGTCGACCAGAGCACGAACCTGCGCGGAGGAAGGACGCTGCTCCTCGAAGTTGCCTTCACACATCACCAGGAGATGCCCCCGCGGGTCGTAGTTCGTCGCCGTATCCCCCTCGGCCCACCGGGGCCGGCCCTCGTACACGTTGCCGTTCCGGTCGATCAGCAGGTGATAGGCGATGTCGGGCCAACCCCGGGCCTGATGGGCCGCCTGGTGGTCGCGGAGCCGTTCGGGGGCCAGACGGTTGTCCCGAAGGACGACCGCGCTGTGGTGGACGGTGATTCGACGGATGCGGTGGCGCTCGAAAGCGGCGGTCGGGCGTCGAGCACCCCACGCCCCCCGACAGATGACGACGACGGTCCGCGGAGCTGCCAGAGCCCCAGCGCGACGGAGGAGCGTCCCGCCGAGCGCCCCCAGCCAGGCCAGGACAGTTCTCCTGGAGACCAGACGTCGCTCGAAGTCGCCGGCGTCGCCGATCACCCCCGCTTCACCCGGGTGAGCCTACCGAGGATGCCGAGAGCCCGGCGACCTCTCGGTTGCCGGGCTCCTCGGCCTTGCCGCCGCGCGGGCGTCCCCGCGCCGCGGTGTCTCGGGGGGAGAAGGCCCCCGAGGTTCTGTCTAGGACTCCTGGCCGGCCAGCTCGACCGGGGGGATGTCCGGAGGCTGGGTGGCCGGCTCGAACACCAGGTCCCCGTCCCGGGCGTCGACGATGATGGTCTGGCCCGCCTGGAACTCCTTGTACAACAGCTTCTCGGAGAGCTGGTCCTCCACCATCCGCTGGATGGTTCGCCGCAGCGGTCGGGCGCCCAGCGCCGGGTCATACCCCTTCTCGGCCAGCAGCTCCTTGGCGGCATCGGTCAGCTCGATGTCGACGTCCTTCGTCTTCAGCTGTTCCTCGACCCGCCGGATCATCAGGTCGACGATGGACTTCACGTTCTCCCGGGAGAGCGAGTGGAACACGATGACCTCGTCGATCCGGTTCAGGAACTCGGGGCGGAACGAGCGCTTGAGCTCCTCCATGACCCGGTCCTTCATCTTCTCGTAGGTGACCTCCTCGTTCCCCCCGGGTGCGAACCCCAGGGTGGTCCCCTTCTGGATGTCCCGGGTCCCCAGGTTGGAGGTCATGATGATCACGGTGTTCTTGAAGTCCACGGTGTGCCCCTGAGCGTCGGTCAGGTGCCCGTCCTCCAGGATCTGGAGCAGCGTGTTGAACACGTCCGGGTGGGCCTTCTCGATCTCGTCGAACAGCACCACGGAGAACGGCTTCCGTCGGACGGCTTCGGTCAGCTGACCTCCCTCCTCGTAACCGACGTACCCCGGCGGCGAGCCGATCAGGCGCGAGACCGTGTGCTTCTCCATGTACTCCGACATGTCGAGCTGGATCAGCGTGTCCTCATCACCGAACAGGAACTCGGCCAGGGCCTTCGAAAGCTCGGTCTTCCCCACGCCGGATGGGCCCAGGAAGATGAACGACCCGCTGGGCCGCTTGGGATCCTTGAGCCCCGCCCGGGTCCGGCGGATGGCCTTCGACACCGCGGCCACGGCCTCGTACTGGTCGACGATCCGCTTGTGCAGCTCGTCCTCCATCCGGAGAAGCTTCTGGGTCTCCTCCTCTGTGAGCTTGAACACCGGGATGCCGGTCCACGCCGAGAGGACCTCGGCGATCTCCTCCTCGTCGACCTCGGACAGGACGTCGAGCTCGCCGGACTTCCACTCCTGCTCCCGGCGGTGCCGTTCCTCCTGAAGCGTCTGCTTGTCTTCCTTGAGCTGCTGGGCCCGGGAGAAGTCCTGCGAGTCGACGGCCGACTCCATCTGCATCTGGACCTCGGCGATCTTCTCGTCGACCTCACGGACGTCCGGCGGCGCGGTCATCCGTCGGATCCGCATCCGCGAGCCGGCCTCGTCGATCAGATCGATGGCCTTGTCGGGAAGGAACCGGTCGCTGATGTACCGGTCCGACAGGTTCGCCGCGGCCACCAGGGCCTCGTCCGTGAACGACACCCGGTGGTGCGATTCATAGCGGTCCCGGAGACCCTTGAGGATGTCGATGGTGTGGGCCACGGTGGGCTCGCTCACGTCGATCGGCTGGAACCGCCGCTCCAGGGCGGCGTCCTTCTCCAGGTGCTTGCGGTACTCGTCCCTGGTGGTCGCTCCGATCGTCTGGAGCTCGCCTCGGGCCAGCATCGGCTTGAGGATCGAGGCGGCGTCGATGGCGCCCTCGGCCGCGCCGGCACCCACGAGCGTGTGCAGCTCGTCGATGAACAGCACGATGTCGCCGCGGCTCTTGATCTCCTTGAGCACCTTCTTCAGCCGCTCCTCGAAGTCGCCCCGGTACCTCGACCCGGCCACCAGCGCGCCGAGGTCGAGCGTGTAGATCTGCTTCCCCTTCAACGTCTCCGGGACGTCGCCCTTGACGATCTTCTGGGCCAGTCCCTCGACGACCGCGGTCTTGCCCACGCCCGGGTCGCCGATCAGGACGGGGTTGTTCTTGGTCCGGCGGGACAGGACCTGCATGACCCGCTCGATCTCCTTGTCCCGGCCGATCACCGGATCGAGCTTGGTCTCTCGGGCCAGCTGGGTCAGGTTCCGCCCGAACTGATCGAGGACCATCGAGCCCTGCGGCGGGGCCTCGCCGGGAGCGGTCTCCTTGCCTCCGGTGTAGCCCGACAGGAGCTGGATCACCTGCTGGCGCACCCGGTTGAGGTCTGCCCCGAGCTTCTGGAGGACCTGGGCGGCGACGCCCTCACCCTCCCGGATCAATCCGAGCAGGATGTGCTCGGTGCCGATGTAGTTGTGACCCAGCTGGAGGGCCTCGCGGAGCGAGAGCTCCAGGACCTTCTTGGCCCGAGGGGTGAACGGGATATGCCCGGTCGGCGCCGACTGGCCCTGGCCGATGATCTCCTCGACCTGCTGGCGAACCGCCTCCAGGGAGATCCCCAGGGACTCCAACGCCTTGGCGGCGACGCCCTCACCCTCGTGGATCAGGCCGAGCAGGATGTGTTCGGTTCCGATGTAGTTGTGGTTGAGCATCCTGGCTTCTTCCTGCGCCAGGACGACGACCCGTCGGGCCCGGTCGGTGAAGCGCTCGAACATATCCCTCTCTCCCTCCGAGCCGCACGGGCGGCCCCTTGGGCTTGCCTCGGGGCTCAGCGGACCCCGTCCTACCCCCGAGGCGCCACAGGCGCCCCCGGACGCTTGCTCTGCGTCCCCGGAGCGCCCTTCGGGGGCGATTCTACCACCGGGGTTCCCAACGTCCCCCGGACAGGGTTCCCTTTCGACCCGTCTCTACACGTTCTTCGGCGAGGAACAGGCCCCGGATGAGGCGTTCGCCCCAGATTTCGCCGCCGTTCTCAGGAGGGCGACGTGCCGGTGCCCGTGGGGCTGCCCTCCAGCCGCGACTTCACGTCGTCCGAGGCGTTCTCGACGGCCCGGATCCCCTTGTGGACCCCCGTATCGACCACCTCGCGGCCCTTGGTCACCACCCGCTGTACGGACGGGTTCCCCATGAACTGATCCCACGCGGCGCGCAGTTCCTCGTACCGCTCGCGGCCCGCCTTGGATCCCAGAACATACCCGACGCCGAAGCCCACCAGCATCCCTGACTTGAAGCCCATGACAACCTCCTCGCTCGACCTGGTCCTATTCTTCCCCAACGGTTCCCGCCTCTACCAGTTGAGATTGCCCGAAGCGAGGGCGGGTAGGGGTCCTACCGAGGAGGTGGAAACCATGGCCGATCGACATCAGCACGACGCGGTGGTTCACGACCACCCCCATCACCACGTGGTCCACTACCACGCTCAGGCCCAGGAGTGGACCCACCTGATGGCCACACACGACCACGACCACAACCACCCTCGGGTGGAGCACGACCACCAGCCGCACGAGGACTTCGAGAAGGAGCACGAGCGCGAGGGACACACCCACGACCACGCCTCCCCCACGGAGTCACCCGCCTAATGGAGCGGGTCGTCGGGTCGGCTGACGATCCCGTAGCGTGACCGCCAGTAGTTCGGCCGCGGCGCCGGCTGCCGCCACGACGGAAAGAAGACCCGAACGTCTCGATCGGTCAGGTTCACGCGTTTGCCGTTGGTGGTGAAGGTCCGCATCACCGGCCGCCACGGCACGGGCTCGAGGTCCTCTCCCGGAGCCCGGACGCGACCTGACTCACGAGCGAACAGACCCAGATGGCTCTGCTCGGCGAATACGTGGTCGTCGGGCCCGAGATGGATCGGCGTCGAGCTGTACGTTTCCTCCCGGAACGACTCCAGGGCCCGGACGAGGGCGTCGCCTCCCCGCCCGCCGGTTCGGTGGAGCGCTTCGGCCACGGCCCGGACCGCCTCGTACCCTTCCTGCTCCGCCAGACCGGGTTCCCGGCCGAATCGACTCTGGAACCGCGCCCGGAACCGGGCCACCCTGGGAATGGGCTGGGCCCATCCCGCCCACGTGTACGGCGCACAGGCGACCGTTCCGGCGGGCGTGGGTCGGGCCAGGCCGAGGGTATCCGCCGGCCCTCCGAGCTGAGGACCGGTCAGGCCACGGGGAGGACCGGTCAGCGCGAGCAGGGCCTCCACGCCGGGTGAGTCATCCGGCGAGATCCCTTCTTCGGCGAGGGCCGCCTGGGCGACATCTCGCTCTCCGACGATGCCGATCCGCTCATACCCTCGATCGGTGACGAAGTAGTGCGCCACGACGCGGGCCTGCCAGGTGAGTGGCATGGAGACCTGGAAGGCGTACCGGAACAGGAGGCGATCGGAGTACAGGTCGCTCCCGACCTCGATGACGGGGACGGCCGCGGCCTCGATCTCGACGCGGGCCCGGACCACGGCTCCCGGCGCCCGCACGATCACGACGGCGGGGGACCGGAGGGCGATGGCCTCCCGGAGCGCCCCTTCCGGATCCCCCTCCGGATCGACGAACCGGGCGACCACGCCGGCCTGATCGGCGGCCAGGCGGGCCCCGTCCACCTCGGGCGATCCAGGATCGGCGATCAGCACCAGGTCCGGCCGTGGAGCCTCGATCGGGGTGCCGGTCGGCCTGGCCTCCGGCGGGGTCGGCTCCGATCCCCGCGGCTGGATTGCGGTGCATCCGGCCAGGACGAGGAATGCGGCGAGGACCGCCCTGGTCATCCCTCCGGGCGGAGCGCCGGAAACAGGATGACCTCCCGGAGCGAGGGCGCGTCGGTGAGGATCATCACCAGCCGGTCCACCCCGAGCCCCAGCCCTCCCGCGGGCGGCATCCCGTGCTCCAGGGCCACCAGGAACTCCTCGTCGTACGGATGGGCCTCCTCGTCGCCCGCGGCCGCCTGGGCACGTTGCATCTCGAACCGGGCCCGCTGCTCGTCCGGATCGGTCAGCTCCGAGTACGCCGGGACGATCTCCACGCCCCCCAGGATCAGGTCGAAGTGCTCGGTCAGGCGGGGGTCGTGGCGATGGGGCCGGGCCAGCGGTGAGACCTCCCTGGGGAAGTCCTTGACGATGGTCGGCTCGATCAGCGATGGCTCGACCAGCTTCTCGAACAGCTCCATGATCAGCCTGCCCATGGGCCACGCCGGATCGTGGCCCACCCCGCGTTCTTCAGCGATGGCCCGAAGCTCCCCGGGGGGCCTGTCCAGCGAGACCGGCCGGCCGGCCGCTTCGGAGACGAGCTCGAGGACGGTGGCCCGGCGCCACGGCCGTGACAGGTCGATCTCCCGACCGCCGAAGGAGAAGAACAAGGAGCCGACCACAGCCTCGGCCGCCGCTTTGACCAGTCCCTCGGACAGCTCCATCATGTCCTCGTACGTCCCGTAGGCCTGGTACGCCTCGAGCATGGTGAACTCGGGGTTGTACTTCGGGCTGATCCCCTCGTTGCGGAACGTCCTCCCGATCTCGTAGACCCGCTCCAGCCCTCCGATCAGGAGACGCTTGAGGTACAGCTCCGGTGCGATCCGGAGATACATGTCGATGTCCAGCGCCTGGTGATGCGTGACGAACGGCCGGGCCAGGCCGCCGCCGGGGACGCTCTGGAGCACAGGCGTCTCGACCTCGAGGAAGCCCCGTTCCCCGAGGTGCTTCCGGAACGCCGCCAGGACCCCGGCCTTGGCTTCGGTGCGCCGCCGGACATCGGGGTTGGTGGCCAGATCGAGGTATCGGCGTCGGAACCGAAGCTCGACGTCCCGGAGCCCATGCCACTTCTCGGGCAGCGGCCGGAGCGACTTCGACAACAGCGTGAGCGTGGCGGCCCGAACGGAGAGCTCGCCCCGCTTTGTCTTCACCACCTCGCCCTCGGCACCCAGCCAGTCGCCGAGGTCGAGATCCTCCAGCATCGCGTACGCGTCCGGATGGAGCGTGTCCTCGGAGAGGAACAGCTGGATCTCGCCGGAGCCGTCGCGGAGCACCCCGAAGGTCAGCCTGCCGTGTCGCCGGAGACCCATCAGCCGGCCGGCCACCCTGACCGTCTCTCCGGAACTGCCCCCGGCCGGGAGCGACCCGAACCGCTCGGCGACGTCAGCGGCGGTGTCCTCGCGGTCGAATCGGAGCGCGAAGGGCTCGACCCCGGCGGCCCGGAGGCGTTCCAGCTTCTCTCGGCGGGCGGCGAGAACGTCCTCCGCGGCCGGGGGACGCTCCTCGGTCACTCGCGCTCCACGTTCTTCTCGAAGACCAGGCGCAGGCCCTCGAGCGTGAGCCACGGCTCGTGGTGGTCGATGGATCGGCATTCGCCCACCACGATCGGTGCCAGGCCGCCCGTGGCGATCACCGTCGGCTGGCCGAGCTCCTTGGCGATCCGCTCGATCATCCCGTCGACCATCGCCGCGTAGCCGAGGACCAGGCCCGA
>DASQTB010000068.1:0-2229 GCA_035642095.1 Actinomycetota bacterium | reverse complement strand
ATCGAGAACGACGATCCGATCTTTCAGTCCGACATAGACGCGGCCGCCATCGTTCGCCACCTGGATCCCGGTGATCCGGCCGGCCATCTCCCAGGAGCGACCGGCGGAGAGCGTCGAGACGTCGAGGGAACTGAGGCCGCTCCCCTTCCCCAGGTACAGCCTCCCGTCAGAGCCGACGGCTCCGTGGGCCGTGCCGCCCCGGGAACCGAACGCTGCCTGCACGGTTCGGGTCACCGCCAGGGCCTCGGTGTCGACCTCCGCCACGGTGCCCGTGTCGGCATCAGTGACGTACAGGCGCCGTCCGTCGGGAGCGACGGCGATGGCGATCGACCTCTCGCTGGCCGTCTCGAAGGCGGGCGGGAGGTCGACGCAGTGGGCCCACAGCTCGTCGAGGCTGAGCACGTGGACGAAGGCCCGTCTCGTCCCGCCGGGCCCGGCCAGCGTGTACAGCGTGTACAGACGTCGTCCGTCCGGGCTCGACGCCTGGACCCGGGCGGTTCCCTCCATCGCTTCCTGAAGCTCGGCATCGACCGTGTACACGCCGACCACCTCTTCGGTGCGAAGGTCCAGGCGGCGAACCCGGTACCGGGTGGGGTCGGTGGGAGGCAGGTACTCGACCACGAACAAGCTGTCCCCGTCGGTGGAGAAAGCCTCCGGTTCGTAGTTGCCGGCCAGCTCGATCGTCTTCGGCTCCGGGGCATCGGCGCCGACGATGACCAGGGTGGTTGAGGAGCGGCCGCCGGCGTACCCGGTGGCTCCTCGGGGGCCCAGGGCGACCAGGCGCCCGTCCTCCGATGCGATCTTGACCTCGAGCCTTCCGTCGACGTCCCGCGACCAGAGGTGGTCACCCGAGACCGAGTCCAGGGTCAAGAGCCGGGTCCGATCCTCGTCGCGCACGGCCTGCACCACGGCCGACCAGTCCGTCGACGGGACGGCCTCGGACAGATTCACCGCCACCCCCTTCGGGCGCGCCCGGACCAGGGTGATGCCCCCTGACGTCCGGAGGAACAGGACGTCCTCCGGGGCGGCTTCCGGCCCCGCTCCGGGCTGGGTCGAGCCGGCGAGCACGAACGCGAAGATGGCAACCGCCCCGAGCGTCTTCCGCATCGGACCTCCTCCTTCTCGGCCGGTCCGATGGGTTAGACGGAGCCGATCCACCCCAGGTTCGCGTTCCACGAGGCACCGGGCAGGAATCTCCGGGTCCGTGGCGAAGATGACCCGGGGGCCGGAAGGGCGGTGGCCGGGCAGCGACTCGCCGGGGGAACCTCCCCTCCAACTTCCGGCCCCTCACCTGCCCGGCGGCTTGAGTCCATCTGGGAGAGAGGCTGTCAGGCGGCCGGCAGGGCCCGAACCGGCGTGCCTCGATCCAGCCCAGACTACCGAGCTTGTCCGCCTGTGCCTTCGGGACCTGATACCGCGAATACCCGCCACTCGCCTGGAACGCCCTTCAGCTCATGCGCCCCTCGGTCCTCGAACGGGATCCCGGACCCGGCCACCAGGTCTCTCACGGTGGACGAGACGAAGATCTCCCCTGGACCGGCCAGCGCCGAGATGCGGGCGCCGATGTGCACGGCGATCCCCTGGACGTCGCCCTGCGACAGCTCGATCTCTCCGGTATGCACGCCGGCCCGAATCTCCATCCCCATCGCTCGGACCGCCTCCCCCGCAGCGCGGGCACATTCGATGGCCCGGCGTGGCGAGTCGAAGGTCACCAGGAAGCCGTCTCCGGCCGTGTGCACCTCCTGTCCACCGAACCGCTGGATGAATGAGCGCAGGATGCGGTTATGGCGTTCGAGAAGCTCGCGCCAGTCCCGATCGCCCATCCGCGCGGCCGTCCCCGTGGAGCTTACGATGTCGGTGAACAGGACGGTCACCAGGACGCGGTCGTGCCTGGGCAGCGGACGCGTTCCTGTCAGGAACTCCTGGATCTCGTCGGCCACCGCGTCGACGTCGCTCGAGAAGATGGCGGTGTCGTGGCCGGGCAGCTCTACCAGCCGCGCGTTCGGCAGGGCCGCCGCGAGCTCCCGGGCATTCCGAACCGGCAGGATCGAATGATCGGCCCGGTTGAGGACCAGGACCGGTACATCGATCGCGGCGAGCCGGTCGCGGATGTCGAAGGTCATCATCATCATCATGAGTGCCTGGACCGGGACGCCGCTCTGAGCGGAGCGGGTATACCGTCGGAACCAGGACCGAAAGACGGGGTCCTCCATCCGGGACGGCGCGACG
>DASQTB010000067.1:0-25522 GCA_035642095.1 Actinomycetota bacterium | reverse complement strand
GTTTAGCAGGGCCGCCCCCGAGCGACGGACGGCCGCGACCGGGTGGAGCACGAGCGTGGTTTCGGCCCTGACCCGCGTCCGATCGATCCCGGGCTAGCCGTCCTGCACAGAGAGGGAGACCTCGACACCCTCGTCCTGGAGGGCGGACAGGAACTGGTCAGCGGGGAACGCGTTCTCCGGCGGATGCACGCCGGCGGGGACCCGGTCCTCCGCCAGCCACCTCGCCGCCACGACCAGGGGTAAGGAGGTTCCGAAGGGCCCCCCGCCGATGCCCTCGGGCGTCGGCCGGAACGTCGCCGAACCGCTGAACCGGGCGGGGCGTCCCTCCAGAGCCCCCTGTGCCTCCACCACCAGGACCTCCAGGTCCTTGGGTGGTCCTTCGGGCCGCGGCATGCCCCCCACCAGGGCCCGAAGGACCTCACGGGGGACGGCTTTCCCCGATGGCGTGTCGATCGGCTCCTCGGAGGCCAGTCCCAGCGAAACCAGGAGGCGGAAGCCGTCCACGATCTTCGGGGGGAGGGCCAGCCGCCACCGGACGTCCCGCACGCCGGGGATCGTTCGGGGGAGCGTGGCCGGCTCCGAGTGGAGCGTGTAGAAGGCTTCCAGCTCCCCCAGCGGCTCCGGGAACCGGTACCGGATGGCGCCCGAGCCCGCCGCCACCTCTCGCAGCCGGCCGTCCTCGAACACCATGGCCGGGCGAGCGAACTCGTCGAGGATCGTGTCAACCGAGTACGGAACGGCGAACGCATCGGCGTCCTCGATCGCACCGTCGATGATGTCGATGCTCCGGACCTCGTCGAGCCGGTCGGCGGCGGCCCGGGCCAGGACGTTGGAGATCCCGGGACAGCATCCCACGCCGATGACCGCGGGCACGCCCGCGTCGCGGAACCGGCCGTCCAGCTCGAGTTGGCGGAGCGTCATGTGGAACAGCCCGCCGAGATCGGCGTAGGGCACGTGGGCGGCCAGGGCGGCCTCCATCGCTTCCAGGTTCAGCCGGTAGGGGATGCAGGCCGCCACGGCGTCGGCCGAATCGAGCAGCCGGGGCAGCTCGGGGTCGCCCGCTCCGGCCCGGGCGGCTCGTCCGCGGCCGACATCGCGGACGATGGTCTCCGCTCGATCGGGATCGGGATCGATGACCAGGAGGTCGACGTCGTCCCGTCGGGCCAGCAGCTGCGCCGTCGCCGTTCCCATCACCCCGGCTCCGAGGATGACGATCCGCACGAGCGCGAGCATACGGTAGCCTGACCGCCTCGCCGGCCGACGAGGAGGACCAGGGATGGACGCGAAGATGTACATCTCGGGATCGTGGACTGAGGGCCGGGCCGAGGAATCGATCGAGGTCCGCAGCCCGGCCACGGGAGAGACGCTCGGCCGGGTCCCCGTGGCCGGCGAAGCCGACGTCGATCGAGCGGCCGGCGCCGCCCGGGACGGCGTGGAGGCCATGGACGGGATGACGGTCTTCGACCGGGCCCGTCTCCTTCATCGAGCGGCCGATCTGATGGAGGAGCGGAAGGATGAGCTCGGCCGCCTCCTGGCCCTGGAGCAGGGGAAACCCCTCCGGGCGGAGGCCGTTCCCGAGATCGAGGAGTCCGCGGAGAACTTCCGCATCGCGGCCGAGGACGTGAAGCGGCTGACCACCGAGGTCCTCCCCAGCGAAGACCCGAACAAGAAGATGTTCACGTTCCGCAAGCCCAACGGCGTGTACGCGGTGATCACGCCGTGGAACTTCCCGTTCGTCATCCCCTCGGAGCTGATCGGTCCCGCCCTGGCGGGCGGCAACGCCATCGTGTTCAAGCCGTCCGAGTTCACCCCACTCATCGCGGCGAGGATGGCGGAGATCCTGGAGGAGGCGGGGTTTCCTCCGAAGGCGTTCTCCATCCTCTATGGCGGAGGAGCGACGGGACACGCCTTGGTGAGCCATCGCGCGGTGGATGCCATCGCGTTCATCGGCTCGCACGACACCGGCGAGGCGATCGTCCGCGCTGCCGGCCTGAAGCGTACGCTGATGGAGCTGTCGGGGAACGGCCCCCAGATTGTGCTGGACGACGCGAACCTCGAGGCCGCCGCCTCGCTGGCCTCGTTCGGGGCCACCTACGTGTCCGGTCAGTGTTGCGTCGCCACCGAGCGCATCCTGGTGCACGACCGGGTCCACGACGAGTTCGTCGAGCGGCTGGTCAAGGAGGCCGGACAGGTCCGGCTGGGCAACCCGCTGGAGGAGGAAACGACGATGGGCCCGCTCAACAACCGACCGGTGGCGGAGAAGGTGGACCGGCACCTGGCCGACGCCCGGGAGCGAGGCGTCCCGGTCCTCGTCGGCGGGGGCCGGGCGGATGGATTCCCGACCGATCTCTACTACCGGCTCACCGTGTTGGACGACGTGCCGACGGACGCGCTGCTGTTCCGGGAGGAGTCGTTCGGGCCGGTGCTCCCGGTGACGACCTTCGCCGACGACGAGGACGCCATCCGACTGGCCAATGACACGCATCTCGGCCTCCAGGCGGCCGTGTTCACCTCCAGCCTCCGACGGGCGTTCACGTTCATCGATCGACTCCGGGTGGGCAACGTCGTGGTCAACGACACCACTGATTACTGGGAGGCGCTGGAGCCGTTCGGCGGGGCCTCGGGGACGAGGACGGGATGGGGCCGGGTCGGCGGGAAGTGGGCGCTGATGGACATGACCGACCTCCGAACCGCCGTCATCGACTACCGGAACACCCTCGAGTAGTCGCGTATCCTCCCGGGAGAGGCCATGCCCAAGGTGCTCGTGGTCGAGGACGACCTCCAGGTCATGGCGATGATTCGCCAGCATCTTCAGCTGGAAGGCTTCTCCGTGGTCGAGGCCTCCGACGCCAAGGAGGCGTGGCAGCTGCTCCTCGAGGAGCGCCCCGATGCCGCCCTGATCGATCTCAACCTCCGTACCGAGCGCGACGGGTGGGGCCTGGTGGCCACGGTGCGGGAGGACGGCCGATTCGCCCGCCTGCCGACGGTCGTCATGACGGGCGTGGAGGAACCCCATCTGGCCGACCGGGCCGAGGAGCTTGGCTCCGGGTTCCTGTCGAAGCCGTTCTCGGGAGCGGAGGTGGTCGAGGGCCTCCGGCAGGCGATGAAACGTGCGCTGAACACGTCTCGGGTCGTGCTCCACCTGGCCGCCCTTCGGATCGAGGGCACTGTGCATCTTCCGGCCGGCCGGTTCTCCGACGGCTGGGAAGCGCTGATGCGCGAGGAGCGGGTATTCGTCCCGGTGACCGAGGCCACCGTATCCGCCGGGGACTCGTCGGACGTCGAGGTGCCGTTCCTGGAGGTTCGCAAGGCCGACATCCTGGCCGTCCATCCGCTCGAGGCCGGCTGAACCTCGGCCAGATGGCGCCGCGTCTCCCCTCCGGCTAGGATTTCCTCCCCGATCGGTCACTCACAAGGAGGCGGCGGATGCCTTCCCCGTTCGAAGCAGTACGCGGGTTCTACGAACTGGCCGCGGAGCGACTGGGCCTGGAGCTCTCGCTCCGGGAGGCGCTGGCCACCCCGGCCCGCGAGATCAACGTCCAGCTTCGGGTCCCCACGGACTATGGAGGGTTCCGCGTGTTCCAGGGATGGCGTGTCCAGCACAACGACGCCCGAGGTCCCTACAAGGGCGGGATCCGGTTCCACCAGGACGTCAGCGTGGACGAGATCCGGACGTTCGCGGCGCTGATGACGTGGAAGACGGCGCTCATGAACATCCCGTTCGGGGGGGCCAAGGGCGGCGTCCGGGTCGACCCCAAGCTCCTGTCCGAGCCGGAGCTCGAGCGGCTCTCCCGGGCGTACATGCGGGCCGTCGCCGACTCGATCGGTCCCCAGGTCGACGTCCCGGCCCCCGACGTCAACACCACGCCCCAGATCATGGGATGGATGGCCGACGAGTACTCTCGGAAGTACGGACCGAACCCCGCCGTGATCACCGGGAAGCCCGTGGTGTTGGGCGGATCGCTGGGCCGTGACGCGGCCACCGGTCGAGGATCGGCCATCTGCCTGGAGCGACTGGTGAAGGCCCGGGGCTGGCGCCGGGAGGAGACCCCCGTGGCCGTGCAGGGCTACGGCAACGCCGGCTCGTGGCTGGCCGTGATCCTGGGCGATCTGGGCTACCCGATCGTGGCCGTCTCCGACACCCGGGGGGGCGTGGTGGCGGATCGCGGGCTCCAGGCCGCCGAGGTGCTCGAGCACAAACGGCGGACCGGGAGCGTCGTCGACTTCCCGGGCGCGGAGACCATCTCGGGCGACGACATCGTCGGGCTGGACTGCGCAGTGCTGACCCTGGCTGCGCTGGAGGAAGCGGTCGACGGCGACACCGCGGATCGGGTCAAGGCCCAGGTGATCCTGGAGACGGCGAACTATCCCGTCACGCCCGAGGCCGACGCGACCCTGGCGGAGCGAGGCGTGTCGGTGGTGCCGGACATCCTCGCCTCGGGCGGTGGCGTGGCGGTCTCGTACCTCGAGTGGGTTCAGGATCTCCAGCGCGAATCGTGGCCCGAGGAGCGGGTCAACGCTCGGTTGGCCGAGTTGATGGGGGCCGCCACGGACCAGGTCGTGGCCCGGGCCGAGGACGAGGGGATCACCCTTCGGGACGCCGCCTATGTGATCGGGGTGGGGCGGGTCGCCGAGGCCGAGGTCGCCCGGGGCTTTCGGTAGACCTCAGCGCGCCGACCTCGGCCCACCGGAAGCATGTTGTGACGTGATCGTTGACCATCCCGGTGGCCTGCATGAAGGCATAGCACACGGTTGGGCCGACGAACCGGAAGCCTCTGCGCTTGAGGTCCTTGGACATCGCTCGGGACTCCTCCGTCTCCGCCGGGATCTCGGTCAGCCTACGGAACTGGTTGGCGATCGGCTCTCCTTCCGTGAACCGCCACAGGTAGCCATCCAGAGACCCGAACTCCGCTCGGACCTCCAGGCTGGCTCGGGCGTTGGCCACGGTCGACTCGATCTTGGCTCGGTTTCGGACGATGCCGGGATCTTTCAGCAGCCGCTCGACCCGTGCCGGCGTGAACCTGGCAACCTTCTCCGCATCGAATCGGGCGAACGCCTTTCGGTATCCCTCTCGCTTCCGGAGAATCGTCGACCAGGATAGACCCGCCTGGGCGCCCTCCAGGACCAGCATCTCGAACAGGTGACGCTCGTCGTGCGAGGGCGTACCCCACTCCTGATCGTGGTAGGAGCGGTAGAGCGGATCGTCCTCCGGCACCCACTGGCATCGGGCAAGCACGCCGAGCAGGGTACGAGCCGGAGCGACCAACGGACCAGCGGTCTGAACAGCCTCCTTGGGCATTCGGCCGGTACGGTGACGTCCACGCCGGACACTGGCATCACCGACGTGGCCGACAACCCATAGTCGCCAGCCCGTTCGCCTCGAGCGGCCAGCGCTTCTAGTGCGGTGCTGCAGCGAGGCTCGTTCGGGGCGCACCCTGGTCCAGAGAGGCGGTGGAGCGCGGCATCATCCTGAGTCGTCACCTGTTTCCCAGATCGAGCGGGACGGATACCGGATCCGCTACGAGGAGTACCGGCTGGCCACCGCCCGCAACCGGACCTGATAGCCGAGGCCCATGGACTGGTTCCTTCGGTGAGGCGCGCCGGGAGGGATTCGAACCCCCGACCCGCGGCTTAGAAGGCCGCCGCTCTGTCCACTGAGCTACCGGCGCTCAACTCCAGGATACCGGCATGGCTCGGCGGGGAAGGTATCTGTCGATGCTGAAGCGTCTGCTCTATCGGGTGGACCGGTACCAGCGCGAGCATACCTGGCTCGGCTTCCCAGTCGCGGTGTTCAAGCGGTTCGGGGAGGACCGGGCCGGCCAGCTGGCCGCCCTGGTCGCCTATTACGGCTTCTTCTCGCTGTTCCCCCTCCTCCTGGCGCTGGTCACCCTGGTCGGCCTGGTCCTCGGCGAGAACCCGGAGCTCCAGAACCGGGTCCTCGGTGCCGCCCTTGCCCAGTTCCCCGTCATCGGGGATGAGATCCGCCGGAACATCGCCGTCCTCGAGGGTACCGGGCTGGCCCTGGTCGTCGGCCTCGGCGGAGCTCTGTGGTCTGGGTTGGCCGGGATCAAGGCGGCCCAGAACGCCATGGACTCGATCTGGGACGTTCCGGTGAAGCACCAGCCGAAGTTCCTGGTGGCGGTGTTCCGGGCCCTGCTGATGCTGGCCACGCTGGGGATGTTCTTACTCCTGTCCACGTTCTTAGGTGGGGTCGCCGCGGGAGCCGACACCCGATCCACGGCGCTTCAGGTCCTCGGCGTGGCCGTCTCGTTCGTCCTCAACTTCCTGGTCTTCTGGGTGGCCTTCCGGGTGCTGACCGTGGCCGAGGTCTCATGGCGGGAGGTGTTGCCGGGCGCCGTGGGAGCCTCGGTCCTGTGGTCCGTGCTCCAGACCTTGGGCGGGTACCTGATCGGTCACCGGCTCCAGTCGGCCAGTGAGACGTACGGGTTCTTCGCGGTGGTCATCGCCCTCCTGACCTGGATGTACCTGGGCGGCCAGGCCACGCTGCTTGCCGCCGAGATCAACGTGGTTCGAACGAAGCGTCTGTGGCCTCGGGCGCTCGATCCCGAGGATCTGACGGAGGCGGACCGTCGCGCGCTTCGGGCGCTGGCCGAGGCCGAGGAACGTCACCACGCTCAGGACGTCCGGGTCCGGTTCGAGGACCCGGAAGGCGATGGGCCATCCGGCGCAGAGGCGTTTCGGAGGACGGCGCTCCGCGAGCGTCGGGATGCCGCGAGAGAGAAGCGGCGTCGGGATCGCCGCCCGCTTCCATAACCGCCGCATCGAGCAGCTGTTCGTCGGTCGATTCATAGAACAGGCTTGGCGCCTTTCGCTGAGGGCGCGATAGTCCCTCCGAGCGATTGAGGGAAAGGGGCGAGCGATGACTCCCATGACCTGGGGTGGCCGACCGGGTCGGTGGTGAAGGTCGACCCGGCCAACCCCAACAAGGTGGTGATCGAATGGGAATCCGCCATGTCGGGGGCGATGCCGATGGGGATGGGAGCCGGGATGCCGACCGGGCCCGTGACGCCCCCTCGGAGCGCGGACAGCACGCAGTACGACCCCCAGACCCGGCAGGCGAAGAAGGAGCGGGTGAGGGGAATCGAACCCCCACCACCAGCTTGGAAGGCTGGGGCTCTACCATTGAGCTACACCCGCGGCTGACCCAACTGTAGCAAGCCCGGGCCGTAGAATCTTGACCAGCGGGGTGTGGCGCAGCCTGGCTAGCGCGCGTGCTTTGGGTGCACGAGGTCGCGGGTTCGAGTCCCGCCACCCCGACCGTCCGTTCGGTCGTCCGACCGACGAAACCCCAGGTCAGGCAGCCTAAAGGAATCCCTTCGCCGGCCGATGACGTACGAGGAGGGCCGGGGCCCGCTCGGAGGCGAGCCTGTGAGCGATGGGATGAACCGCATACTCGTGATCGAGGACGACCGGTCAGTGGGGAAGGTCGTCCAGGTCTCATTGCGTCTGGCGGGCCACGACGTCCAGCTGGCCACCGACTCCCCCGGCGGCGAGGTGGCGCTTCGCCGGGGGGAACTCGACCTGGTGATCCTGGACATCAACCTGCCCGGCGGCACCGGTCTCGAATTGCTCCGGTGCCTCCGCGACGAGCTGGGCCGGCGAACGCCGGTCATCATGCTGTCGGGCCAGAAGCAGGAGGAGAGCATCGTCCAGGCCCTGGAATGGGGCGCGAACGACTACGTCACCAAACCCTTCAGCCCTCGGGAGCTGGTCGCTCGGGTGAACCGGTGGACCAAGGGGTCGGGTCATGTGGCGCAAGTACGGTGACGATCTCTACGCGGCTGTGGTCCTGGCCGTCTTCTCGATCGAAGCCGTCACCCTCGGCGCCCTGACCTGGATCTTCGTCCTCCGCCTGGCCGACGATCTCGGGGCCGGTGAGGTCGGCGCCTTCCTGGCCGGTTCCCTGGCCCTCACTGCAGCGGCCCTCCTGGTCATCGGGGTCCATATCCTCGGGTATCACGTGTTCTCCTCCCGTCGAGAGCGTGGGTGGCAGCAGCGCCTCGATTCGTGGACCGAGCGATGGGTCGGTGTGCTGTTCGACACCGAGCTCCCTCCGCCGAGCCCCCTTCCTCGCGAGGCCGTGGAGAGTCTCCTCGACCTCCGCGAGACGCTGGTCGGCACGGAGGGTGAACGCCTCGAATGGCTCATGCGGCGCTACGGGCTGGCCGAAGAGCTCCTGCACCGGTCCCGGGCCGTGGACGGCCCCCGCCCTTCCGGGCTCGTGGCGCCGGTTCGACGCCGGCGTCTGTCCTCGCGCCTGGATGCGCTGGAGGCGCTGGCCAAGGCCCGGGTCGGGGAGGCCATCGAGCCCCTGATCGGCCTCCTGGGGGACCGCGAGCCGGCGGTCCGGATCATGTCTCTCCGGAGCCTGGCCCGGACGCTGGCCCGGGTTCCCGAGGGAGCGCCCAGAGAGGCTGCGGCCGAGCGCTTCGCCGAGGTGATCGTCGGTACCGACCTCCCGTCCGGGGCGATTGAAGAGAGCCTCCTCCTGCTCGAGGCGACCGGTCCCTCCGTCCTGGGACGCCTGCTGTCGGCGGCCCCGGTCCCGGCCCACGGCCGGCAGTCGGCCGATGTCCGGCTCGATGACGCCCGGTTGGCCAAGGTCCTGGACGCGGTGGGCCGTCTGAAGGTGCTCCCTCTGGTGGACCAGGTGGCGCCGTTCTGCGGTCATCCCAACCCGGAGGTGCGGGCTGCGGCCCTTCGAGCCCTGGGGATGATCGGCATCCTCCCGCCGGGGACGGAGCAGGCCGCCGCGGCGGCCCTGATCGACCCGGTCGAATACGTCCGCATCCAGGCCACCAGGACGGCATCCCTGCTTCCGCGGGTCGGTGCCGAACAGGCGCTGTGGACCCGGCTGGCGGATGAGTCGTGGTGGGTCCGTCGAGCCGCCGCCCAAACGCTGCTCGGCCTTGGGGCAGACGGACCGAGCCTGCTGGAGCGGGCCGGCCGGGAGCACGACGACCGATACGCCCGGCACATGGCCGTCCAGGTGCTGCTCGACCGGGGCCACCTGGATCCCGCCCGGGCCCGGCGACTTCGGGCGTTCGCATGAGGTTCCTGGCCCCGGTACTGGTCGTCTACCAGGGCTTCATCCTGGTGTACTTCGCGGTCCTGAACCTGCTCTATGCGCTGTTCGGCTACCTGGGCCTGCGCTCGGTGATCGTGTACTCGCGCGAGCTGCCCGAGGCGGCCCTGAAGGACCTGCTGGAGAGGGAGTTCTACAAGCCCGTGTCGATCCTGGTGCCCGCGTACAACGAGGAGGCCGGGATCGTTCCCAGCATCCGCTCGATGCTGTCGCTCCACTACCCGGAGTTCGAGGTCGTGGTGGCCAACGACGGGTCCACCGACGCCACGCTCGATCGCCTGATCGACGCGTTCGCCCTGGTGGAGGTGCCCCAGATCTACCGCCGTCGGCTGGAGACCAGCCAGGTTGTCCGGGTGTTCCGCTCCCTCCGCCATCCGAACCTCATCGTCATCGACAAGCAGAACGGCGGCCGGTCCGACGCGCTCAACGCGGCGGTCAACCTGGCTCGGTACCCGCTGGTGTGCTCCGTCGACGCCGACTCGCTCCTGGACGCGGAGGCCCTTCTCCGGGCGTCCCGGTTATTCCTGGAGGACGAGACGATCGTTGCCGTCGGAGGAACGGTCCGGCCTCTGAACGGAACCGTCGTTCGGGAGGGACAGGTCGTCGAGGTCAACCTGCCCCCGACGTGGCTCGAACGCTTCCAGGTGCTCGAGTACGCCCTGAGGTTCTTCACCGGCCGCTCGGGGTGGAGCCGGTTCGGCGCCCTGCTCATCATCTCCGGCGCGTTCGGCGTCTTCCGGCGAGAGGCGGTGATCGACGTCGGCGGCTATACCCGGGATACCCTCACCGAGGACCTCGAGCTCGTCATGCGGTTCCACCGCCGGTACCGGAGAGAGCGGCGTCCGTACCGGATCATCTTCCAGCCGGATCCGATCTGCTGGACGGAGGTCCCGTCGGACCTCCACACGCTTCGGCAGCAGCGGAACCGGTGGCATCGAGGGCTCTGGGAGACGCTGTGGCGCTATCGAGGGATGCTGTTCAACCCGCGATACGGCAAGGTCGGGATGCTCGGCCTTCCCTACTTCTGGCTCTTCGAGGCCATCTCGCCGGTCGTCGAGGTAACCGGGTACCTGCTCCTGCCGGTCACGTTCTTCCTGGGCGTGCTCCATGTCCCGTTCGCGGTCCTGTTCGTCATGCTCGCCTTGCTGTACGGGATCCTCCTGTCGGAGATGGCCGTCGGGATCGAGACGATGCTCCTGGCCCGCTATCCACGACTTCGCGATCGACTCCTTCTCCTCCTGGCCGCGTTTCTGGAGTTCATGGGCTATCACCAGATCCTGGCCGTGGAGCGGTTCCTGGCCCTGTTCCAGATCCGGAGGAAGCGAGGGATCTGGGGACACACGCGCCGGAAGGGGATCGGGTCGCAGCCCGACCCGCGGCGTGATCGGTTCGAGCCGTCGCTGGTCACCCGCCCGGCGGGCAAAGGCGCCGTCGGCGATCCTGCGTCTCGGCGTCAGCATCAGCGCTGAGACGACGCGTAGAATCCCCGGGCGGCCATGGAGACCACCCTGGAGGAAGCCGGGAAACACCGCGTGAAGCTCAGCGTTGACGTTCCCCCGGCGGAGACCGGACCTGTCCTCGACCTGGCCTATCGCCACCTGGCCGGATCAGTCAACGTACCGGGCTTTCGGAAGGGCAAGGTTCCCCGGCGGGTCATCGAAGCGCAACTGGGGGAGGGGGCCGTGCTTCGGGAGTTCCTCGACCATGCCCTTCCCGATTTCTATCTCCGGGCGATCCGGGAGCACGAGCTGGCGCCGGTGGGTGAACCGGAATTCGACGACCTCGATGTCCGCGACGTGGAGAAGGACGGGCTCCGGTTCACGGCCACGGTCGAGATCCGACCTCGGCTGGAGTTCACCGAGGACGATTACAAGGGGCTCCGGCTGGATCGTCCGGCCGCCGAGGTTACCGAGCGCGAGCTTGACGAACAGCTGGACCGACTGCGGGAGCGGTTCGCGGAGCTCGACTCGGTGGGCCACCCCGCCCGCCGGGGAGACTTCCTGGTCGCGGACATCAAGGCCACCGGTGGCGGTGAGGAGCTGCCCGACCTCGGCGGCCAGGGGGTGTTGTACGAAGTCGGTTCGGAGAGCTTCGGGGCCGAGTTCGATCGGGAGCTCGAGGGAACCAGGCCCGGGGGAATCCACAAGGTGACCACGACCGTGCCGGAGCCCTCGGGTGAGGGCGCCGGGCGCGAGGTGTCCTTCTCGGTCCTGGTGAAGGAGGTCAAGGCGAAACGGCTCCCCGCGCTGGACGAGGAGTTCGCTCGGACGGCGTCCGAGTTCGACACGCTGGAGGAGCTCCGTGAAGATGTTCGCACCAAGCTGACGTCCCTCAAGGAAGCTCAGTCAGAGGCATCCCTCCGCGACGAGGCGCTGCGGGTGCTGGCCCAGAAGGCCGCCGACGTCGAGATCCCGGAGAGCCTGGTCGACCGGGAGACCGAATCGAGGGTCGAGTCGGCCCGAGGACGGATGGAGCGCCAGGGGGCCACGCTGGAGCAGTTCCTGGAGGCCACGCAGACCACCGAGCTGGAGTTCCGGTCGGACGCCCGGAACCACGCAGTGCGGGCCATCCGGGCCGATCTGGCCCTCGAGGCGGTAGCTCGGGCCGAGGGCCTCGTGGTGTCGGACGATGACCTCGATCGAGTCGTCGAGGCGCTGGCCAAGGACGTCGACCGGCCGGTCAAGGAGGTCCGCCGCCAGCTCGAAGCGAGCGGGCAAATGACATCGCTGGCCGGTGATATCATCCGAGATAGAGCCCTCAACCTCGTCGTAGAGCATGCCGAGGTCGTCACCGAGGGCAGGGACTCCGAGGCGCAGACCGAAGGGAAGGCGTGATGCAGAACTACCTGGTCCCCGTGGTCATCGAGCAGACGAACCGGGGCGAGCGCTCGTTCGACATCTACTCCCGGCTCCTGAAGGACCGCATCGTGTTCCTGGGGACGCCGATCGACGACAGCGTGGCCAACCTGGTGATGGCCCAGCTCATCCACCTGGAGTCCGAGGATCCCGATAAGGACGTCAACGTGTACATCAACTCTCCCGGTGGCGACATCACGTCACTCTTCGCCATCTACGACACGATGCAGTACATCAAGCCTGACGTGTCCACGATCGTCATGGGCCAGGCGGCGTCCGCGGCGGCGGTTCTGCTCGCCGCCGGCGCCCGAGGCAAGCGGTACGCGCTCCCGCATTCGCGGGTCTTGATCCACCAGCCTCACGGGCAGGCCGGCGGCCAGGCCGTGGACATCGAGATCCAGGCCAAGGAGATCCTCCGGTACCGGCAGCTCCTCGACGAGATCCTGGCCGAGCACACCGGGCAGGCCCTGGACAAGGTGAAGAAGGACACCGACCGGGACTTCATCATGACCTCTGAGCAAGCCAAGGAATACGGGATCATCGATGACGTCCTTTCGTCCCGGAAGCTCCGAGCCCAGTTGACGGCCGCGGCCGGAGGCAAGGGCTAGACTGGGCGGGTCACGACGACGAGGGGAGCCGAGTGGCCAAGTTCGGAGATTCGGACCTGCTGAAATGCTCCTTCTGCGGCAAGTCGCAGAAGCAGGTCAAGAAGCTGATCGCCGGCCCCGGCGTTTACATCTGCGACGAGTGCATCGACCTCTGCAACGAGATCATCGAGGAGGAGCTGTCCGAGACCTCTGAGCTGAAGCTGGAGGAGCTCCCCAAGCCCCGTGAGATCTACGAGTTCCTGAACGACTACGTCATCGGGCAGGAGACCGGAAAGAAGGTCCTGGCCGTGGCGGTGTACAACCACTACAAGCGGATCCAGGTCGGGGCCACCGAGGACGTCGAGCTCCAGAAGTCGAACATCCTGCTGCTCGGACCCACTGGATGCGGCAAGACCCTCCTGGCCCAGACCCTGGCCCGGATGCTGAACGTTCCGTTCGCCATCGCCGACGCCACCGCGCTGACCGAAGCGGGGTACGTCGGTGAGGATGTGGAGAACATCCTGCTGAAGCTGATCCAGGCCGCCGACTACGACGTCAAACGAGCCGAGACCGGGATCATCTACATCGACGAGGTCGACAAGATCGCTCGCAAATCGGAGAACCCCTCCATCACTCGGGACGTGTCCGGCGAGGGAGTGCAGCAGGCGTTGCTCAAGATCTTGGAGGGGACCACCGCCTCGGTGCCGCCCCAGGGGGGCCGCAAGCACCCGCACCAGGAGTTCATCCAGATCGACACCACGAACGTGCTGTTCATCTGCGGCGGGTCGTTCGCCGGTCTGGACAAGATCATCGAGAGCCGCGTCGGGACGAAGGGCGTCGGATTCGGAGCGGACGTTCGGAAGTCGGACGAGAAGGACCTGGGCGAGGTCCTGGGCAAGGTCCTCCCCGAGGACCTCCTGAAATACGGCCTGATCCCCGAGTTCGTCGGCCGGCTCCCGGTGATCACCCACGTCCACAACCTCGACAAGAGCGCGCTGGTCGACATCCTCACCAAGCCCAAGAACGCCCTTGTCAAGCAGTACAAGAAGTTCTTCGACTTCGACGGGGTGGAGCTGACGTTCAAGGATGAGGCCTTGGAGGCCATCTCCGACCAGGCCATGCTTCGGGGAACCGGCGCCAGGGGCCTCCGGGCGATCATGGAGGAGGTCCTCCTCGGGGTGATGTATGACCTGCCGTCCCGGAAGGACGTCCACAAGTGCGTCATCGATCGTGAGGTCGTCCTGGACGGCGTCAACCCCACCCTGGTTCCCAAGTCGGACCAGGCTCCTCGCCAGACCCGGCCCCGCCGGGAACGGACCGCCTGACCTCTTCTCCCATTCACCGGGTCCGTTGCGGCCGGACACGGCGAACCGCGACGTGCTGGTGTCATCGTGGGCGCGCCGGCGGCACGAACGCGGTCGAGCTGTCTCGTGGGCTCGGTCGTGCCCCGGCTAGACTGCGCTCGTGCGGCCGAGGACGACGGACGGGGAGGTCCACGTCCTGTTCGAGGGGTACGTGGGCGAGCACACCGCCTCGACCGTGGCGCTGATCCTGGATCACGACGCGGCGATCGTGTGGGACCCGGGTATGGTGCCGTCCCAGGCTGTCATCCTGGAGCCGCTCCGCCGCCACGGGCTCGACCCCGACGAGGTCACCGACGTGGTCCTGTCGCACCACCACCCCGACCACTCGATGAACGTGGGGCTGTTCCCGAACGCCCGGGTCCACGACCACTGGGCGTGGTACCGGGCCGACCTGTGGGTCGATCGTGAGGCCGAGGGGTTCGAGGTCTCTCCCTCGGTGCGACTCACCCGGTCGCCCGGGCACACGCCCGAATGCCTGACGGTGCTGGCCGGGACGGCGGAGGGGATCGTGGCCCTGACCCACCTGTGGTGGTCCGAGGGTGGCCCCGATGAGGACCCCCGGGCCACCGACCCGGAGGCCCTTCGCCGTTCCCGAGCCCGGATCCTCGACATCGCCGACCTGGTGGTGCCGGGGCACGGGGCGCCGTTCCGACCCGACCGGTCCGGACCCGCCCGGGGGTCCTAGCAGGGACTCATCGCCGCGGAGCGCGGTTCCAACGACTGGGGGCGGGTGCTCCGGATGGCCTCGACGATCGCCGTCGCAGCCGCGGCGGCGTGGGTCGATTCCGTTGCCGGCACCGGCGCGACCAGGGTGGGGGCTCTTGGCGGGACGGCCGGCATCCTTCTCGCCCTGGGCTACCTGGCGCTCTTCTCGATCGGGCTGATCCTGATCGTGACCGGCCTGATCGCCGCCGCCGCCGCGGCCCCGGAAGCCGTTCGGTGGCGACGGTGGGCCAATGCGATCCTCGGGCTCGTCGTGGGGATCGCCGCCGTGCTCGGCCCGTTCTTCTTCTCGGGCTAGGCCGGCCGGTCGGGTCGTCCTGCGGTGGTGGGGAGGCCGGTACACTCGTTCCCCACATGAGCGAGACCCGCCAGCGCATGGCGACGGTGTACGAGCCGGCCGAGGTCGAGGAGCGTTGGTACGCGACGTGGAAGGAGCGAGGCTACTTCCGGGCCACCCCGACCGAGGGGAAGAAGCCGTTCTGCATCGTTCTTCCTCCCCCGAATGTCACCGGCGCGTTGCACATGGGGCATGCCCTGGACCACACCCTTCAGGACGCTATCGTTCGGCGGAAGAGGATGGAGGGGTTCGAGGCCCTGTGGCTTCCCGGCACCGACCACGCGGGCATCGCTACCGAGGTTCTGGTTCGGCGCCAGCTGCGCGATGAGGGGATCGATCCCGAACAACTCGGCCGGGAGGGGTTCGTCGAGCGCGTCTGGCGATGGAAGGAGGAATTCGGTGGCCGGATCGTCGAGCAGATGCAGCGGCTCGGCAACTCCTGCGACTGGGACCGCCTCCGGTTCACCATGGACGATGGCCTTCGCCGAGCGGTCCGGGTGGCCTTCGTCCGGTTGTACCAAGACGGCCTGATCTACCGGGGCGAGCGGATCATCAACTGGTGCCCGCGGGATCAGACCGCCCTGTCCGACTCCGAGCTCGAGCACGACGAGGTCCAGGGAGAGCTGATCACCTTTCGGTACGAGCGCTCCGACGGAGAGGGGCACATCGACGTGGCCACAGCCCGGGTCGAGACGATGCTGGCGGATACGGGGGTGGCGGTGCATCCGGGGGACGACCGGTACCGGGACATGGTCGGGAAGACCGTGCGCCATCCGTTCACCGGGGCCGATCTGCCGATTGTGGCCGACGCTGCGGTGGACCCGGAGTTCGAGACGGGGGCGGTCAAGGTCACGCCGGCCCACGATCCCACGGACTTCGAGATCGCCGAGCGAGCCGGCCTTCCCCGAATCAACATGTTCGAACCGGACGCCACCCTCACACCGGCGGTGCCCGAGGAGTTCCGGGGCCTCGATCGGTACGAGGCTCGGAGGCGCGTCCTGGAAGCGCTCCGAGCCCGAGGGCTCGTGGTGAAGGAGGAGCGCCCCTATCTCCACGCCGTGGCGCATTGCTACCGGTGCCACTCGGAGGTGGAGCCGTGGCTGTCCGGCAAGCAGTGGTTCGTGGCCGTCGATCGGCTGACCCTGCCGGCGAACGAGGCCGCTCGGAACGGCCGGATCCGGTTCTTCCCCGAGCGGTGGCACGGGCCGTACGCCTCCTGGCTGGGGAACCTCCGGGACTGGAACATCTCCCGGCAGCTGTGGTGGGGGCACCGGATCCCGGTGTGGTACTGCCCGAACGGCCATGAGTTCGCCGCCGAGGAGGATCCGGAGGCCTGCCGGGAATGCGGCTCGGCCGAGATCGAGCAGGACCCCGATGTCCTCGACACGTGGTTCTCGTCCCAGCTGTGGCCGTTCTCCACGCTCGGCTGGCCCGACGACACCGAGGATCTCCGGTTCTTCTACCCGACCTCGGTGCTGGTGACGGGCTACGAGATCCTCTACCTGTGGGTGGCTCGGATGATCATGTCCGGCCTGTACCTGGCGGGCGACATCCCTTTCCACCACGTGCTGATCCACGGTCTGGTTCGGGACGAGCGGAACCGGAAGATGTCCAAGTCGCTGGGGAACGTGATCGATCCTCTCGACGTCATCGCTCGGTATGGGGCCGACGCCCTCCGGTACGCCCTCTCCCGGCTGGCCAGCCCGGATCAGCAGAACATCCCGATGGGTGTGCGTGACGCCGAGGCAGGGCGGAACTTCGCCAACAAGGTCTGGAACGCCGCCCGGCTGGTCCTCGGCGCCTGGGGTGGCGCCGGGGGGCCGGTACTTCCGCCGGAGGAGCAGCGCTCGCCGGTGGACCGGTGGCTGCTGTCCAGGCACGAGACGTGCCGCCGGGAGGTCGACGTGGCGTTCGAGGACTACCGGTTCGACGACGCCGCTCGGGCGCTCCATCGGTTCGTCTGGTCGGAGATGGCCGACTGGGCGCTGGAGATGGCCAAGCCCCGGCTGTACGGGGGCTCGGTCGAGGATCGCCATTCCGCGGCCGAGGTCCTGGCCTGGGTGATGGAGCGGACGCTTCGGCTCCTCCATCCGATCATGCCGTTCGTCACCGAGGAGGCGTGGCAACGCTTTGGGGTCGGCGACTCGATCGTGGTGGCGCCGTGGCCCGAGCCGCATCCCGAGCTTCGCGACGAGGAGGCCGAGGAGCGATTCGCTTTCGCCGAGGACCTGGTGGACGCGGTCCGATCGTTTCGAAGCGGTCACGGCCTGGCTCCGGGGGCGCCGCTGACCGTTCGCGTCCGAGCCGACACGGACCACCGCCAGATCCTGGGCGCCCTCGACGACGAGATCCGTCGGGTGGCCCGGATCGACCGCCTGGAGCTGCTGGACGGAGCGATCGACGGCGGGGGGCACGCCCGGTTGGTCGTCCAGGGGGCGGACGTCCTCATCCCGTTGGCCGGCGTCCTCGACGCCGAGACCGAATGCGCCCGGATCCGGAAGCGGCTGCAGGCCATCGCCGATGACGCCGAGCGGGCGGCCCGCAAGCTCGACGACCCGGGGTTTACCGGCAAGGCTCCTCCCGAGGTGGTGGAGAAGGAGCGGCGGAAGCTGGTGTCCCTGGAGGAGGAGCGGGCCCTCCTCGAGGCGCAGCTGAACGAGCTGGGCTGCTGACCCCGATGCGGTTCGGCGACGCGGTGGCCGATCTGGACGGCCGCGAGCCGGGGCGGATGGTTCCCGACCTCGATCGGATCAGGGCCCTGGCCGATCTCCTCAACCATCCCGAGCGAACGTATCCGTCCGTCCACGTCACCGGGACGAACGGGAAGACCACCACGGCGCGGCTCATCGGCAGAATCCTCTGCGCGCACGGGCTCTCCACGGGCGTCTACACGTCGCCCCACCTCGCCTCCGTCACCGAGCGGGTGACGCTGTGCGACGACGACATCCCCGAGACCGAGTTTGCCGAGACATACGACCATCTCAGGCCGTACCTGGATGAGGTCGACCGCCGCGGGCAGGAGCCGGTCACGTACTTTGAGACCCTCACCGCATTGGCCTATCTGTGGTTCGCCGACAAGCCGGTCGAGGCCGCGGTGTTCGAGGTGGGCATGGGGGGGACGTGGGACGCCACGAATCTGATCCCGGCCAGGATCGCGGTGCTCTGTTCGATCGCTCTGGACCACCCCGAGCTCGGGCCGACGGTGCGGGACGTGGCGACCGAGAAGGCGGGGATCATCAAGGAGGGGGCCACGGCGGTGATCCAGGAGCCGGGCCCGGATGCCCTCCCCGCGATCGAGGGGCGGGCCCGCGACGTCGGCGCGACCCTGATCCTCCGGGGCCGGGAGTACAGCCTGGTGGAGCGGACCCCGGCGGTGGGAGGGCAGCGGATCACCGTCGCCGGGCTGCACGCCGCCTACGAGGGGTACGTCCTCCCGCTTCACGGAGCCCACCAGGCCGAGAACGCGGCCACGGCCATCGTCGCCGCGGAGGCGTTCCTCGCTCGGGCCCTGTCCGAGGAAGCCCTCCGAGAGGCTCTCCACGGCCTGACCGCTCCGGGCCGCCTGGAGGTGGTCGCCCGGCACCCCCTGGTCGTCCTCGACGGCGCTCACAATCCCGAAGCCGCCCGGGCGCTGGCCACCGCTCTCTCCGAGGCGTTCACCTGGGAACGGCTCCATCTCGTGGTCGGCGTCCTGAACACGAAGGACGTCGACGGCATCCTGACGCCCCTGGTCTCGGTGTCCACGCGCGCGTACGCCTGCGCGAATCAGAACCCGAAGTCCGTGTCGCCGGAACGGCTGGCGGATGCTTGCCGGGCCGCCGGGATCGCCGACGTGGAGGTGCGCCCGTCGGTGGCGGGCGCCCTCGACGCCGCGCACGCCGCAGCCGAAGAGAACGACCTGATCCTGGCAACGGGCTCTCTATACACTGTGGCCGACGCCCGCCCACGGTACGTTCGATCGGAAGGAAGCCATGGCTCGTGAGGAAACCTTGGTCATCGTCAAGCCGGACGCGGTGCGACGAGGGTTGATCGGGGAAGTGATCGGCCGGATCGAGCGCAAGGGCCTGGTGATCGACGAGATGCGGCAGCTCCAGATCGAACGTGACCTCGCCGAACGCCATTACGAGGAGCATCGGGAGAAGCCGTTCTACGCGGAGCTGGTCGATTTCATCACCGGGGGCGAGGTGGTCGTGGCCCGGGTGAGCGGGGAGCAGGCCGTGTCCGTGGTCCGCGCCCTGATGGGCCCGACCGATCCGGCGGCGGCTCCTCCGGGGACGATCCGGGGTGACTTCGGCACAGTCATCACCGAGAACCTGGTGCACGGCTCGGACTCACCGGAGTCGGCCAAGCGCGAGCTCGACCTCTTTTTCTGAGCCGGGCCCGGTCGAGGGCTCCCGGCACCCGGGGTGGGCACCCGACCCGGCGACCGGCCGATGGGGGGACTGGACGGCGGCGGTATCATCGCCCTGGGGGGAAGGCGCCGAAGGTCGGGTGATATGGCGCTGCGCGCTCCGCGGGACAGCATCGGCGATCGGCTCCGGCGGGCTCGGGAGGAGCGGGGGATCGATCTCGACCGCGCCGCCGAGGATACCCGGATCGAGCGGGGTCACCTGGAGGCGCTCGAGGCCGACGTCCCTCTCGACGAGCACCATGCCGGCCTGTACGCCCGTATCTTCCTCCGAGAATACGCCCGTTACCTCGGTCTCGATCCCCGTCCCCTGGTCGGCGCGTACCGGGCCACGCACCCCTCTCCCGATCGCCCCCTCATCGGCGGTCCTCCTCCGGTGGAGCGCCGTC
The DNA here is from genome assembly GCA_035642095.1 of Actinomycetota bacterium. GTDB lineage: Bacteria > Actinomycetota > UBA4738 > UBA4738 > CALAEC01 > DASQTB01. The sequence continues at coordinate 5,753 of DASQTB010000067.1, read as the reverse complement.
CGGCTCGGTGGTTCGCCCCGGCACTCGTGGTTCTGTCCGTCATCGTCCTGATCTCGCTGGCCGTGCTGGGCGGGCTCCGGCGCTCACCGGACGTCGCCGTCCCGCCGGAGACCATGGGCCCCCAGCCGGCCTCGCCTCCGCCGACGGAGGTCGAGGCAGAGCCGGAACCGTCGCCCACCCCCGCGCCGGATCGGTTGGTGGTCCGGGTGGTCGAGGGGGAGAGCTGGCTCCGGATCTCCCGCGACGGCGAGGTCCTCCTGGAGGGGACCCAGGCGCCGGGCTTCGCTCGGGGGTTCCCCATTCGGGAGGGCCTCGACCTGGTGGTGGGAAACGCGGCTGCCGTTCGCCTGGTGGCCGGAGGGGAGCGGCTCGGTCCCCTCGGCGATACGGGCGCGGTCTATGCCGGAAGCGTGGTGATCGACGAGGGTGAAGCCCGCCTGCTCGGATAGGTGCGGCTAGGCCCTGGCCAGGGCCAGCACCGCGTTCTGGCCTCCGAAGCCGAACGCGTTCGTCATCGCCAGATCGACCTGGGCCTGGCGGGCTTCGTTGGGGACGTAGTCCAGGTCGCAGTCCGGGTCCGGCGTGTCGTAGTTGATCGTCGGAGGAAGCGTCCCGGTGTGGAGCGCTATGGCGGTGGCGGCGGCCTCGATGGCGCCGGCCGCACCCAGGAGATGCCCAGTCATCGACTTCGTGGACGAGACGGCCATGTCGGCAGCGTGGTCGCCGAACACCTTTCGGATGGCCCGGGTCTCGGCGGCGTCGTTGAGCTTCGTCGAGGTCCCGTGGGCATTGATGTACCCGACGTCCTCGGCCGGGCGGCCCGTCTCGGCGAGAGCCATCTCCATGGCCAAGACGGCCCCGGAGCCGCTCGGCTCGGGTTGAGTGATGTGGAAGGCGTCGGCGGAAGCACCGTAGCCGGCGATCCGGGCGTAGATCGTGGCCCCCCGACCACGGGCCCGCTCCTCGTCCTCCAGGACCAGGATGCATGAGCCCTCTGACAGGACGAAGCCGTCCCGGTTCGCGTCGAACGGTCGGCTGGCCTTCGCCGGCTCAGTGTTTCGAGATAGGGCCTGCATCTGGGCGAATCCAGCCACGGCGACCTCGTTGATCACGCACTCCGTCCCGCCGGCCAGGGCCACGTCCGCCAGACCGTCGAGGATGAACCGGTAGGCCTCGCCGATCCCGTGGGCGCCGGCGGCACAGGCCGTGGTGATGCAGGTGTTCGGCCCGGTGAACCCGAGGTCCATGGCGACCTGGCCCGCTGCGGCGTTGGGCATCATCGACGGCACCATGAACGGCGAGACGCGGTCGGGCCCCCGGTCGAACAGGATCCGGGCCTGCTTGACCAAGGTCGTCAAGCCACCGATCCCGGTCGAGACGACGACGGCGGTCCGGGCCGGATCGCCTTTGGGCTCGCCGGCGTCCTGCCACGCCTGCCGGGCGGCGGCCACGGCGAGCTGGACGGCCCGGTCGGTTCGCCGGGCCTCCTTCCGGTCCATGTGCTCGACCGGATCGAAGTCCTTGACCTCCCCGGCGATCTTGACCGGGTATCCGGACGCGTCGAACAGGGTGATCGGGCCGATCCCCGAGCGGCCGGAGACCAGGGCGTCCCAGAACGACTCCCGGCCGATCCCGACCGGGGTGACGGCGCCGATGCCGGTGACGACGACGGTGCGAGCGGCCATCCGTTCCACCGTTCCCCTCAGGCGTTGGCTCCGAGCTTCTCGGCCACGAGGTCGACGGCCTGGCCCACCGTCTTGACCCCTTCCATCTCCTCCTCGGGGATGTTGACGCCGAGCTCCTCCTCCAGAGCCAGGACCACTTCGACCAGGTCGAGGGAGTCGGCGTCGAGATCCTCCTCGAAGCGGGCCTCCGTGGTCACGTCGGATTCGTCCCGGGCCAGCTGTTCGACGAGCACCTTGCGCACCCGGTCCTCGATCTCCTGCTTCGTCATGTCGATCCCTCCTCCTACGCGGCCAGGCCGCCGTCGACGACCAGCACAGCCCCATTGACGTACGACGCTTCCTCGGACGCGAGGAAGCGGATCGGCGCGGCGACCTCCTCCGGTGCTCCGGTCCGGCCGGCCGGGATGTCCTCGGTCAGGGCGGACCGGGCCTTGTCGGCCAGGCCCGACGTCATGTCGGTGTGGATGAGCCCGGGCACGACCGCGTTCGCGGTGATCCCCCGGCCCCCGTACTCCTTGGCCATGCTCCGGATCATGCCCAGCAGGCCGGCCTTCGAAGCGGCATAGGCCACCTGGCCGGCGTTCCCTCGAATGGCCACCACCGAGGACACCGCCACGATCCGGCCCCACCGGGCCTTCATCATGTGAGGGAGCGCGGCCTGGATCGTGGCAAAGGCCCCGGTGAGGTTTACCGCCACGACCCGTTCCCAGTCGGCCCGGGCGTACCGGACGGCCAGGCCGTCCCGGTTCGTCCCCGCGTTGGCCACCACGATGACCGGGGGTCCGAGGTCGGCCGTGACGGCCTCGACCAGATCCGTGACGGCATCGGGCTCGGTTACGTCAACCTGGAAGGGCGCCGCTCGGCCGCCCCCCTCCTCGATCAGACGCACCGTATCCTTCGCCCCCCCGTCGTCCGAGGCGTACGCGCAGGCCACCGTCCGCTTGTCTCCGGCCAGGGCCACGGCCGTGGCCCGGCCGATCCCTTTCGACGCCCCCGTCACCAGCGCCACCCGGGCCTTCACGACGGCGCCTCCGCCGTCCATCGGGTCAGGTTGGCCCCGTAGGCCAGGCCCGCCCCAAACGCCACGGTGAGGACGAGATCGCCCGGGCCAAGCCGTCCTCGGCGCCAGGCGTGGTCCAGGGCGATCGGCACCGATGCCGCCGAGGTGTTGCCCACCGTCTCCAAGTCGACGAAGACCCGGTCCATCGGGAAGGAGAGGCGCTGGGCCACCGACGCGATGATCCGGCCGTTGGCCTGATGCGGCACCAGGAGCGACACATCGTCCGGGGTGTACCCCGACTTCTCGAGTAGCCGGGCACAGGCATCGGCCATCCCGACCACGGCCCGTTTGAACACCTCGCGACCGTCCTTCATCCGGATCTTGTGATCCTGCCGGGCCACCGTGTCCGAAGTGGCGGGCTCGCGGGAGCCTCCGGCCGGGATCTCCAGGAGGTGGGCATGACGGCCCTGGTTCTCCAGGACCGATCCGATCACCCCGGGCTCCTCGCTGGGCAGGAGGACGGCCGCCCCCGCGCCGTCGCCGAACAGGACGCACGTGGTCCGGTCGGTGAAGTCCAGGAACCGGGACAGGACCTCCGTTCCCGCGACCAGCACGGTCTCGGCGCCGCCAGTGGCGATCTGGGCCGCCCCTATCTGGGTGGCATAGATGAACCCTGCGCACGCGGCGGCCAGGTCGAAGGCCGCGCCGGTGATCCCCAGCCGGTCCTGAACGAACGATGCCGTCGAGGGCAGAGGCTGGTCACCGCTCACCGTGGCCACCACCGTCATGTCGACGGAGGCGGGGTCGATGCCGGCCGACTCGAGCGCCCGGGCCCCCGCATCGGCGGCCAGCGATGCGGCGGTGTCGTCCTCGCCGGCGAAGTGCCGGGCCCCGATCCCGGTCCGGGATCGGATCCACTCGTCGCTGGTGTCGACGAGCTGCGCCAGTTCCTCGTTGGGGACGATCCGCTCGGGAAGCGCGGAGCCCACCGCGGCGATCCGGGCGTGCGTCATCCCGTGTGCCGCTCCTCGATGGCCATCACCGGCTGGCCGGCCACGACCGGCTCGCCTTCCACGGCCAGCACGGAAGTCACCCGGCCATCGACGGGGGAGACCACCTCGGTGCTCTGTGCCCCGTGCTCGACCCGAGCCACCGGCTGTCCCCGGTGCACCCACTCGTGCCCGTCGTGGAACCGCACCGGCGGCAGGAGTCGGACCCGTCCGGGCCTCGGGGCCACGATCACCCGAAGCCAGACCGGCCGATGACCGATCGGCGGTTCTCTGGTCTGCATCACTCGCTCCTCACGTCTCGTTACGCCCTCGCGCCGATCTCTTCGGCCAGAGCCCGCGCCTGGCCGGGTGTGCCAACGGACGTCGCCCGGGAACCGGGCACGCATCGCTTGGCCAGCTTGGCCAGGACGTCGCCCGGTCCCGCCTCGACGAACAGCTCCACGCCGAGTTCCTCTCCGGCCGCCCGCATCGACCGCTCCCACTTGACCGGCGACACCAGATGCCGGGACAGGAGGTCCCGGAGGGCCGACGGCTGGCTCGTTGGACGTCCGCTGGCGTTGGGGATCACTGGGAACCGAGGGGCTCGGAACTCGAGCCGGGCGATGGCCGCCCGAACCCGGTCCAGGGCCGGCCGCATCAACGGAGAGTGGAACGCCCCCGCCACCTTGAGCCGGACCACTCGGCACTTGCGGCTCCGGGCCAGGTCCTCGGCCCGCTCGATGGCCGGCACGCTCCCCGAGAGGACGGTCTGCTTCGGGCTGTTCTCGTTGGCCACCATCAGGACGTCCCCCCGGCCGGCCACCCGGCAGATATCGGCCGCCTCGTCCGGAGACAGCCCGACCAGCGCCGTCATCGCTCCCGGGTTCGCCTGGCCGGCCTCGTGCATGGCTCGGCCGCGCTCGGCGACCGCCTCCAGCGTGGGCCCAAGGTCGGTGGCGCCGGTGGCCACCAGGGCCACGAACTCGCCCAGGGAGTGGCCCGCGGCGGCGTTCCAGCGGAGTCCCTCCTCTTCGAGAACCCGGAAGGCGGCCAGATCGCAGGCGAACAGGGCCGGCTGGACGACGGCGGTGTCGGCCAGCCGTTCGTCGCTCCTGGCGGCCTCGGCCACGTCGTAGCCCAGGACCTCGGAGGATCGCTCCACGATCGTGTGGGCCTCGGGATGGTCTAACCAGGGGTCGGCCATCCCCGCATACTGCGATCCCTGGCCGGGAAAGAGGACAGCAGACTTCACCGCCGGCCTCCTCGGGGCAGGCGGCAACAGGCGGGCACGGACGGGTGGACGGGAACGGGATGCATCCGGTTGTATTGACCATACGGGACGGCGGGTGGTTACGTCCATGCCCAAACCTAACGTGCGGTAGGTTCGCGGACGGCCAGGTAACGATTGGGCTAACCTTGCCGCGGTCCATTGCGCTGGCCGGGGGTCTCCTGTAGAAAGGGGCGATGCCCGGCCCGGACGGGCCTGAACACGACATGAGTCCCCAGTTGAACAACAACGACCGACACGAGCGTGCCGAGGGCCTGACCGGCCTCCTCGGCCGAGACATGGCCGTCGACCTCGGCACGGCGAACACCCTGGTCTACGTGCGCGGCCGGGGCGTGGTGCTCAACGAGCCCTCGGTCGTGGCCATCAACCAGGAGACGAAGCAGGTCCTGTCGGTCGGGACCGAAGCCAAGCGGATGATCGGTCGGACCCCGGCGCATATCCAGGCCGTCCGCCCGCTGAAGGACGGGGTGATCGCCGATTTCGACGTCACCGAGAAGATGCTCCGCTACTTCATCCAGAAGGTCCACACCCGTCGGTTCCTGGCCAAGCCCAGGGTGGTGGTGTGCGTTCCTTCCGGCATCACCGGGGTGGAGCAGCGGGCCGTCGAGGAAGCGACGATCTCCGCCGGGGCCCGGGCCGCGTACATCATCGAGGAGCCCATGGCCGCGGCGATCGGGGCGGGGATGCCGATCCACGAGCCGATCGGCTCGATGGTGGTGGACATCGGTGGTGGTACCACAGAGGTGGCCGTGATCTCCATGGGCGGCATCGTGACCGCGACGTCGGTACGG